>CAZQTL010000020.1:0-25347 GCA_964595975.1 uncultured Thermoanaerobaculia bacterium | reverse complement strand
TACTGAAGAAGTCGCGGAAGCGGGTGCCGAAGCGGTACCAGAACCACCCCAGGCTCGCCAGACCTGCGCCTGCCGAGAGAGCGAAGCGCAGCCAGAGATGTTCGCCGCCGGCCCAGGCGGCGAGAGCGAAGAGCGGCAGCGGGGCGACGTAGACCTCCACCAGGTCGAGGACCAGGCGGCCGAGTCCCCGACGGTCGATCCGCGCCATGGCGGCGAGGAGAACCGGCGCGCCGAGCGGCAGGAAGTTCGCCCACGCCATGCCGACCGGGCCGTAGCGATGCGAGAGGAAGAGACCTCCGGCGACCAGCGCGGTGAGATGCAGGACGAGCGACAGGATGCGGTCGCGATCGCGGTGGCGGGCGACCAGCAGCTCGCCGCCGAACCGGCCCAACGGATCGACGAGCGGCGCGAAGGCGAGGAGGCGCAACAGGTCCGCCTGGCCGGCGTAACGTTCGCCACCGAGGATCTGCACGGCGAGATCGGCGTTGAGGAAGAGAAAAAGCGCCGCCGGCACCTCGATGGCGAGCAGCACCTTGGTCGCCAGCCGGTAGGCGAGGAACTGCTGGTCCGGGCGCCCGCCGAACTGCACCAGCGCCGGATAGAGCGCCCGTCCGATCGGCTGCTGCAGGACACGCGAGGCGAAGAAGGCCCAGACGTAGGCGAACATGTAGCCGCCGACTACGGCGTCGGGAAACCGGCTGCCGAGGATGAGCGCGTCGGCGTAGGTGACGGCGAAGGCCAGAAGCCAGATGCTGCCCAGCGGCACGCTGGATCGCAACATCGGCAGCGTGCCGCCCGGCGCGAGAGACAGCCTCATCGTCGGTCGCGCCCGCCACCACAAGAGGCCGGCATACAGCGCCTGCGATCCGACCATGGCGAGGATGAACGACCAGACGCCCCAGCCCGCGAACGCCAGGCCGAGCGCTCCGCCGCAGTAAGCGAGAGTCCGCGCGAGCTCCGGCACGAGCGACCGGCCGATCCGCAGCTCGGCTTCGAAATGGGTGAGCGGGACGCTCGCCAGTCCCTCGAGCAGGAGGTAGGCGACCATCACCTGCAGGACCAGCGCGACATCGGGACGCGGTGTCCGGAACGTGCCGGCGAGCGCTGGCGCCGCGAGGAGCAGCGCCAGGCCCAAGGCTCCCCCCCAGAGAACCTGCAGGCGCAGGAGGTTGCCGAGCGGGATCGGCCGCAGGCGGACGACGTGGCTCGGCAGGCCGAGGTCGCGCACCGTGGCGAGCAGGAGGAACAGCGATTCCGTCCAGTCGCGGAGGCCCCAGTCCGCGGGCGGAATCAGGCGCCGCAGGGCGAGGTGGGTGAGCAGGATCGCGGCGACGCGGACGAACTGGGCGAGCGTCGCCGCTCCGCCGGAGTGCAGGAGGCCGCGGGGGGTATCGGGCGCTTGCGGGTCCGAAGCCGTGCCTGGGGCCAACGGAGCCTCCACGGCGCGCTAGGGTGCGTCGGAAGGCAGGACGGTGACCGCGAGACGCCGGGTGGACTCGGGCCGTTTGCCGGAGAACCAGGCGAGGCGCTCGCGCAGGGCGTCGAGCTCGAGGATGTACTCTCCGGGCCGCTTCGGCGTCGCGATCTCGAGCTCGAGCTCGACGGTCGCGCCGGGCGCGACGTCGTGCGGCAGCGCGCTGCGCAGCCCTTCGTAGACGACCGGCTTCCCGGCGCTGTCGAGCCAGTGATAGGCGAGCGCCACCCGCGTCGCGCCGCGCGCCGGCCAGACGGCGGCGCTGGCGTTGCGCACCGTCGCCGGCACGCGGACCAGCCGGTTGGCGCGCCACTCGGCGGGCGGCTGCCCGGCGAGCCACTCGAGCTGGTAGACGTCGGCCTCGAAATCCCCTTCTTCACCGAGATAGGTCACCGCGGCGCCGACGAGGAAGGTCAGCTCCTCGAACTCCTGGCGCGGCGCGCTGCCGGGACGGGTGAGCTCCTCCGCCTCCTCCTCGGTGGGCGGCTTGGCCTGGACCACCTCGGTGCGGAAGGTCTGGTCGGAGGCCTCGATCCACATTTTGTAGGCGTAGTAGGTCGTGCCGTCGTCGGCGGTCTCGACATCCGGCGGGCCGGGGTCGAGGGTGATCCGGGTGGTGTTGCCGGGCGCCGTCGCCGACTCGAAGTGGATCACCTTGCGGTCCTTGCCGAGAGCGAGCGAGACCCGGTTCGGGGCGATCGCGCTCTCGACCTGAAACACCGGCCGGGTCAGCGGACGGTCGGTCTGCACCCAGACCTCGACCGGCTTGCCGCCGACCGCCCAGAGGCTCTCACCGACCATGGACAGGACGTCGCGGCGGCCGAAGAAGTAGACCCCGCTGCCGACCTGGCCGCGATAGCCCGGAATCTGCCGCGCCAGCGTGCGTTCGAACGGGAAGAAGCGGAACGGCGCGTTGCGCACATGCGCCTGCAGCGTCGGGCTGGGCACGGGGGCGCCGAACGGCGTGAACAGGATCGGTCCGACGAAGATGCCGCCGAGGGCGAAGCCGGCGACCGGGAGCCAGGCCGGGGCGATGCGCGTGACGAGAAAGAGCAGCGCCGGCAGGGCGTTGACGAAGTACCGGTTGCCGATGAAGCCGCCGCCGCCGTGCCAGTTGAACGGGATGAGGGTGAGGAAGAAGAGCGCGACGCCGGCGAGCGCGGCGAGCACGCCCCAGCGTTCGGGCGAGCGCCGGCCGTAGACGAAGAAGAGCAGCAGGCAGAGGCCGGAGAACGGCGCGTAGAGCAGCAGTCCGGTGTGGCGGCCGAGAAGGAAGTACTCGAGGTTCTCCGGCAGGCGGTGATCGACCTCGGGCAGGCGGAAGATCCACGACCAGGAGTTGCGCGGACCGCTGGCCTCGGGAACCTTCTCCTTGTAGGCCTCGGAGCGCGCGATCGGCAGCTCGGGCATCCTGGTGAAGTCGAGGACGCGGACGCCCGAGCGCTCGACGCCGAGGTAGGCGGACGGGTGGCCGGTGAAGCCGATGGCGATGCCGCAGACGACGATGCCCGCCGCGGCGGCACCGGCGAGCCACTTGGCGGCGCCGCGCAGACGCTCCGCGCGGTAGGCGAGGTAGATCGCCGGCAGGCCGAGGAGCGCGAGGATCGGCTTGTTGTACGCCCCGGCGATGATCGCCGCCCCCGACCAGGCCGGCCGGCTCGCCGCGTTCCAGAAC
Source organism: uncultured Thermoanaerobaculia bacterium (assembly GCA_964595975.1). GTDB lineage: Bacteria > Acidobacteriota > Thermoanaerobaculia > Multivoradales > JAGPDF01 > JAGPDF01. Next base: position 22,198 of record CAZQTL010000020.1, on the reverse strand, counting down.
GAGCGCAGGAAGCGCCCGCCGCGGCCGGTCGGCGACTCGATGGACGCCGGCGTGAAGGCGAGATAGAGGCAGGCCGTGACCGAGGCCATGCACAGCACCTCGGTGTGCAGCCAGAAGACGTAGGCGAAGGCGTTCGACAGCAAGAAGAAGCCGGCGGAGAAGAGCAGCGCGATCCCGTCCGGATTGAAGCGCCGGAGGTAGAGCGCCCCCATCCAGATCGACAGCATGAGCAGCGCCATGTTGGTGGCGAGGAAGCCGTCGGCGCCGAAGAGCGCCACGGCCGGAGCCACGATCAGCGAGACGAGGTACGGCTTGCCGAACCAGACGGTCCGCCAACCGTCGTCGGTCATCAGGATGAGGTTGTTGGCGTTGTTGTAGGGGAACTCGTTCGTCAGCCGCTGGATGTCCTTCGCCTCGCAGCGCAGGTCGAAGTCGTGCACCAGCGACAGCGCCATCAGGTAATAGGCCGGTTCGTCCGACTTCAGATCCTGCGGCAGCCCCGGTTTCTGGAGCGTCAGCGGGAAAAGAACGAAGAACAGGGCGAGGCCCGCGAAGGTGAGACGGACGGTGCGCGACACGGCGCGCCGATTCTATCCGGATCGGTGGGGAAGATCCGCCGGGTGTGCGGCGCGCAGAGGATTCGGTTGCCGCGATCCGCCGGTGTCCCTGCGCGCCCAGACCTCGACCGCGGTTCCGCCTGGGGCTGCGAGCCTTCCAGCAAGGCGATAGCGCGCGTGAGCCAGTCGCTCCAGCTCCTGCCAGAGCTCGCGCTGACCGCTCGAGTGTCCGCTGCGGAACTCGCGCTCGTGCTGGGCGATCTCCTGTTCGGTCATCGGCCAGACGACCAACACGCGCGGTGGGTCGAGGTCGAGTCGCCGGAGATCCTCGCGGCAGATGCGGTCCGGCGTGACGTCGAACCAGTGCAGCGCCGCCGGGGTGGCGCTCTCGCGGTCGGCGAGCAGCAGCACGAAGGGAATCTGCGAGAACGCGAACACGCGATCGGCGGGGGCGCTCTCGGTACGCACCAGATCGACGACCTGCTCGACGAAGGTCGCGGTGGTCTGCGAAATGTCGTAACCCTCGAGACCCTGCGGCGTCTCGAGGGCGCGCGGTGCGAAGAGCGGGGGCTCCTTCCAGCCGGCGAAGTTGAACGGCAGGAGCTGGCGCTCCCAGGTGGAAACGAGGAGCGCCAGCGCGACGACGCCGACGAAAGCTCGCGGAAGCTGGAACGTGGCCGGAACCGACTGGCGGGAGCGATCGATGCCCTCGACCAGCAGCGCGGCCAGCAAGGCCAGGCCCGGCAGCGCCATGGCGGGCTGCACCGCCCAGGAGAGCGAGAGCATGAAGGAGAGGGCCAGGCTGACCGCGGCGAAGAGGCCGACCCGCGCCAGCCGCGGCGTGAGAGCGCGGGCGAAAAGGGTGCGTGAGACGACGATGAGCACCGCGACCGAACCCCAGAGACTGAAGAGGGCCGCCCAGCGCTCCGGCAGCAGCAGCCAGCCCTCTCCGAGGTGCAGCCGGGGAGCGGTGGTCACGCCGAGTGCGATGGCGCCCACGCCGATCGTCGCGACGACCGCCAGGGTCCGGTTGCCGGAGCGGGCGCGGAAGGCGAACTCGGGCATCGGCTGCCGGATGCCGCGCCGCAGTGCGCGGAGTCCAAGCAGGACCGCGACCATGGCCAGCATCGCCGGCACGCGATAGGCGGCGATGCTCCAGGGCTCTTCGAGCGCGCGGCCGGCCAGGGCCGTGAGCGGCCCCTTGCTGGCCGAGCCGTCGAGGAAGATCTCCTGCAGCGAAGCGGCGAGCGCGCCGCGCGACCAGAGCCAGACGACGAATGCGCCCAGCGTCGACGCCGCGCCGGTGAACCAGATCGCCGCGGCTCGACCCGAAACGTTCGCGCCCTTCAACCCCAGCCAGGCCAGGCCCAGCCCGAGCCCGACGGCGAGGAAGGCTCCGAGACCGGTGGTCTGCTTACACAGCAGAGCGAGGGCGGCGGCGCCGCCGGACATCAGCAGCGGCCAGGCGCGTGGCCGCGGGCGCTCGAAGTCGAGACTCGCCAGGAGTCCGGCGGCGACGGCCCACAGGATCGACTGATGGTTGTAGAGGTGCAGCACCTCGGTGTCGCCGGTCGAACCGAGCGCGACGGCGACGACCGTCGCGGTGACCGCGAGCGTGCCGCGCACCAGCTGCCGCAACCAGACGAACAGCGCCAGGGCCAGGAGGATGCGCTCGATCCCGCCGAGCGCCCGCAGGGCGATGAGCGGGTGGGCGGTCCAGCGCTCGACGAGCTCGCTCTCGAGCGGCAGGAGCGGCGGAACGTGGAGGTAGAAGTCGCGATAGGGCGCTTCGCCGCGATTCAGCTCGGCACCGTAGTAGGGGAAGTAGCCTTCCAGCGTGCCGCCGAAGTAGCGGTTCCACCACGGGGCGAGAAACGCGGTCACCAGCAGGACCAGCGCCAGGGCGGCCCACAAATTGCTTCGGAGTTCCGAAGGCGGGCCCGCGGACGTCAATTCGGCGTTGCGACTGCCGGCGGCGGAAGATGGGTTGCCGACCATCATTTCTTGATCGTAACAGATTGGTTGTAAAAGCTAGCTTGTAAAAGCTGTCCAGGAGTCTAGAATTCTCCGGCGGTGGCCATGGCGAGATCGAGCGCGGCAGTGCAACCCTCCGCAGGGGAGCCCGAAGCCTCCGGCGGAGGGGCGCCGGCCCGGCGGTCGCGCAACCTCCGGCTCGCCGCCGGCCTCACCCTTCTGATCGCCGTGCAGGTCGGCCTGAGCCTGGCGCTCTCGTGCCTCGCGCAGGAGGGTCTCGCCGACACGACGCTGGGCTATGCGGGCCGGTTCCTTGCCGGTGACGTCGCCCGGTACGAGGACTCCTGGCGCCCGATGGCGTCGGCGGTCAAGTCCTGGCGCGCCTTCCCCGAGCGTCCGGTCTACCATCGCCTGCTGAGCTCGCATCACACCAAGATCCAGTATCCGCCCTCGTCGTTCTTCCTCACGCTGGCCTCGGAGCGTCTGGCGCCGAAGCTCGGCCTGGCGCCGTACCGCCTGCTCGACCTCGTTGGCTGGCTCTCCTGCTGGACGGTGATCTTCACGGCTGCCTGGCTGTTCCGCCGGGTCTGCGAGGATGCGAACGGCGGCGAACCCCCGGGAGCCCTGGCAATGTCGCTGGTCGGCGCCCTGGCGCTGCTCTTCTACCCGATCCTGCGCGGCTTCTGGATCGGCCAGGTGCAGAGTCTCATTACCGCCTGCACGGCGCTCAGCCTGGCTCTCTGGTACTCCGGCCGGCGGGTCGCCGCCGGTGCGGTCCTCGGCGTCGCCGCCCTGCTCAAGCCGCACTACGCGCTCATCCTGCTGTTCGTCGCCTGGCGCCGCCAGTACCGCGCCGTGCTGGCCGGCGGGCTCGTGCTGGCGGCCGGGACGCTCGCGGGCGTGATGGTCTTCGGCTGGCAGAACTACGTCGACTATCTGCATGCGCTACAGCTGCTCGCGCAGCGCGGCGAGTCCTACTACGCCAACTTCTCGCTCAACGGCCTGCTGTCACGCATCGACGGCCTCTACGATCCGCTGCACAACAATGCCGACTGGAGCTTCAAGTTCCCGCCCTTCGTTCCCTGGGTCTACTGGGGGACGGTCGCGAGCTCGCTGGTCCTGCTGGCCCTGGTCTTCCTGCGCCGGCGACCCGAGGGCAGGCCGGACGCACAGGCGGCAGACCTCGGCGTGGCGACGCTCGGAGTAACGATGGCGTCGCCGATCGCCTGGGAACATCACTACGGCGTGGTCGCGCCGCTGCTGGCGCTGGCGGCGGCGTGCGTCTGGAAGGAGCCCACGGCTCGCCGGCGGCGTCTCGGTCTGCTGCTCGCCGTGGCGTGGCTGCTCACGGCGACCTACGTCCAGCCTGCGATTCGCCTCGCGCAGACTCCCTGGAATTTCCTGCAGAGCTATCTCTACTTCGGTGCGATCGCCGCGCTGGCGGTCCTGGTGCAGCTCGCCGCGGGCCGACGCACAGGTGCGCGAGCGGCCCTCGGTCCGGAAGGTGCGGGAGGTCGGCCCTGAAAAGCCGAAGGCCGGCGGCGCAGCGCGCGGCCGGCCTTCGGGAAAAGCTCTCTGCGCTGCCCGTCAGTCGACCGGACGCTCCAGATAGACCTTGAGGTTGCTGTACTCCCAGCCGTAGGTCGGCACCTGGTTGCCGCCCAGCCCGCCGCCGAGCTCGCTGCCGAAGCTGATCGAGAAGCCGCCGCCCTCGGGGGTGATCGGATTGTCCCCGGTCGCTTCGCCGAACATGTTGAAGACGAGATTCTGTCCGACGTGGCTGCCCTCGTAGACGTAGGTCTTCGTCTGGCCGCGCTGCACGTCGTAGGTCATGAGGAAGGAGTAGACCGCGTTCGGGTTGAGGTCCTGGGTGTGCGAACGGTACTCCTTCTGGTTCCCCGGCAGGTCGGCGTTCGAGACCAGCTCGAGCTCGTTGACGTCGCCGCCGTAGAGGCCCAGCTCGCCGTAGGAGTCGCCGTGCAGGTCGTCATCGCCGCGCCAGATCGAGAAGATGTTGTGCTTGCCTCCCGGCTCGCCGCTGTAGTACCCGTCGAGATCGACCTCGACCTCGACGGTGATCTTGTAGAAGACCTCGTTGGGATTGACCGGAATGTCGACCTGGAACGTCGGGTGCTCCGGGGTCGCGGTGAAGAAGTGTCCCGGGCGGGTGGTGAGGATCCAGGGGTCGGTCGGAACCGGATCCGGATCCGAGCCGTCGCAGGTGAAGGCCAGGATGTCGGCGATCGACTCGGCGGTGTGCAGGTCGGCGTTGGTGCGCGTCCAGGTATGGGTCGGATAGAGCTTGTCGGTCACCGTCAGGGTGAAACCGACGTTGGTGCCGGCGGAGTAGTAGACCCAGGCGTGGTTGTTGTAGCCGCAGCCGTCGATGACCTTGACGATCAGCTCCGGATTGTCGGCGGTGAAGAACCAGAAGAGGCCGCCGCGCGACACGCCGACGCTCCCGAGCGGCACGGCATGGGCATGGCCCGAGGATCCCCCGTTCAGCGTCGTCGACCAGTCGAGCTTGATCTCCCAGCGTCCGTCGCCGGGCGTCTGGTCGATGCACAGCGTCGTCGCGTCGGCGGTGCACAGCGGGGTGGCCGCCGCGGGGGCGGGTATCGCCAGCGTCCCGGCGAGGGCCGCCAGGGTCCCCAGGGAGAGGCGAACGAGAGTACGGCGAAGCGAAGTAACGGACATGGGTTCTCCTGAAGAAGGTTTTCCGGCTGGACGTGTCAGCGAGGTTTTACAACCAAGTTCTTACAACTATACAACGCGCCGGCCCGGCTCGGGAACCCCGTTCCTCCCGTCGCCGGAAAGGGTCCCGCCGGCCCTGCGATAGGCTGGCGGCGCCTTGAAGCCGCACCCTGCCCAACCCTCCGACCCTTCCGACCCTTCCAAGTACCGCCGCCGTTCTCCGATCCCCGCTCTCGCGGGCATCGCGGTGGTGCTCTGCACGACCCTTTTCCTGCTTCGTCCGCAAGGCGGCTCCCTCCGGGGCGACGAGGGGACGTTCGTCGCCATGGCCGCCTCCCTGGCGCGGGATTTCGATCTCGCCTTCTCCGGGGCGGACCGGGCCTGGGCGGAGCACCATCAGGGAGGGGCGGTCGCCCTCATTCTCGAGCGCACCGGCAAGGGGATCGCCTACTCGAAGCCGGTGCTCTATCCGTTGCTCGCCGCGCCATTCGTCGGACTGTTCGGCGAGTGGGGCGCGGCGCTGCTGAATCTCCTCGTGCTGTTGCTGGCGGCGGCGCTCGCCCGCGCCTTCCTCGTCCGTCTGGGAGAGCGGCAGGCGGCACGCGACACCCTGCTGACCTTCTTCGCCGCCGGCATCGTCGTGCCGTACGTCGCCTGGCGGATGACCGAGACGCTGCAGGTGGCGCTGGCGGCGGCCGGTCTCGTGCTGGCGCTCTCCGGGCGCGCCTCCGCGCTGGCGCCGGGCGCCGAGGCGGCGTCGAGCGACTGGGCGCAGCGTCTTCTCGCGCGCCCCTGGGCGGACCTCCTCGGCGGGGCGCTCCTCGGCCTGCTGATCTCGCTGCGCGAGCCGAACGCTCTGGTGGCGGGAGTCCCGCTGCTCGCGGCGCTCCTCGGCCGCGATCTGCGCCGTGCCGCGCGCGTCGCCGCGGCGATCGTCGTGACCTACGCCGCCGCGCTCGCCCTGACCTGGGCGCTCACGGGCGCGGTCAACCCGTACAAAGCGCCGCGCGCCACCTTCAACGCCGAGACGGGATATCCGGTCGGCGTCCACAGCGCTGCGGCCCGCGCCCGTTTCGATCAGCCCGAGGAGCTCGCGACCTCGTCGCTCGTCCTCGCACCGCTCTTCGACGGCGGGCGGACCGCCTATGCCACGCTCTACTTCTTCGTCGGCCGTCACACCGGGCTGGCCATCTTCCTGCCGGCGGCGTTGCTCTTCGCCGCGCTCGCCCTCCGGCGGCCGACGACGACCGGTCTCGCCGCACTGGCTGGTTTCGCCGCTCTGGCGCTCTTCTATCTCGTCTGGATGCCGGCGAATTTCTTCGGCGGCGAGACCTTTGTAGGAAACCGCTACATTCTCGCCGCCTACCCGTGCCTGCTGGTCGCCCTCCCGCGTCTGCCGTCGCGCCGCCAGTTGCTGGCGATCTGGCTGCTGGCCGGAGGGGTCGGCATCTCGGCGCTCGTGTCGCAGCTGCGCTTCGGCGCGATCGATCCGACGAGCCAGGCGCATACCCACGCCGGCCTCTTCCGGCTGCTGCCCTACGAGTCGACGGCGTCGAACCTCGATGGCCGGCGCGACCGCTACTGGGCGGGGGATTTCGTGCGCTTCGTCGACCCGTTCGCGACCGCCGGGAGCTGGAGCTTCGACCTCCGCAGCGCCCTGCCGGCGGCGGAGGTCGAGGTCGCCACCCGCTTTCCCGAGGCGCCGATTCACCTCCTCGTCGTCGCCGACGCCGCTCCGGCCACCCTTGTGATCGCCGACTGGCGAGGTGTCCGGCGCTATCCGCTCGCCAGCTTCGCGCCCGGCCGGTCCGGCGGAACGGTCGTCCACGCAGCGGCCCGACCCTGGCGCCGCCACCGCTTCTGGTGGTCGCCGGAAGAGCGCTACGCCGTGCGATTGTTGCGCTTTTCGCTCGAGATCCCCGGTGCGCCGGCGGGCACGAACGCGCTGGCGCGGGTGCGCTATCTCGGGCGCAGCGCACCACCGGAGACGGGCTTCGCCCGCGAAGTGGCGCCGGTGGAGCTGCCCGCCACGGTCACGGCGGGCAGCCGGACGAGTGTCGCCCTGCAGCTGCAGAACACCGGCTCGTGGACCTGGAGCTCGACCGCCGTGCTGCCGGTTCAGATCGGCGCGCGAATCGACCCCCTCGCGCCGGGAACGGGTCCGGCGAGCGAGCCGCGCTTCGTCCTGCCGAGGGCGGTGGCGCCCGGTGATCGCTGCGAGATGGTGGTCGAGATCGACTGGCCGGCCGCGCCCGGGCGCTACCGGGTGCGTCTCGATCTGGTCGCCGAGGACCTGGCCTGGTTCGCCGACCGGGTCGGTGTTCCCCTGGCGAGCGCCGAGGTCGAGGTCAGGGCCCCTTAGGCGCCGCGCGGGCGGCGGGGTCCGGCAGCGGGAGGGTGGCGCGGGCGGCGCCGTTCTCGAGATCGAAGAGCTCCCTGCCGACCGGACGGACCTCGAAGGCGCCGAAGCGGATCTCGAGCGGCGCCCCGCCGCGCAGCACCTCTTTCACGACCATCCGCTCCGGCACGCCGCGCGCCGCATCGCGCCAGTCGCGGAACTCGATTACCCGCAGCACCCTGCCGTCGCTCGCCAGGAGATCGGCGCGCAGCGGCAACCGTCGCGAGCGCGAGACCACCCAGCGCAGGCGCGCCGCTGCGGCCCCCTTGTCGTTGGCGATGAGGTCGAAGGTCACGACGCCGCCGCCTTCGCTCACGCCGGCGATGCGGAAGTCGCGCGTCAGGCGCAGACCGAGCAGCTCGTCGAGCGCCGCCCCCTGCAGGCGATAGGAGGGGGCGAGCTTCACCGGCCGGGCGGCGCCGGGGGCGATGAAGTAGAGGTCGCGATCGCGGCGCAGGAGGAACTTCCCGCGGTCTTTCTCGGCCAGCAGACGGACGAGGGCGAGCTCCTCGCCGCGCCGCCAGATCTCGAGCGGCATGCCGGCGGCGGCGTCCCCCTGTCGTACCTCGATCTCGACCCGGAACTCCGGCGGTGCGGCAGCGAACAGGTCGCTCGCCGCGAGCAGCTCCCGATCCGCCGCCTGCACCGTGGTCGCCACAGGCGGCTCGACGGCCGCGTTGCCCGCGCCCGCGACGCCGAGCAGGTTTCCGGCGAGCAGGAGGGCAGCCGCCGCGACGCCGCGCTCAGACATGGCGCAGCGCCTCGACGACGGAGATACGGGTGGCCCGGGCCACCGGGGCGAGCGCCGCCACCAGCAGCACCGCCGCCATCACGCCGAGGATGGCTGCGAACGCCTCCGGCACGAAGGCGAGCTGCAGGTCGATCGGGTCGACGGCGCCGGGCGGCGGGGGCATCTTGAGATGCAGGCCGTTGATCCCGGCGATGGCGGCAGCCCCGAGAGCGTCGCCGAGCAGCGCGCCGAGCAGGCCCAGCCAGAGCGCCTCCCAGAGCACCATCGCGGCGACCTGGGCCGGGGCGGTGCCGATCGCGCGCAGGGTGCCGATCTCTCGCACCCGCTCCATCACCGTCATGACCAGGGTGTTCGAGGTGGCGAGCACGACGAGCACGAAGACGATGGCGCCGAGGAACCAGAAGATTCCCAGGTAGAGATTGCGCACCTGGCTGTAGAAAGCGGCGCGCTTCTCCCACGGCGTGACGGCCAGCGCGGGCGATCGGCCCGCGAGCGCCTGCGCGACCGCGGCCTGGGCGCTCGCCGTCGCCGCCGTGTCGTCGAGGCCGACGAGCAGGTTCGACACCCGGTCGGTGGCGAGCAGACGCTGGCCGGAAGCCAGGTGGAGCTTGAGATAGCGCGTGTCGAGCTCCTGCACGCCGGTGGTGACGAGTCCGGCGACGCGGACGTCGAGCGCGTTGAGCATGCCGTCGGGGCTCGCGGCGAGCAGGGTCAGCGTGTCTCCGGGCTTGGCGCCGAGCGCCGCGGCGAGGCCGAGGGCGAGGACGACCTCGTCGTCGCCTTCGCCGGGGGTGGCGTCGGCGAGGGCCCGGCCCTCCCGCACCTTGGTCTCGAATCCCATCCGGCGCTCCCGTTCCGGCTCGACGCCGACGCCGACGAACGACACCGAATCGCCGCCCGGTTTCTGGATCATCCCCATGAGGTGCAGGTTCGCCTGCACCGCGACGACGTGCGGCAGCTTCTCGACCGCCGCCCGGATCTCCCGCCAGTCGTCGATGCCCTGCTGCACCGAGCGGTCGAGCGCCGCCTCGCCGCGGCTCTCGACGGCGGCGCGACTGGCGATCTCCAGGTGGCCGAGGCCGCCGTGGATCATCGCTTCGCGCAGGCCGTCGAAGGAGAAGCGGATGAAGCCGGCGGTGAGCAGCAGTCCCACCGTCCCCGCGGCGACGATGGCGAGCGAGATCGCCGTGCGCCGGCGGTTGCGGGCGAGGTTCCTGAGGGCGAAGATGGCGAACTTCATGCGCCCCCCGTAGCGTCCGCAGAGTCCGCGACGATGCGGCCGTCGCGCAGCTCGATGCGTCGCGGCGAGCGCGACCGGAGAGCTGGATCGTGGGTGGCGAAGACGAAGGTCGTACCGAGGTCGCGGCGGATCTTCAGCATCAGGTCGAAGATCGCCGTACCGTTCGCCGAGTCGAGGTTGCCGGTCGGCTCGTCGGCGAGCACGGCGACCGGCTCGTGGACGAGCGCGCGGGCGATCGCCACCCGCTGGCGTTCGCCGCCGGAGAGGCGGTCGGGGCGGTGGTCGAGGCGGCGCTCGAGGCCGACCGCCGCGAGCATCTCCCGCGCTCGCTGTCGGCGGCGGCCCGCGGGGACGTCCTCGATCCAGAGAGGGTATTCGACGTTCTCGAGCGCCGAGAGCACCGGGACGAGATGAAACGACTGGAAGACGAAGCCGAGCCGGCGGCGGCGCAGCAGGGTGCGCTCGCGCTCGCTGAGGGTGGCCAGGTCGCGCCCCTCGATCGCCACCGAGCCGCCGTCCGGCGAGTCGAGGGCGCCCAGGAGGTGCAGCAGGGTCGACTTGCCGCTGCCGGAGGGCCCGGCGATCGCCACGAATTCGCCGGCGCCGATGTCGAGATCGACCCCGGCGAGCGCCACCACTTCGGTCTCGCCGAGCTCGTACCGCTTGGCCGCCGCGCGGACGGAGAACAGGGGTGCGGTCACTTTCCGATCCTATGCCGTCCCGGCGGCGAACGCGGTTCCGCCCGGCGCGACCGGCCGTTTCCGCCCTAGACGCCGGGGGTCCCGCCTCCGTAGACAGACGTCCGGGAGAAACCACCGATATGATCGAGGCGATGACGAAGAGTCCGGAGACCCTGACCGAAGTCCACGGGGCGATCACCCCCAAGGTGTTGTTCGAGGAGCTGCGGCGCGGCGTCCTCGGTCAGGACCGTGCTCTTCGTTTCGTCTCGGTCGCCATTCACAAGCACCTCCTGGGCAAGGTCTCGGGCAACATCCTGCTCATCGGATCGTCGGGCACCGGCAAGACGACGATCATGAACAACATCCAGCGCCTCTACGACACCGTCCCGGGCTTCGAGCACTTCCGGGCGGTGACGATCCTCAACGCCAACCTGCTGGTCGACAGCGACCGGACCGAGTTCCGTCCCGACCGGATGTTCTCGGCGATCGAGCAGCGGGCGCGGGTGATTCTCGGCGAGCGTCCGACGCTCGAGGCGCTCAAGGAGACGATGGAGCGCGCGACGGTCTGCGTCGACGAGGTCGACAAGATGTCGACCGTCATCGCCGGCAAGCCCAACCCGATCGGCGTCGTGCTGCAGCAGGGCCTGCTCACCCTCATGGAGGGCGAGCGCGTGCCCTATCGCCTGCACGCCTTCGACGGCGAGAAGGACCGCGAGCAGACGGTGGAGATCGACACCCGCAAGATGATGTTCGTCTGCGGCGGCGCGTTCGAGGGCCTCTACGACCAGGTCTACAACCGGGTCAGCCGCTCGGGATCGGGAGAGCGCATCAAGACCGAGGCGGTGAAGACGGCGGACGGCGGCGTGCGCCTCGAGACGCGTTTTTCGCTTGCCGACTTCCTCAAGATCAAGGATCTCTTCGAGTACGGCATGGTGCCGCAGTTCATGGCGCGGTTCGACAAGGTCGTGGTGCTGAACGACCTCAACACCGCCATCCTCAAGGAGATCCTGCTCGGCAGCTACGACTCGCCCCTGGCGCGCACGCAGCGCTATTTCGAGTCGCTCGACATCGAGCTCGAGATCGACGACGTCGCCGCGGCGCTCATCGCCGAGAAGGCATCGCAGGAGAACCGCACCGGCGCGCGCGCCCTGCGCGACGTCTTCTCCGAGATCGTCAACCCGATCGAGTTCGACCCGTCGCACGAAGGCAAGGCCGGCGAGAAGGGCACGCGCCGCATCCGCATCGACGTCGAGCGCGTCAAGCGCAGTTTTCGCTAGCCCGGCTCAGATCGACAGCTTCTTGCCCGCGGCGTGGCTGCCGGGAACTTCCGTTCCGGCGGTCGCGCCGGCAGCCGCCGACGCCGCCACCCGCGGCGGGGTCTCCGCAATCTCCAGCCCGTAGCCGCCGTTTCTCACCAGGCGGTCGGCCGACTGGAAGTAGGCGATCGCGTCGTCGACGAGCTCCTCTTCCGCACCGCCGTGCGGGTCCGCCACACGGAATTCCCCGCTCTTCCCGTCGACGTCGAACACGGCGGTCTGCTGGCGCAAGCCGAGGACGGCGATGCGGCCATTGCGCATGAGGGCGATGTCGCCGTTGTGGACGAGCAGGGCTCGGCCCTTGTCCGGGTCGGTGTGCAGGAGATCGTGGCCGAAGAAGCGCGTGCTGTAGGAGAGGCCGAGAATCGACAGGATCGTCGGCGGCACGTCGAGCGAAGAGGCGAGAGTGTCGATCCGCGAGCCGGCCGGCAGGACCCCGGGCGCGATCATCAGGATCGGCACCTGATAGCTGGCGAGCGGGATCGTCGCGGCGCCGTAGACGCGCGCGCCGTGATCGCCCATCACGACGAAGAGGGTGTGATCGTAGAACGACTTCTCGCGCGCGGCGCGGAAGAAGCGGCCGATCGCCCAGTCGGCGTAGCGCACGACATTCTGCCGCCGCTTGAGGCCCGGCAGGGGTTCGATGGTTCCTGGGGGATAGGCGTACGGACGGTGGTTCGACACCGACAGGATCATGGTGAAGAACGGCTTGCCGGCGCGGTCCATCGCCTCCATCTCGGCCAGGGAACGATCCAGGATGGCCTGGTCGGAGACCCCCCAGGCGGTCGAGAACTCCCCCTTGGGGAAGTCGGACTGCTCGACGATGCGCTGCATGCCGTTGGCCGAGAGGTAGGGACCCATGCCGTCGAAGAGCGCACGGCCGCCGTAGACGAAAAGTGTCTGGTAGCCCTCTTCACCGAGCACGCCGGGAAGGGTGAAGAGATTCTTCGCGCCGCGCCGGCCGACGATCGACGCTCCCGGCAGGGGTGGCAGGGAGGAGGTCGTCGCTTCGATCGCCCGGATCGTCCGGTTGCCGGTGGAGAAGGCCTGGGTGAAGAGCACGCCCGTCTGGGTCAGGGCGTCGAACTCGGGCGTGAGGTGCTCGTCGTGATCGGGATGCAGGGCGCCGATGAACTCCGAACCGAGGCTCTCCTCGAGCAGCAGCACGACGTTCCAACGCCGCGCGGGGGAGAGCGCCCGGATCGGGCGCGCCGAGGAGCCCGGCGCCAGGACCACGGGGGCGGAGGCCGGTTCGGCCAGCAGCGCCTCGAGACGGCGGTGGGTCTCGCCCTCGTCGCGGGTGGCGTAGAAGCCGTCGTAGGGCGCGTCGAGACCGAGCAGGGCCTCGCCGAAGGCGTAGGTGCCGTTCGAGGTCAACTCGCGGACGATGCGATCGGGGGAGTGCTCGATGAGCGTCCGCGGCGAGCAGCAGACGGCCAGCAGCGCGAGCAAACCGGCGTGAGCGAACAGCACCGCGAGGCGGCCCGCCAGGGGCGTGGGCCGCTCCCAGGCGGGGAGGAAGCGCCGGCGAAGTGCGAAGAAGAGCGCCGCGACGATCGCCGCCAGGGCGACGAGGATCTTGCCGGTCGGATAGCTCTGCCAGATATTGGTGACCACTTCGGTCGGATAGAGGAGGTAGTCGACGGCGACGAAGTTGAAACGGCTGTCGAACTCCTCGAAGAAGAACCACTCCGCTGCGGCGACGAAAAGGCTCCCGTACAGAGTCGCGACGAGGCCGAACGCGAGCGTCGCCTTCTGCCATCGAGCCTGCCACCAGCGCTCGGGCAGGAGCGCGAGGTAGAGCACCAGGGGCAGGATGCACCAGGCGGCGACCCAGAGGTCGAGCACGGCGCCGGCGGCGAAGATGCGCGCCAGGGTCGAGACCGAATGCGGCACCTCGCTGCGTCCGGCCAGCACCAGGGCCAGCCGCGTCAGCGTGCCGAGGACCAGGAAGAAGAGCCCGAGACCGAGGGCGAGCCGGAATCGGGAGCGCAGGACGGCGCCGACCAGACCTAGACGGGATTCGGCGGACGGGGCGGCGGAAGAAGGCATCAACTCGGATTGTCCCAGCCGTGCATGAACCGCAGATGAACGGTCGCCCCGGCCTCAGGGCGCCTTCAGGCGCAGTGTGATGGCGCCGGCGTCGCCGGAGAGCAGCACCCGGTCGCGCTCGATGCGGTCGATGCGCCGGCCCTCGACGAATTCGCCGACCCCGACCAGGCGGCCGTTCAGGTAGGCGAACGGCGAGGTCTCCGAGTAGACGATTCCCCCCAGCTCGAGCGCCGAGCCGTCGGGAAAGTCGACCCGTCGCAAGTAGTCGCCGGGGCCGAGGGTGGTGACCGGCTCCGGCGCCTCTGGCGCCCGCGGCGCGGGCGGCTTTGGCTTCGCCGACTCGCTGGCGCTCGGCGGCGATGCCGGCGCATGCGGCGTGGTTTGCGGTAATGGCGGTGTTGCCAGGGGCGTCGCCGGTGGCTCGCTGACGCTCGGCGCCGCCGGTGGCGGCGCGGCCGCTGCGGAGGTGAGGATCGGTGGAGTGGGGGCGTTGGGCGCAGCCGGCGGATCGCTCGCTCGCGCCTGGGGCGATGCGGGCTCGGATCCCGAAGTCGACTTCGCCGAAGAGGTTGCGGCCGGGGCCGAGGTCGGAGATGTCTCCCCATCTGCCGGAGCTTTTGGCCGGCTCGACCACCACAGCAGGGCCAGCGCGGCGAGCATCGCGACGCCACCGACGGCAGCGAAACGGGCCGTCCGCGCGCCGCCGCGGCGGCGGGAGCGGTAGGGCTGCAGCGGGGCTTCGAACGGTGCCGGCTGCCCCTTGCCGCGCGCGTCGCGTGCCGCGGCTTCGCGTTCCGCCTTCTTGAGCGCCTCGCTGACCAGGCTCACGACGGCTTTCCTTCGAGCTCGCGGATCGCCCGCCCGATCAGCCGCCCGGAGAGGTGGTCGACGCCGGCGACGTAGCCGGCGAGGAGCGAGGTGTCGCAGACGGCGTTGATCAGCCGCGGCACGCCCTTCGAATAGCGATGGATGCGCGACATCGCCCAGCGGCTGAACGTCGGCCGGCCGTTGCCGCCCGCCACCTGCAGGCGGTAGTGGACGTAGAGCTCGGTCTCCTCGCGCGACAGCGGCTCGAGGTGGTAGCGCACCGTGATCCGCTGCCGTAGCTGGCGCAGCCGGTTGTCGTCGAGCATGCTCTTCAGCTCAGGCTGCCCGATGAGGACGATCTGCAGCAGCTTCTGGCGGTCGGTTTCGAGGTTCGACAGCAACCGCACCTGCTCCAGGAGCTCCGGCGAGAGATCCTGCGCCTCGTCGATGATCAGCACCACGTCGCCGCCGGCCGGCACCTGGGCGAGCAGGAATTCGTTCAGCATCTCGAGGTAGGCGACCCGGTCGGTGCGGCCCGGCACCTTGAGGCCGAGCTCGACGAGGATCGTGCGCAGGAGCTGGGTCGACGACATCACCGGATTGAGGATCAGCGCCGTGCGGAAGGAGGGGCCGAGCCGTTCGAGCGCGGCGCGGCACAGAGTGGTCTTGCCGGCGCCGACCTCGCCGGTGATCTGGACGAACCCCTTGCGCTCGCGGATGCCGTAGAGCAGATGCTCGAGGGCCTCGCGATGGCGGGCCGAAAAGTAGAGGAAACGCGGATCGGGCGTGATGTTGAACGGCGCTTCGCGGAACCCGTAGTGCTCCAGATACATGCCGGGAGCGAAGTTACCATGGACCTCGGGTACGATCTGGCTGCCGGCCCTGTGCGCGCCGGCGGGGAGGAAGGGCCGGAATGGATCGTGCGACCGCCTGGGGGATCGTCACCGAACATGTCGCCGCTGCGGGGCTGCGGCGGCACATGCTCGCCGTCGAGGCGGCGATGCGTTTCTACGCCGTCAAGCTCGGCGAGGATCCCGAGCTCTGGGGCCTGGCCGGCCTGCTGCACGACTACGACTGGGAGATCCATCCGACGCTCGAGGCCCATCCCAAAGAGGGCATCCCGCTGCTCGCCGCGGCCGGAGCTCCCGAGCCGGTGCTGCAGGCGATCCTGGCGCACAACGAAGAGGCGACCGGGGTGGCGCGCAAGGCGGCGATCGACTTCGCCCTCCTCGCCTGCGACGAAGTCACCGGCCTGGTGATCGCGGCGGCGCTGGTCCGGCCGTCGAAGGACGTCCGCGAGGTCGAGCTCAAGTCCATCCAGAAGCGCTGGAAGGAGCGCTCCTTCGCGGCGGGAGTCGACCGGCCGCACGTCGAGAGCGCCACCGCCGATTTCAGCGCCGCCTGCTTCGCCGGCGGCCTCGACCTCTGGCAGCACGTCGCCAATGTCCTCGCCGCCATGCAGGGAGCGGCCGCGATGCTCGATCTCGACGGGCGGATGGCGAAGGAGGCGTGATGGCCCGGTTCGGCCGTTCGATGCTGCAGCACTTCGCGCTCGATCCCGCGATGACCTACCTCAATCACGGGACGGTGGGCGCGCCGCCGCGGCGTGTGCTCGCGGCGCAGCAGGCGATCCGCGACGAGATCGAGCTGCAGCCTTCGCGGTATCTCCTGCGCGAGCTCTCCGAGATCCGCGTCGGCGCGCCGCGCGCCGAGCCCCCCCGGCTGCGCACCGCGGCGGCCGAAGTCGCGGCCTTCTTTGGCGCGCGCGGCGAGGATCTGGTCTTCGTCGACAACGCCACGACCGGTGCCAACGCGGTCCTGCGCTCGCTGACGCTCGCCCCCGGCGACGAGATCCTGGTGACCACCCTCGGTTACGGTGCGGTCACCAATGCGGCGCGGTACGTCGCGCGCCAGCACGGCGCGGTCGTCCGCGAGGTGGCGATCGCGCCGTCGACGGAGCGGCCGGAAGAGGTGGTCGCCGCCATCGACAGCGCGCTCGGGCCGCGGACGCGCCTGGCGATCGTCGACCACATCGCCTCCGACAGCGCTCTCCTGCTGCCGGTGGCGGAGATCGCGGCGAGCTGTCGGCTGCGCGGCGTGCCGATCTTCGTCGACGGCGCTCACGCGCCGGGGGCGATCGCCCTCGACCTGCCGGCGATCGGCGCCGACTGGTACGTCGGCAACCTCCACAAGTGGGCCTGGGCGCCGCGTAGCACCGCCATTCTCTGGGTCCGTCCGGAGCTGCAGCCGGCGCTCCACCCGCCGGTCATCTCGTGGGGGCTCGACCAGGGCTTCACGACCGAGTTCGATCTCGTCGGCACCCGCGACCCCTCGCCCTGGCTCGCGGCGCCGGCGGCGCTCGAGCTGCTCGCCGAGTTCGGGGCGGAAGAGGTGCGTACCTACAACCACGAGCTCGCCTTCCACGCCGGCGAGCGTCTCGCGAAGCGCTGGCAGACAGAGTTCCGCACCCCCCGCTCGATGGTCGCGTCGATGGTGTCGGTGCCGCTGCCGCCCCGCTTCGGCGGCACGGCCGCCGAGGCCGCCCGGCTGCGCGACGTCCTGCTGTTCGAAGAGCGCATCGAGCTCCACATCGCCGCGCGCGGCGACCGGCTGGCGGCCCGGGTGGCGATCCAGATCTACAACGACCTCGCCGACGTCGATCGCCTCGGCGAGGCGATCGCGAAGCGTTAGAGAGGATACGGGCGTCATGCGCAGACTCATGCTGCTGTCGAACTCGACCAACCACGGCGAGCGCTACCTGGCGCACGCGGCGGACGAGATGTTGGGACTCCTCGCCGGCTGCAGCCGGGTCCTCTTCGTACCCTTCGCGCTGTACGACCGCGCCGCCTACACGGCGAAGTTTCGCACCCGCCTGGAAGAGCTCGGCAAGAGCGTCGACCAGCTCGCGGCCGACGCCACCGGCCAGCGGCAGATCGAGACGGCCGAGGCGGTCTTCGTCGGCGGCGGCAATACCTTTCGCCTGCTGAAGACGCTGCAGGAGGCCGAGCTCCTCGCGCCGCTCAGGGCGCGCGCCCTCGCCGGCATGCCTTACCTCGGCGCCTCGGCGGGGATCAACCTCGCCGGGCCGACCATCCGCACCACCAACGACAGGCCGATCGTCGAGCCGCGCGGCTTCGACGCACTCGGGCTGGTGCCGTTCCAGATCAACCCGCACTACCTCGATCCGGAGCCCGATTCGACGCACATGGGCGAGACCCGCGCCGAGCGCATCGCCGAGTTCCACGAAGAGAACCAGGCGGCCGTCGTCGGGCTGCGGGAGCGGGCGTGGATCCGGGTCGACGGGGCGCGCGGCTGGCTCGGCGGCGAGCGCGGCGCCTGCATCTTCCGCCGCGGTCGCGCGCCGGAAGAGCGTACGACCGGCGACGCGCTCGACGACCTGCTGGCCTGAGGAGAGTCCCGGGCCACGCCGGGCGACGGCGGAGGGCGCTCAGTGCCCGCGGGCGACCGCGCGCGCTGCGATGCGGTCGATGAGCCCCGGCGCGAAGACCTGCACATAGCGTCCCAGCCGGCCGCGCAGCGAGAGCAGCGCCATACGGCGGCGCGCCCTGGCCGCGGCGAGGATGAGGCGCGCGCACTGGCTCGCCGACATGATGCGCTCCTCGCGCAGGGGACTCTTGCCGACCGCTTTGCCGTCGGGACCGAGTGCCCGGCGATGGATCTCGGACTGGACGAAATCGGGACAGACGAGAGTCACCGAAATGCCGCTGCCGGCGAGCTCGATCCGCAGGGAATCGAAGAATCCGTGCAGCGCATGCTTCGAGGCCGCGTAGCCGGTGCGGGTCGGGACCCCGGTCAGGCCGGCGAGGCTGGAGACGACGACGATGCGGCCGCGGCTGGTCTTGAGCTGCGGCAGCGCCGCGCCGGTCAGCCAGGCGGGTCCGAGGTAGTTGATGCGCACAATGCGCTCGAGAACGCTGGCATCGGCGAGCTCGTCGAAGCGCGCCCCCATGTCCTGTCCGGCATTGAGAAGGAGCGTGTCGATGCCGCCGAAGGCCGCTACGACGCGATCGATCAGGCGCCGACAGTCGCCTTCGACGCCGACGTCGGTGGGCACGACCAGAACCTGGGCGCCGCGCGCCCGGCAGAGTGCGGCGACCTCCTCGAGCCTCCCGCCGTCGCGCGCCGCGAGCGTCAGCCGCAGGCCGTCTCTTCCCGCTTCGGCGAGCTGCAGGGCCATCTCGCGGCCGATGCCGGCGGAAGCGCCGGTGAGTACGACGACGCCATGCGAAAGATCTCTCGAGTCGTTTCGGGTCGGCATGGAGCACGATCATAACCAGCTAAGCTCTGCCGTCGATGTCCGCACGTCGCCGCCTCCCGGTTCCCGGCCCACGGGCCCTCGCTTTCGCCTTCGTTGTGCTCGGAGTCGTCGCGCTCGGCCTTTCTCTGGGGCGAGCGCGTCCCTACGACCGCTTGACCGAAGACGAGCGCGATTACCTCTACGCGGCGGCGAACCTGGCCCGCTCCGGAACCCTCTCGTTCGCCCCCCCGGGCAGCGGCGAACCGACCGCCGACGCCTACCGCGAACCGCTGTTTCCGATTCTCCTCGCCGCCGGGTGGTGGAGCGCCGGCCTGACCCCTCCGGCTTCCGCGACCGAGGTCGAAGCCATCTTCTCTCAGGCACCGCTCTACCGCTCGATTCGCTGGCTGCAGCTGGGGTTCCTGACGCTGGCGGCGGTCGCCAGCGGCTGGGCGGCGTGGCAGCTCGCTGGCGCAAAGGCCGGGGCGGCGGCGTTCCTGTTCGTCTCCGCCAGCCCAGCGTTGCACGAGAGAAGCGTGATGGTCATGACCGAGGTCGCGGCCGCCGCCGCAATCGCCGCCCTGGCGGCGGCGCTGGTCGCCGCCGCCAGAGGCCGGGTCGGGGGCGCGTGGACAGCTATGGCTATCGTCGCGCTGCTGCCGCTCCTGCGCGCCGAAGCGCTGTTGCTCCTGCCGCTCGCCGGCCTCGCCGTCGGGTGGTACCCGTCGTCGGCGCAGGCGAAGAATCGCGAGCGGCGCCTGCGAGCGGCCTTCGCCGCCTTCCTTCTTGCCGCACTCCCCAGTGCCGGGTGGATGGTCCGCAATCAGTGGCGGCTCGGGATGGCTGCGCTGTCCGATCGTTCCGGGCTTGCGCTGGCCGTCCGCGCCCGGCTCGACGCCGAGGTCGCGCGCGTCGGGATCGGGCCGGCGCTGCTCGTCTGGACGCCGCTCGACAGCGCGCAGGCGAAGGCGAAGGAGCTCGCGCCGAGCTCGACCCTGGCCGACTACCGCTGGACCGGTGCCGGCAACTTCTTCACCCGGACCATCACCGAGTGGCGACGCGAACGCGCGGCCTCCGGGGGGGACGCGCTCGCGGTCGATGCCGCCTATCGCCGCGACGCATGGCGCCGTTTCCGCTCCCACCCCGGGGCGCACCTCCAGGCCACCCTCGCGGTCGCCTGGCGAGCGCTGTTCGCCGAGCGTTCGCCACCCTGGTGCGAGCCGTTCGACTTCCGGTTCGAGCTCGGCCTGCTGATCCTGGCGGCGGTTGGGATCTTCGCCGGTCGGGCGGTGGGTCGCCGCGACGCTCCGCGCTTCGCCTTCCTGCTCCCCTTCCTCCTGCTCTTTTCGTTCCATGCGCTCGCCACCGAGTTCCTGCCGCGCTATGCCGTGCCTCTCCTCCCGGGTGCCTGGGTCGCGGTGGCGGTTCTGCTGCTCGGGGGAGAGGCGCCCCGAATGGGAGTTTCACCGGCAGAGGATTGACGGCCCCAAGGTTTAGTGCTTTAATCCGGATTTACGGATGGATATCTCGTCTCGCACTCAATCCGCAGAGCCGACCGCAGAGCCCCAGGTCGCGACGCACCTGGCACGACTCGACGCGCTCGCCGACCCGACCCGCCTGCGACTCCTCGCCTTGCTCGACGGCGAAGAGCTGGGTGTCGGCGAGCTGGCGGAGATCGTCCAGCTGCCGCAGTCGAGCGTTTCGCGCCACCTCAAGGTACTCCTCGACCAGAGTTGGGTCGTGTCGCGCAGCGAGCGCACGGCGAACTACTACACGATGGCGAACGGCGAGCTGCCGGCGCCGGCGCGCACGCTGTGGGCGCTCACCCGGAGCGAGATCGAAGGCTGGCCGGCCCTGGCGCACGATCGCCTGCGGCTCGATCGCCGCCTGGCCGAACGCGTCGAGGGTGGGCGCGGCTTCTTCGCCGGCGTCGCCGAGGAGTGGCAGACGCTGCGGGCCGAGCTCTACGGCCGGGTCTTCAGCGAGGCGGCCATCGTGGCGCTCCTGCCGCGCGACTGGGTCGTCGCCGACCTGGCGTGCGGCGCCGGCGATCTCACGCTGCGTCTGGCGCCGCGCGTCGCGCGCGTCGTCGCCATCGACGCCTCGCCCGAAATGCTCGCCGCGGCGGAGAGGCGCACCCGCGCCTTCACCAACGTCGAGCTCCATCGCGCCGACCTCGCCAGTCTGCCGCTGCCCGACGGGAGCTGCGACGCGGCGCTGTTGCTGCTCGCGTTGACGCACGTCGCCGATCCGGCGGCGGCGGTGAGCGAGATGGCGCGCGTCCTCAAGCCCGGCGGGCGCGCGGTGATCGTCGACCTCCTGCGCCACGATCGCGACGATTTCCGGCGCAAGATGGGCCAGCTGCGCAACGGCTTCGGCGCCGAGGAGCTGAGGCAGCTGCTCGCCGCGGCCGGCTTCGCCGCCGCCGAGTGCGCGCCGCTCGCCCCGGAGGCCGAGGCCAAGGGGCCCGCGCTCCTGCTCGCCGCAGGATCCCGATGACGTCCGCAGACTTTCCGGAAGCCTCTTCGAATTCCAACCGCAGAGAAAGGACTACGAGATGACGACCGCCACCGCAGCCCAGCTCGACTTCTTCGTCAAGGACCTGACGCTCGCCGACTGGGGCCGCAACGAGATTCGCCTCGCCGAACAGGAGATGCCGGGCCTGATGGCGGTGCGCAAGGAGTATGCCGCCAGCCGTCCGCTCGCCGGCCAGCGCATCATGGGCTCGCTGCACATGACGATCCAGACCGCGGTGCTCGCCGAGACGCTGCACGCGCTCGGCGCCGAGGTGCGCTGGGTGTCGTGCAACATCTTCTCGACCCAGGATCATGCCGCCGCGGCGCTCGCCGTGGGCACGGACGGGACGCCCGAGAACCCGCGCGGCATCCCGGTCTTCGCCTACAAGGGCGAGTCGCTCGAGGAGTACTGGGAGTTCACCGCCCGGGCGCTCGACTTCGGTCAGGGTCGCGGGCCGACGCTGATCGTCGACGACGGCGGCGACGCGACGCTCCTCATCCACAAAGGCGTCGAGTTCGAGAACGCCGGCGCGGTGCCGGCGGCGACTTCCGCCGACAGCGAAGAGTACGCCTGCGTGCTGGCGCTGCTCGCCAAGGTCCAGAAGGAAGATCCGAAGCGCTGGAACCGCATCGCGCCGGCGATCCTCGGCGTGTCCGAGGAGACCACGACCGGAGTGCACCGGCTCTACGAGATGGAGAACGCCGGCAAGCTCCTCTTCCCGGCGATCAACGTCAACGACTCGGTCACCAAGTCGAAGTTCGACAACCTCTACGGCTGCCGGCACTCGCTCACCGACGGGATCCTGCGCGCCTCGGACGTCATGCTCGCCGGCAAGGTGGCGGTCGTCTGCGGCTACGGCGAAGTCGGCAAGGGCTGCGCCCAGGCGCTCAAGGGCCAGGGCGCGCGCGTCATCGTCACCGAGATCGATCCGATCTGCGCCCTGCAGGCGGCGAT
>CAZQTL010000019.1:0-32058 GCA_964595975.1 uncultured Thermoanaerobaculia bacterium | reverse complement strand
CCGGGCGCTGTCGTCTACTCGAGCTCTCCGGCGTTCGCCGATCTCAACGGCGACCAGAAGAACGAGATCGTCGTCGGGGCGAGCGATGGGAAGGTCTACGCCTACCAGGGTACCGGAGCTCTGCTGTGGCAGTACGACACCGGGACGACGGGCATCGACAGCAAGGCGGCCGTGGGAGACATCGACGGCGACGGTCTACCCGAAGTCGTGGTCAGTGCCGGGTCGACGCTGGTCCCCGGATCCTCCTCGGGTGTCTACGTGATCAGCAACACCGGCGCGCTGCAATGCAGCTTTCCGACACCCCAAGGGGTCTACTCCAGCCCGGCGATCGCAGAGCTCGATTTCGATGACGTCGGCACGCGCGAGATCGTCTTCGGTTCGTGGGACTTCAAGGTTCGCGTCATCAACCACGACTGTTCGCTGAAATTCCAGAATACGGTCACGGACTCCGTCTGGTCGTCGCCCGCAATCGGCGATCTCGACCGCGACGGCATTCCGGAAATCGTCATCGGTGCGGATCACAATCCGGTCAACAACGCCGAAGACGGGGGGTTGATTCACGCCTTTCGCAACAATCTCGCGAGCGAGCTGCCGGGGTTTCCCGTTCTGATCGACGAAGTCGTCTATTCCTCGCCGGCCTTGGGGGATCTGGATGGCGACGGCTGGCTGGACATCGTCGTCGGAACCGGTTGGTGCTGGGATCGGCCGACCTGCGCTCCGCTCGGACTGACGCACAACGTCACCGAAGCCGTCTACGCAGTCGATCGGTTCGGTGCGCCGCTCGCCGGCTGGCCCTATCTCCTGCCCACCGATCGTTACACTTTCGGGTCTCCGGCCCTGGCGGACTTCGACGGCGACCTCGATCTCGAGGTGGTGTTCAATACGCTGGAAAAGGTCGCTTCGGGGCCGCAGGGCTGGGTCTATGTCGTCGATGGCGGTGGGACGGTGCTTTCCGGCTGGCCGAAGCAGCCCAAGACCCCCGGCGGCTGTGCATCGTTCGTCTATTTCGGGACCTCGGCTTCGCCGATCGTCGCCGATCTCGACGGCGATGGAGGCCTCGAGATCGCGATTCCCTCGAACTGGGAGATCGTGGTCTGGAACGAGGCAGGGCAGCAGATCTCCCGTGACGGCGCCTGTCCCGACCCGCCGGGCGACTGGATTCTCACGACGAACTATCCGGTGGCCGCGATCGGTGCCGGAGATATCGACGACAACGGCCGCGCCGAGTTGATCGCCAGCGGCGGAGCCTCCGGAGGCACCGCCGGAGCGCTCTACGCCTGGGACTTCGGCGCCGCCGCAACCGGAGCGGCGATGCCCTGGCCGCAGTTCCGGCTCGACGTCGAGAACCACGCGACCTTCGTCTTCGGGCTGTTCCGCGATGGCTTCGAGAGCGGCGACTACCTGGGCTGGGACGCCGCCGTCCCGTGAGCTGAACCCTCGCCCTTGCCTGCCGCTGCGACGGCGTCAGCGACCGCGACCGCGAGTCGGCGGTTGCCCTCGAGATTCAGGTGACAGCACGAGTCCTTGTAGACCTGTTCGTCGACGCCGGAAAAGAGCTGCGTCAGGTCGGTGAAATCGACCCCGGCGGCGGTCAAGCGCTGTCCCGCCGCGCGCAGCAGGGGATAGCCGGCCGCGACGCTCGCCGAGTAGGGGGAGTTCGCATCGAGCGCCACCGCGCTCTCCTCGCGGCCGATCGGCTTCGAGCCGGGAAGGTACTGATTCGGCTGCAGGAAGTGAAGATAGGCGATGCCGTTCTCGCGGCAGAGACGGGCGAGTTGCAGCGAAGAGTTCTCCCAGAGTCCGGCGAGGGCGGCGAACATGGCCTCGCCCTCGGTGGGCGCCACCTGCGGTCCCAGCGCGGAGAAGCTCAGACGCTCCCCGGCGGCAAGAGCCAGAAACGCGGCTTTCGCCTCTTCGACATGGCCGATGAGCCAGCGGTCGCCGACCTTCCAGAGCAGCGCGGCAAAGGCGGACCGATCGAGCAGCGTTCCCGAGAGCAGCGCTGCCCAGCGTCTCCTCCCGTCCGACCAGAATGCCTGGGCGCCGAGCGCGCGGAGGTGATCGGGAGCTGCCACGGCTTCGACCAGCCGTGGCCAGGCGCGCGGATAGGAGGGGTTGGCGCCGATCGGGCGGCCTTCGGCCGGATGGAGCGCGACCTCGTTGAATCCGTCGAGGTTGATCAGATAGTCGAACTCCCCTCCGAGCGCGAGGAGATAGGCGAGCGTCGCGAACTGCTGGGGCTGCTTGAACCCGCCGAGCGCGAGACGCACGAAGACGATCTCGCGGCCGGCGAAGTCGGGCAGGCGTTCCAGGCGTCGCCGCAGCTCTTCCTGGCCTTCCGAGCCGAAGAAGAAGGCGACCGACCCGCCCGTGATCGCGACGATGCGGCGCCGCGCAGAGCGTCGCTGCAGCGACGACTTGTCGTCGATGAAACCGAACTCATTGATCGGCAGGTGGTGGAGCGCGAGCCACTCGGCTCCGACCGGGCGGGGAGTCTGGACGTAGCCGAGGAAGGGATGCAGCGAGATCCCCTCGGTGAGCCTGCGAGCGGCATCGGCGCTTCCCTGTCCGAGGTCGAGCTCGCCGGCGGCAACCCGCAGCTTGCCGCCGCGCAGCGCGGCGAAACCGCCGGTTCTCTCCCGCGTGAGGGCCAGGCCGAGCCTCGCCACCGCCTCGGTGAAGCCGCCGAGGAGGAGCGCGAAACACACGGCAACGACGAATCTTCTCCCGCGAGACACGGCGAGAGTATAGTGAGCAAACCGTTCGCTGTCGCCGAAACATCGGCGCATGGTCGGCGTCGCGATGCTGCGCCCCGTCCCGGTGTGTCCGTTTCCCTCTCGAGATGAAATCCTCCTTCGCTTCCGCGATCCGCTGCCTCGACTGCCGGGGGGAGCTTCGCCTCGAAGTGTCGGAGGAGAGTCCACGGGAGGTGCGCGAGGGGCGGCTCGTCTGCCGGTCGTGCGCGGCGGTCTTTCCGATCGTCCGCGGCATCCCGGATTTCGTCGATCCAGACGACCGCATCCTCGCCGACGAGGTGGCGGGGTGGGTGCGTCTGGCGGGTCCCCTCGGTGAGCACCTCGACCCGGTGATGGCGGCCCTTCCCTCCTATCCCGGAGATCCCTGGCCCCTGGTCGCGCCGGACTTCTTCCAGATCTTCGAGGACTTCGATTTCGCCGGCAAGCGAGTCGTCGACCTCGGCGCCGGAAGAACCTGGTCGACGCGTCATCTCGTCGCGCTGGGGAAGCCGGCGGAGGCGGTCGCGGTGGACATCATGACGGAGCGCTACCTCGGCCTCGAGACCGCCGAGCTCTTCTTCGCGGGCGGGATCTTCTTCGAGCGCCTGCGCGCCGATGGGCATCGGTTGCCACTCGTCGACGCCTGGGCGGATGTCGTGTTCAGTTGTGCCGCGATTCACCACTCGTCGGATCTCGACCGACTCTTCGCCGAGGTCCATCGCGTGCTGCGCCCTGGCGGCCTGCTGCTGTTCGTCTCCGAGCCGTCGAAGCGCGAAGCCATCACGTGGACGAAACCGCAGAACGAGGAGACCGCGGTCGGAATCAACGAGAACGTCTACAGCCTGGCGGAGTATCGCCGCGCGCTGCGTCGGGCGGGCTTCTCGTCCAGGAGGCTGCTGCCCCGGTCGCTCGCCTACCGGCTGCGGACGATCGATCCCGAGACCGGCCAGGACATGCCGAGGTTCCTGGTTCGCTGGGCGCGAACCGAGCGCGGGCGCCGTTTCCTGCTCTGGGCGCTCGGCACACGCACCCTGGGTGACTGGCTCTACCGCTGGTGGAGCCTCCCCCTCAGCATGGCGGCAGTGAAGAACAGGTCCTGACGGCCGGCCGCAGAGGCTTCCCTAGTCGGTGTTTTCGGCGGCGGGCGAGGCCCAGCGGTCGCTGGCCCCCGATTCGAAGCTGTCGCTGAAGAGCTCCGGAGCGGGGAGATCGGCGCGGGCGACGCCCGGTCGGTCGGTCGCCAACAGGTAGAGCTCCCACCGGCGATCCTCACTTACGATGGCGGGCCGGCCCAGCTGCTGCTGCAGCTGCTGGGCGAGCCCTCGGCCACTGTCGCGGTAGCCGCGGCGGTCGAGGGCGACGGCCGCGAACCCGGCGGCGCGCAGCGCCGTCACCATCTCCGCCGGAGGCATCGCGACGACCGCGCGCTGCCAGAGATCGACCGGCGAGTTCTTGATCGCGCCATGGCTCCAACGAAGCGAGCGGGAACGGAGGATCGGCCGGAGCTCGTCGAAGCTGTAGATCCCCTCCTGGACCGGGCTCTCCGGGAAGGGAATCCAGGGCAGTTGAAAGACCATCGCGCCGGGCGCGAGGAGGGCCTCGGCTCTGCCCACCCAGTCACCGTCCGACGCCCAGTCGGCGGCGTTGTTGTGGTAGCTGGGAATCGCCTGGAGGGAACTCTGATCCCAGGTGCCGAAGGTCGACAGCAGGATCGCGCAGACCCAGGCGCGTCCCCCGGTCGCTCCGCCCGGCAGCCGCTTCAGGAACGAATCGAGGAGCAAACCGAGGGCGGCGAGCGCGACGAAAGCGATGAACACGCTCATCCGGTTATGCGCGCGGAGCTGCGGGCTGACGAAGGTGACGAACAGCGAGCCAAGTCCGCCGACGGTGGCGAAGAGAAACCCGGCAATCGCGAAGCCGGCGAGTACCTTCGTGGTTTCCGGCCGGGTCGAGGGCAGGCGGATACCGAGCAGGTGGGCGAAAAGCAGCAGGAGTCCGAGGCTGGCGAGCAGGCCGAGGGCCGTGGCGACGCTCTCCGACTCGAGCCCCGGGGCGGCTCGCTCGGCGAGGTAGCGACCCGAGAGGTGGGCGAACGGCGGGAAGCGGTGCGAGATCACCGGCATGAGGAGCTGCCCGAGCTTGAGGCCCAGCAGGCTTGCATCGGCTGGGCTGCGCTCGGCGACCGAAGTCACGCCCCGAACGAGGGTGGAGAGCGTCGCCAGGGCGATGCCGAGGACGGCGGCTGCGGCGAAGGCGAGGGCATCGAGTCCGCGGCGGGGGCTGCGGTGCTCGAACCCGCCGATGGCGGCAGCGACCACGACGAGGATGCTGGCGAAGAAGGCGTAGTAGGCCTCGTTCGCGCCGAGCAGGAGCGCGAAGGCGAGCGCCCAGATCCGACCGCGCCGGCTCCATCCCTCCCGCGCCAGCGCATGGGCCGCGACGATCCCGGGAGGGACCAGCGCGAGGGCGGCGAGGAAGAGATGGGGCTCGCCGCGGATCGCGTGCGCCGGGAGCGCAGCGAACAGGATGCCGAAGCCCGCCGCCAGAGGGGGTGACAGGCCCAGGCGCAGGAGCGCCCAGGCTGCGCACAGGCCCGCCAGGGGCCAGCCGAGCAGATAGAACGCATTGACGATGGCGCCGGGGGCCGCGAACGCGATCCCGAGCAGCTTGAAGGCGAGCATCGGCCCGAGGATCGTCACCGGGAAACTGTAGAGCTCCAACGTCCCCGGGGCTCCCAGCCGCGGATTCTCCTGGTACCAGCCGGTCTCCTGGATGTTCTGCGCCAGGAGGGTATTGAAAAGGGCGTCTCCTCCTTCATGCCAGGAGAGCGGCATGCGCCAGTCCGGCATCCGCCAGAGCTGTTGCGCCCAGACAACGGCCGCGATCGAGCCCAGGGCCGCGAGCACCAGCACCTTCGTCGTCTGCCGGTCCGCTCCGGCCAAGGCCTAGTTCCCCGCTGTTGGGCGCAGGGCTGCCCTCGTCCGAGCTCTTCCGCGCGGCATCGCGCGAGTATAGCGACCCGGCAGGCCGGGATAGGCTCGCGCCGGATGGAACGCGCCGCCGAACTTCTGCTCGCCGCGTCCGGGGCGTGGGTCATTCTCCGCCTCGCGCAACTCTGGCGGGGGCCGTTGCGATGGCGCGAGAAGGGCCTGCTGCTGCTCGTCCCGGTGCTCTTCTTCGGCGGTGGACTCGCGGGCGGCGGCTCGCAGGCCGACCTCGACTACGTCTACCAGTTTCCCCCGTATCGTCCGGCCGGCGGCCCCGCACCCGTCGTGCGCAACCGGTTGCTCACTGATATTCCGTTGCAGGTGCTGCCGTTCCGCCATCTCGTGCGTGAACATTTCCGTGGCGGCACCTGGCCGCATTGGGCGCACGAGCTGGGCACCGGCCAGCCGCTGGCCGGCAACGCCACGTCGGCGCCGCTCGCGCCGGCGCAGGTCGCCAGCCTGTTGCTGCCTCCCGAGCGCGGCCTGCCGATCGCCGCCGGCTGGCATCAGCTGATCGCCGCGCTCGGCGCCTTCCTGCTCGCGCGGGCGCTCGGCGTGAGCCGCGCCGGAGCGCTCGTCGCTGCGTATGCCTTCTCGGCCTCGCTCTTCCAGACGGTTTGGGCGGAGTACCCGCTGGCGATGACGACGGCCTGGCTGCCGCTGGCGATCCTCGCCGCGCGCGACGCCGTGCGCGGCGAGCGGGGCGGTGCGTTGGCGAGCAGCCTCGTCCTCGCCAGCTGTGCGCTCGAGGGGCATCCGGTCGAGTTCGCCCAGATCGTCCTCGCCACGGCGGGCGCGGCGCTCCTCGCGCTGCCGCGTTCCGGGTGGCGGCCGGCGGTGCGCGGACTGGCGCGCTTCGCCGGCAGCGTGGCGCTC
This sequence comes from uncultured Thermoanaerobaculia bacterium, assembly GCA_964595975.1. GTDB lineage: Bacteria > Acidobacteriota > Thermoanaerobaculia > Multivoradales > JAGPDF01 > JAGPDF01. Next base: position 25,460 of record CAZQTL010000019.1, on the reverse strand, counting down.
GCCGGGCTCGTGGCGATGCCGGCGCTCGGGCCGGTCTTCGAGTCCTTCGGTGAGAGCGAACGCCGCTTGTACATGGCCGCCGGCGTTTCCTCCGCGCCGGCGCCGCTCGACTTCCGGCAGTTCGTCTATGTGCTCGATCCGTTCCACGCCGGCAGTCCGCGCGACGGCAACTGGACGGGTGCCGACAACTTCTCCGAGCGCGCCACGCTGTTTGCCGGGCTCTTCCCCCTGGCCGCCATGCTGGTCGGCTGGAGCCGCGCCGGGCGCCTGCGCCGTCTCACGTTGCTCGCCGCCGCCATGCTCGCGATCCAGCTGCTGCTGCCGCTCTGGTTCTTTCTCGTCGGCGGCCTGCCGCTCCTCCCGCACGTCGTGAGCCTGCGCATCCGCGTCCTGTGGGTGCTCGCCACTGCGTTGCTCGCGGGGTGCGTGACCGAAGCCGCCACCGAGCCGGCGGTGCGCAAGCGGATCGGCGTAGCGCTGCTCCTCGTCGGCCTGGCCACCGCCGCCCGCGGAGTGGTCGTAGAGGCTCCAGCGCCGCAGCGCCTCTGGCGGATCGGCGCCGGCGGCGCGGCGGCGGCGACCGGTGCGCTGGCGCTCGCCGCGACCGCTCCGGTGGCTCTGGCGCTGGCGCTGCCGGCCCTCACTCTGCTCGACGCCGCCCTGGCGGGAGTGCGTTTCAATCCGCTCGATCCGCAGCATGCCGCGCTGGAGACTCCGCCAGCGCTGCGCGAGCTGCAGCGCCTGCTCGCCGCCGAAGGGGGACGGGCGCGCTCGACCGCGATCGGCGCCGTCCTGCCGGGCTACCTGCCGGCTCTCCATGGACTGTTGGATCCGCGCGGCTGGGATCCCCTGCGGCCCGCCGAGGCGCTGCAGCTCCTGCGGGCACGCCTGCACCGGCCGGCGCTGCGCGGCCAGCTGCAGCAGCGCGCGACGCTCGACCGGGGCCTGCACCGCTTCCTGGGGATCCGCTACGTCCTCGCGCTCGGCGATCGGGATCCGGGTCCACCCTGGGAGCGCACTCTCACCGTCGGCGAGCTCACCCTGTGGCGCAATCCCGAAGCCCGGCCGCTGGTATTCCTGCCGGAGAGTCTGACTTATCTTCCGCGCGACGAGATCTCGGCGCGCCTGGCGAAGGGCGCCTGGCCCGAATCGGTGCTCGTCGAGGGGACCGAGGTCGGAGAGCGCGCGCAGCAGGGCGAGGTGCTGGCCTGGGAGCTCACGGCGAACGGCTTCTCTGGCGAAGCGCGGCTCGCCCAGCCCGGGATCGTCGCCACGAGCCTCACCTGGATGCCGGGCTGGGGCGTCCGGACGGATCGCGGAGCGCTGCGGACATGCAAGGTGAACGGTGGCTTCCTGGGCTTCGAGCTGCCCGCTGGCAGTCACCGGTTCGTGGCGCAGTATCGCCCGCGCGGCTGGCTCCTGTTCGTGGCGCTCGGCGGCGTCGGCCTCCTGCTGCTCGGCGGGTCGATCGTCGCGGCGGCGCGGCGCCGGGCGAGACCGGCGCCCTACTGCAGGTAGCCGAGCGCGCGCAGCTTCCGCAGCGTCTCGGGGTCGAGCACGGGGTCGGCGCCCGCCGCCGCCGGGAAAGCCCGGGCAGCGAGATCGGTGCGGCGCAGGTTCTCCTCGGCGAGGTCACGCAGGCGGCGCACCTCGTCCGGACGGGCGCTCGCCAGGTCGCGCCGTTCGCCCGGGTCGGAGCGGAGATCGAACAGGCTCGCCGTCGCCTCGCGGCGGTGGTAGATCAACTTGAGCTCGCCCTCGGTGACCGCCCAGGTGGCGCGAAAGAGCTTGTCCTGAGCCAGGATGGCGCGTCGCGCGAAGGGCGCATCGTCGGCGAGCACGCGCAGGAGACTCTCGCCCTCGGTGCAGGAGGCGGGCACCTGCCGTGCGAGTCCGGCTGCGTCGAGCACCGTCGGCAGGATGTCGGCGATGCTCGTCAGCGCGGCGACTCGCGGGCGCGGGCGGCGCTCCCCGGGGAGTTTCAGCCACAGGGGAACCCGGATCGCTTCGTCGTAGGTCTGCGAGTGGGCGAACCTTCCGTGCTCGCGAAACTGCTCGCCGTGATCCGCCACGACGACGACGAGCGCCTCGCGCCAGAGGCCTTGCCGGTCCAGGGCATCGGCGAACCGGCCGAGATCGGCATCGAGTCCGCGGACGCCGCTCTGGTAGAGGCGCCGAACGGTCGTGACGGTGTCGCTCGCCAGGTTGCGGCCTTCCCGGTCCGCCGCGAGCAGGAACTCCGTCGCACAGCGTCCCTCCGCGTCGCAGGAGGCGCGCTCCACGTCGGCGGCGGGGAGCTCGCTGCGCAGTGCGGGAAGGGAGTAGTAGGGCAGGCGGTTGCCGCCGATCTCGGTGTCGGAGTGCGCATCCATGAAATGCGCGAAGAGGAAGGTCGGCCGGCCGTCGCCGGCGGCGAGCAGGGCGAGAGCGCGCTCGGCGACGCGGTCGGCGTAGAGCAGCTCGTCGTCGACCCGCTCCCAGTGCTCGAATCCGCGGCTGAAACCGAACTCGCCGGACAACCAACTGTTGCTGTAGACGCCGAGCGTCCTGTAGCCCGACGCCGAGAGTCTCTCGGGCAGCGTCGCCATGGCGCCGGACAGGCGGTCGCGCGCTCCGAGGACGCGATGCAGCCGGGGCGGGGCGCCGGTCCACAGGGTCATGTGCGAGGGGAGGGTGAAGGCCATCGGCACCCGCGCCTGATCGAAGTAGATGGCGTCGCGCTGCAACCGGGCGCGCAGCGTCCCCGGAGCCGGCTCGGCTTCGGGTCCGAAGTCGTCCGCCCGTACGGTGTCCAGCGAGAGGACGAAGATGTTCGGGAGCTTGCTCGCCGGAGAGCAGGCGCCGAGCGGGAGCGCCAGGAGCAGCGCGACGGCGAGGCGGGACGACGGCCGAGTCGGGGAGCGAGCCGCAGCGCGAGCGGATTCGCGGGCGGGCATTTTCGCTATCCTAACAAGATGAAGCCGCGCCTCTTCGTGCTCGGCCCGATGCTGCTCGCGACCGGTGTTGCGTGTCATCCGGCCGGGCAGCCGCCACCTGCCGCCGAAGGGACCGGCGTCGCCCACCTCTTCGCCGCGGGAGAGGTAGCGGCCCTCGACCTGCGGCGCATCGGCGAGCTGCGGCCGGCAGCGGGGTTGGAGTTGGGGGATTTTCTCCGCCAGGGAGCTTCCTCCGGCCCGCCCGCAGCGAGAGAAGCTGAAGCGGTCTTTCGCGTCGCCCGCCCGGTCGATGCCGGCCTGCAGGATCTCCTCGAAGTCGGCGTGGAGGGCCTGCCGGCGCCGGCCGGGGCAAGCCTCGTCTGGTCGAGCGTCGACGGGGAGCGGCGCGAGACGGCGACGATCGTGGCGCGCGTGCCGAGCCACACCGGCAGCGGCAGGCAGACCCTGCGCTTCGATCTTGCCGCCGACCCGAGATGGCACGGTCCGGTCGCCGGGCTGGAGCTGCGATTCGCGGGCGCCACGGGAGATTTCCGGCTCGTCGAGGTGCGCAGCTCGAAACGGGTGATCTCGGCGGAAGAGCGCGCGGCGATGCGCGGTCGGGTCTTCCAGGTCGAGCTCGACCACGAAGTGCGCGAGGCGGCCGTGCTGGCGCCGGGCGAGCCTTGGCGGACACCGATCCAGGCGCCGCGAGGGAGCCGGCTGCGCCTGGCTCTCGCGGCCACGCCGGGCGTGGGCGCTCCGATCGAGATCCGCCTGCGCCTCGCACCGCGCGGCCCCGGCGGCGCCCCGGCGACCGAGCTCGTGCGTCGCTTCGGCAGCCTCTCGACGGAGCTCGGGCGGTGGCTCGAGTGGCAGGTGCCGGCAAGCGTCGAGGATGGGGAGCTCACCATCGAGTGGGTCTTGCCGCCGGGCGCCGGGCGCCCCGCGAGCGAGTCCTCGGGCTTCGTCTTTCTCGCTGGTCCAGCGGTCATCCCGGCGGAGCGCAGCGGCCCGCCGAACGTCCTGCTGATCTCCCTCGACACGCTGCGGGCCGATCATATGTCGCTCTACGGATACTCGCGACCGACGAGTCCGGAGCTCGACGCCTGGGCGAGCCGTCACGCCGTCGTCTTCGAGAGCGCCGTCGCCGCCGCCGGATCGACTTTGCCCTCGCACACCTCGATGTTCACCGGGCTCGACGTGCTGCATCACGGCGCGACCGGTGCGTCGCCCGCCGAGGGCCGGCTCGAGACCCTCGCAGAGAGCCTCCGGCATCGCGGTTACACCACTCGCGCCTGGACCGGCGGAGCTTTCCTGGATCCGCGGTTCGGCCTCGCCCAGGGTTTCGAGGTCTTTCGCTACTGGCCACGCGGCGAGGTCGAAGCCAGCCGGGAGATCGAGGACGGCTTCGGCCGGGTGCGCGCCTGGCTCGGCGAGGGGCTGGAGGAGCCGTTCTTCGTCTTCCTGCACACCTACGAGATCCACGGCCCCTATCGCGCCCGCAATCCCTGGTGGCAGAGCTGGGGCGGAGCGAGCGCGCCGGCCGCCGAATGGGAGACGGCACGAATCTGGCCACGGTCGCGGGCCGCGGAGGCCTCGGCGGCCCCCCCCCTGCGCCCCGGCGAGGACCCCTTTCGGGCGAGTGGCGGTCCCGTCGTGCAGTTCGGCCGCGACGAGCGCCCGCTCGTCGGCGGCGAGCTGGCGCATCCCGGAGACTTCTACGACAGCGGCATCGCCAAGGCGGATCTCGAGCTCTCGCGCCTCCTCGCCGAGCTCGAGCGCACCGGCCTGGCGGAGCGCACGATCGTCGTCATCACCTCCGATCACGGCGAGTCCCTCGGGGAGCACGGCCTCTGGAGCCACGGTTACCTGTTCGAGGACAACCTGCACGTGCCGCTGGTCATCGCTGTTCCGGGCAGCGGGAGCGCCGGCCGCAGGGTCGCTTCCACCGTCGGTCTGGTCGATCTGGCTCCGACCGTGCTCGATCTCGCCGGTCTGCCGGTTCCCACTGGTGTCGATGGCCGATCGCTGACGTCCTGGCTGGGCCGGAAGGAGCCGGCGGCGCCGCAGACCGCGGACAGGACCTATCTCTCCTATGCCTGGGACACGCGGCAAGGAGTTGCCTTGCGTCGGGGCGGGTTGAAGCTGATCCTGCGCGACTCGCTGTTCGCTCCCCCCGGATTCCAGGAGAACTTCGACCTCGCCAAAGACCCCGGGGAGCTGCGCAATCTCGCGCCGGCCGCCCCGGCGGGCGGCGGTTTCGAAGACCTGCGGCGGGAGGCCTGGCGAAGGCTGGTGGCTCCCCGGCAGCCGGGCGTGACCCTGCAGGTCGCCAACCGCGGCAGGCGTGCGGTCGTGACGCCCATCCGTCTCGACGGCAGCGCCCCGGCGGATTTTCGCGCTGCGGCCCCGCCCTGCTCCGGATGCGTCGCGCTGACCGCGGCGGGCGACCTGGAGCTCCGCCTGCCGCCCGGCGAGTTCGTCCGCTTCTGGGTCGCGGGAGACCGTCCCCGGATCGCCCTCGAGTTCCAGCCGACCCCAGGCGGGCCGCCCTATCGGCTCGAGGTGCCGCGCGAGCGGCTCTGCGGCAAGGCCCTGGACATCACTCCTCCGAACCCCGAAGGTCTGGTCATAACTGCTGCAGTGGAAGGCACTTGCTCTTCCGATCCGGGAAATTCCGGGGCGCTCGAAGACGCCTCTCTGCGGGCTAGGTTGGAGGCTCTGGGCTATCTGTGAAATCCGTCCGGGCGGGCTGGGAACATGGCGGGCTTTTTTCGCTCTCCATGGGTAGGATTCAATCGGGACCGTCACTACGCTTCCCCAAGGAGAGAGAGCAATGAAGAGAGTACTCGGTATGGCAGGGCTGATCGTGCTGGGCTCCGCGGGTGTGGCCATGGCGGCCAACACGCTGGCGGTCAATGCCGGCGCGGCGCTCAACGGCACCAACTTCGGACTGCAGGTTTCCTTCGACGCCAACGCCGCTCCGAACTGCGCCGGCGCGGGCAACGGTGCGACGAACAACGTCTACGTCGAGACGACCCATCCGACCGACGAGACCCACTACCTGATGCGCTTCTGGGTCAACCCGAACAACCTCAACCTGTGCGCCAACAAGTCGATCCGTCTCGGCGTCCTGGGTGACGACGGTCCGGCCGGACAGCACGTGATCATCTTCCTGAAGCGCAACGATGCCGACAACTCGTGGCGCATCAACACCTGGTACAAGGACGAGAGCGGCGCGTTCTTCGCCGGCCCGGGCGTGTTCCTCGTCAGCCAGGCGAACCCGAACCAGGCCCGTCAGGTGGAGATCGAGTGGACGGCGGCGACCAGCGCTTCGTCCAACAACGGCATTCTCTCGATCCGCCGTCTGGCCCCCACGACGGCCGGTCCGTTCACCGCCACCGGCATCGACGACGCTTTCCAGGTCGACTACGGCCGGTTCGGAATCCTCGCCGGCTCCGGCGCGGCGGCGCAGGCCGACACGTCCTACAAGTTCGACGAGTTCGAGTCGTACCGCTGAGTCCGACCGCAACTCCCGCTTCGGCAAGAGAAGGAGGCTTCGGCCTCCTTCTCTTTTGCTTTTTCGGGCGATTCCATCGCCGGGCGCTTCCCGGCGCTGTCATCGGGGGCGCGTTGCTGGCGGGTGCTGTGGCCCTCCTCGGCGGCTGCCGGCAGCCGGTCGATCTCGGGTGCCGCGATTGTGACGCCGTCCTGATCTCGATCGACACCCTGCGCGCCGATCACCTCGGAGCCTACGGTTACGCGCGGGCGACATCGCCCAACCTCGACGCCCTGGCCCGGCAGTCGATCCTCTTCGAGCGCGCTTCGAGCGTCTCCTACCACACCGCCGAATCGCACATGGCGGTCTTCACCAGCCTCTATCCCTCCGTGCACGGAGTGCAGAACGCGAGCTCCGCCGAGCAGGCCGCGCCGCTCCCGGCGACGATCCCGACCTTCGTCGAGACGCTCCGCAGCCACGGCTTCCATACGGTCGGATTCCATGCCGGCGGAAACGTCTCACCGACCTACGGTTTCGGTCGCGGTTTCGAGTCGTACCGCTGGACCGACAGCGACGTGAAGCCGGCGGTGGAGTGGGTCGAGCAGGAGGCGCAGAAGATCGACGGCCGCTTCTTTCTCTTCTACCACACCTATCGCCCGCACGATCCGTACCTGCCGCGCCCGCCGCTCGACTCGATGTGGGAGGCGGACTACCAGGGAACGGTGCTCGGCAACGCCGCCGAGTTCGCCAAGCGACTCGCCCGGCCCGACGACTTCGCCGAGCGCCGCAATCTGTTCTGGAGCAATGTGCGCCGCGACCGGCCCGAGGACATCCGCAAGGTGGTCGCCCTCTACGACGGTGAGATCCGGCAGGTCGACGAGGAGGTCGGACGGCTCCTGGATGCGATCGGTCGCCTCGATCGCCGGGTGGTCGTCTACCTGATGTCGGACCACGGCGAGGAGTTTCTCGAGCACGGGCACTTCCTGCACGATCAGGTCTACGACGAGCTGCTCCACGTGCCGTGGATGATCCGGTTGCCGGGCGGACGGGTGGCGATGCGGGTGGCGCAGCCGGTCAGCCTGCTCGACCTCGCCCCGACCCTGCTCGAGATGCTCGGCATCGAAGTCCCGACAGGAATCCAGGGCCGCTCGGTGGTCCCCACCCTCGACGAGCGCCAGGAGGCGCCGCGGGCGGCGATCTACGCCGAGAAGGTCGCGACGGTGAATCCGGCGACGGGTGCGCCGTCCAGCCTGAAGCGGGCCCTGACGCGCGACAAGCTCAAGCTCATTCTGCTGCCCGACGGCCGGAGCGAGCTCTACGACCTTGCCGCCGACCCGGGCGAGCACCTCGACCTGGCGGGCACCGCGGGCGATCGCGTCCAGTCGATGCTCCAGGCGGCCGAGCGTCTGGCCGGGGTGAACGACTCGCTGCGGCGGACCTTCTCGCGCGGCAAGAGCTCCGCGGTCACCCCGGTCGACGAAGAGACGCTCGAGCAGTTGCGTGCTCTCGGCTACCTGAAGTGAGCCCGCAGCCGCCCGCGCACGGTCCGGAGGCGGCAACGGCGGGGCCTTCGAACGACAGTCCGGCGGCTCGCTACGCCGAGCTCGCGCCGGTCGTGAAGCTCGCGGCAGGCGTGGCAGGAGCCGCCATCGTGCTGCTCGCCCTCTGGGCTCGCTTTCACGGCCTGCTCGGCCAGACCCCCTTTCACGACGAATGGCACGCGCTGATCGCCGTCGCGACCGAGTCGCCGTGGCAATCGGCGGCGAAATTCGGCGCCGCCGACCGCTCGATTCCCGTCGTGCTCTGGCTGCACCTGCTCGAGGCGACGATCGGACTGACCGCGGTCACGCTCTGGCTGCCGTTCGCGGTCGCCGGCCTTCTCGGGGTCGCCGGTCTCCCCTGGCTGCTCCGGCGGGAGCTCGGAATCGCCGGCAGTCTGAGCCTCGCCGCCCTCCTGGCAGCGAGCCCTCTGCTGGTTTTCTATTCGCGCTTCCTCCGCCCTTACGGCATCTGTGCGCTGGGCGCGGTGATCGCTGTCGTCGTCCTCGCCGACTTTGCGGAGCGGCCGACCCGGGCGCGAGGCCTTCTGCTCGTCCTTCTGGCGAGCGCGGTCTGCTGGGCGCTGCCGGTCTTCGTACCTTTCCTGGCCGGAGCGATGCTCTTCGAGCTGGCGCGCCACATGCGCGCACCTCGCCGCCACCTGCCGGCGCTCGTGGCGGTCGCTGCGGCGACGGCGTGTGCCCTCGTTCTCCTGTTCGCGCCGGCGCTGCTCGCCGACGCCCACAGCCTCGGGCAGAAGGGACTCGCGGGCCACCCGACGGCGGCCGGCCTGATCATGGGCATTCGCCTCCTGCTCGGCGGGGGTGCCGCGGCGTGGAGCGCACTTCTGGTGACGCTCGCCGGTCTCGGAGCGGCGCAGCTCGAGCTCGCCGCGCCGCGGCGGTTTCGTTGCCTCGGCGCCGCCTGCGCGGCCCAGATCGCGACGGTGCTCGTCGTCCGCCCGGCCGAGCTCGAACGCTCCTTCGTCTTTGCGCGCTACGAGCTGCCGGTCGGCATCGTGATCCTCGCTGCCGCCGCAGCCGGAGTGGCGTGGCTCGCGCGGCGTTCCACTCTTCTCGCCGTCGTCGCGGCGGCGCTGATCGCCGGCTTCGTCGCGCCATCGGCGATGGATCTGGCGACGGCGGGTCGGGACAACTTCGCCTCGATGCGCCTCTACCAGCGGTTCTTCTTCTCGCGCGCCGAGCTGGAGGCCTGGTTCCCCGCACTCCCTCCCGCCTATCGCAGCGCCTTCGCGGGCGACCCGGGCGGCCTCGGGGGAGTCATCGAAGTGCCTTACAATGGGCTCCTGCGCGTGCCCTACCCCTACTATCAACAGCTGCACGGCCGCGAAGTCTTTCTCGGGCAGGCGGAGAGACTGTGCATCGAGGAAGGCAACCGGGAGCTGCCGACGGACGGCAAGAGCGGAATCCGGTTGCAGCGGTTCATCGACCTCGCCGACCGCGATGCCCTGCGGAAGAGCGGTGCGCGCTTCGTCGTCTTCCACCAGGATGTCGAGTCGGAGGTGCCCTGGGTGAGACAGGAGACGCGCCGTCGCAACCGGTTCGATTTCTCGCGCTGCGTCGCCGCCTTCGGGAAGTCGACCGGCCGCGTGCCGATGGTGGCGGACGGACTGGCCGTCTTCGATCTTGCCGAACTCTGACGGGGCGCCGGAGGATTCGCCGATGAAGGGCCCGGACTCGAGCACTGCCGTTCCCTTGGGCCGGGCGCTGCGCGCCCTGGCGTCGGTGCTGCTGCTGTGGACCGCCGGCGGCTGCCGGCCGGCCGCTCCACGAAACCTGGTCGTGATCTGCATCGACACCCTGCGCGCCGATCATGTCGGACTCTGGGGCTACGGCCGACCGACGACGCCGGTGATCGATGCCTTCGGCGCGCGCGGCGTGATCTACGAGAACACCCTCGCGCCCTCCAACTGGACTGTCCCTTCCGTCGCCAGCATCTTCACCTCGCAGCCGCCCGAGCGGCACGGCGCCGGCGTAACCGGCGACGTGCGCGATCTGCGGCCCGGCGAGCCGCCGCGGCAACCGGCCGAAGGCCTGCCGCTCCTCGCCGCGCAGGCCCGCGCGGAGGGCTATCTCACCGGCCTGTTCTCGGCCAATCCCTTCCTCTACGGGAGATTCAAGGAGGGCTTCGACGACGCGACGGTGGAGCGGGTGAACGCGACCCGCCTGACGGATGCCGCCCTGGCCTGGCTGGCGCGCGACGATTCCCGGCCGCGTCTGCTCTACGTCCAGTACATCGACGCGCACCAGCCCAACCAGCCACCCGACCCGTATCTCCAGATGTTCCCTGCCGCGGACGGCAAGCCGCACGAACCGCGCCACCAGGACTGGAGCTACGGCCAGGCGCGAGACCTCGAGGACCCGGAGTTCCTGAGCTTCCGGGACCATCGCATCGCGGTCTACGACGGCTCTGTCCGCTTCATCGACAACGAAATCGGCCGTCTGCTCGCGGCGCTCGATCGTCTTCCCTTCCGCGGCAGCACCGTCGTCGCCGTCACCTCCGACCACGGCGAGGAGTTCTGGGACCACGCCCGGGAAGAGGCGGACTGGGGCGACGATCCGCGCGGCTTCTGGGGGGTGGGGCATGGTCACACGATGTACCAGGAGCTGTTGCGGGTCCCGCTGGTGATCGCCGGTCCCGGATTCACCGGCGGCCGTCGCGATCCCTGCCCGACGACACTCCTGGATCTCGCCCCGACGCTCCTCGCCGCCGGCGGCCTGAATCCGCTCCCCGGTGCCGCCGGCATCGACCTCCGCCGCCGGGCGGAAAGCGGGTCGGGGGACTGCCAGGAGCGCGTGCTCCACGCCAGCTCGCCCGCCTACGGACGCAACCGCAGTGCGGTCGTCGTCGGCGGCTGGAAGTTGATCGAGAGCGTCGGCGGCAGCCCGCAGCTCTTCCGGCTGGCGAAGGATCCGCAAGAGCGGCACGACCTGTCGGCCGAAGCGCCCCGACGGCTGGCGTCGATGCAGCGCTACCTCCGGGAGCTTCAGGCCTCCGACGGGGCGGCCGTCGGCGTCCTCCCCGAGAGCGACGAGAAACTGGAAACGGACCTGAAGGCGCTTGGCTATCTCTAGTCCGAACCCTGCGGGGCCGGGGCGCTCGCTTGCAGCCCGCTGGCGTGCCGTCGTGGCGCGCCTGCGGATCGATTTCGACGCCTGGCGTTTCGAGCGCCGCGCCGGACGCCGCCTTCGCAAGGCGGCGAAGAGCCCGCAGCCGCTCTTCCCTTCGACCGCGGCGGCACCCCGGCGGTCGCGCGCGCGGAAGGCGCCGCGTCCGAGCGTGCTGGTGGTCTCGCCGTACCCGATCCATCCGGCGGTCTCGGGCGGCAGTGTGCGGATCTCCAACCTGCTGCGCGCCGTCGCCGACGACTTCGACCTTCACCTCGCGCTCTTCTCCACCACGCGCGACGACGCCGAGCAGCGCGCGGCGCTCGCCGGCTTCTGCCGTTCGGTGACCTTTCTGCGCCGCGAGGATGCGCCGCCTTCCCGGCCGTGGAGCCTGCTGCCGCGCGGCGCGGAGTACTTCGCCTTCGACGCCGCGCGCCGGCGGCTGCGCGATCTCGCCGAGACCGTCGACGCCCGCATCGTGCAGCTCGAGCACACCGAGCTCGGCCAGTTCGCCGGTCTCTTCCCGGGGCGCCGGGTGACGATGACCGAGCTCGATCTGTCGTTCGTCACCGCCGCGCGCCGGCGCGCCTTCGGCTTCGAGCAGCGCTACACCGTCGATCGCCTGCTGTGGTCGGATCCCGCCGGCTACCGCCGGCTGTTGCGCTACGAGGTGCGCTCGGCGGAGCGCTGCGACCAGGTGCACGTCATGTCCGCGGCCGATGGCGCGATCCTGGCGCGCTACCTGCGCGACGGCGCCCGGCGATTGCGGGTGATCGACAACGGGGTCGACTGCATGCGCTTCGCGCCGCCCGCCGACCCGCAGGGGAAAGCGCCGGCGCTCTACGACGTGCTCTTCGTCGGCTCCTTCGGGCACTCGCCGAATCGCGACGCCATCGAGTGGTTGCTGGCCGAGATCTGGCCGCGGCTGCGCCGGATGCGGCCCGGGGTGCGGCTGGCGATCGTCGGCGCCCACCCGCCCCCCGAGGTGACGGCGCTCGACGGACAGGACGGCGTCGAGGTCTTCGGCACGGTGCCGGACACCGCTGTCTTCTACCGTGCCGCGCGGGTCCTCCTGGCGCCGGTGCGCGCCGGATCGGGGACGCGTCTCAAGCTCCTCGAGGCGTTCGCCAGCGCGCTGCCGGTCGTCGCGACACCGCTCGCCGCCGAGGGATTGGCGGTCGCCGACGGCGAACATCTGCTTTGTGCCGATACGGCCGAGGAGCTGGCGCGAGCGACCGCGCGCGTGCTCGACGACGCCGGTCTGGCGGGCGCTCTGGCGACTGCCGGGCGGCGACTGGCGGAGGAGCGTTACGACTGGACGCGCTGTGCCGAGAAGCTGAAGATGGCCTGGGAGGAGCTGCTCGCCGGACCGGAATCTGCGGCGGTCGCCGCGCCGCGTCCGACGACGATCGCGGCGCCGGCCGGGCAGGCGGACATCGCCGGAATCGCGGTCTCGGTGGTGATTCCGACCCGCAACGGCGGCGCCCGGCTGGCGCTCGCCCTGCAGGAGATCCTGCAGCAGCAGATCGACGTGCCGTTCGAGATCCTCTGTATCGACTCGGCGTCGGACGACGAGAACCTGGCGCGCATGCGCCATTTCCCGGTGCGCATCGAGTCGATTCCCGCGGCGAGCTTCAACCACGGGCTGACGCGCGACCTCGGGGCGCGGCTGGCACGCGGCCGGGTGCTCGTCTTCCTCAACCAGGACGCCGTGCCGGTCGATCGACTCTGGCTGCATCGCATGACGGCGCCGTTGCTGCGCCCCGGCCGCTTCGCTGCGGTGCAGGGCGGCATCCGTGAGGTGCCGGAGCGTGAAGAGGTCTTCTACTGGCACTCCTGCGGCCCGCGTTTCTACTTCACCAGCGAGTCCGAGGGCTGGATCGCGCGCCACGGCGGCATCGGTTTTTCGACCGTGAACGCGGCGCTGCGGCGCGAAGTCTGGGAGACGCTGCCGTTCGGCTGGGCGCCGATTCTCGAGGACAAGAAGTGGCAGGGCGCTGCTGCCGAGCGCGGACTGGAGATCCTCGATCTTCCCGAGGCCGCGGTCTGGCACTCGCACACGTATGACCTGCCGACACTCTGGAGGCGGGTGGCGAGCGAGGGCTACGGCTGGCGCCTGCTCGGAGAGCGCTATCGGTTCGCCCGGATGGTGCGCGATCTCGCGCACGGCGACACCTGGAGGCGCTGGTTTGCCGGCCTGCGCGGTGGCGGCATGGAGACATCCGCCGAGCGTCTCTTCCCCTGCCTGCGCCCGCTGGCCCTCTACTGGGGGAATCGGTGGGCGCGGCGGGTCGCGCTCTGAGCGCCGGACGGAGGCATCGCGGCGCTCGCCGCCGCCGCGTTCAGGAGGCCGGCTCGAACTGCGCGAGCTGGGGAGGGGGCGTCCCTCCAGGCAACTGGTAGCGGGCGACGCAGAACAGGGCATAGAGCGCCCCACGGCGATAGCCACGGCAGGTATGGCGTAGACACTGGGCCATCACGTCGCCGCCGGGATCGCGGTCGAGCCGGGCGACGCGGCGCAGGCCGATGCGGAGTCCGCGTGCTCCGGCGTGGCGCCAGTCGAGGATCGCCTCCGAGAAGCCCTGGGCGGCGAAGCGCGCCGACATCCAGGCGACCGAGAGGCGCTGCGTGGCGACATGGTGGCGGACGCCCGCCGCCGGCAGATAGAGGATCTCCTCGCCGCCGCGTTCGAGTCGCAGGCAGAGCTCGATCTCTTCGCACGAACGCAGGGAGGCGCCCTTGCGTCCGAGCTGCTCGAGAAAATCGCCGTAGACGGCGAAGCTCGCCCGACGGAAAGCCATGTTGGCGCCGCGCGGCAACTCGTTGTAGCGCAGCGAAACGACATCGGGGCCGCGGTTCCAGGCCGACAGATAGGGCAGGAAGCGGTCGTCGAGCCAGGCCGGCAGCGGGCCGTCGAAGAGCGGCTCGACCGGGCCGCCGGCGGCGCCGACGCGCGGTGCGCGAAAGGCCTCCACGTAGGCCTCGAGCCAGCCCGGACGGGGCAGCGCGTCGTCATCGAGGAACAGGAGGAGCTCGCCGCGCGCCTCGCGCACCGCGCGGTTGCGCGCGGCGGAAAGCCCGGCTCGTTCCTCGCGCACGGCACGGAACGCACCGGGCGGCAGGCCTTCGGCCGCGGCCTTCGCGGCGGTCGCGGCGAGCAGCGCGGGCGTGTCGTCGCGCGAACCGTTGTCGACGACGACGATCTCGCCGTCGCCGGGATCGATCAGCGGCAGCAGGGTGGCGAGCGTCTCGGCGAGCAGCGGCGCCCGGTTGGCGGTGCAGATCGCGATCGTCGCTGCCGGCGCTCCGGCTGCCGCGGTCTCGATGGGAGCGGGCATCGAGCGCCAGTTTCTCACAGCGGTGACGCTGCTAAGCTTTTCCCATGGCCTCCGAGTCGTCCGCTCCGTCTCCCGCCGCGCAGCCGCCAGCGCGCGGCGTCGGCTGGACCGACTCCAGCCTGCTGGTGGCCGAGCACATCCAGCCGCTGATCTCCGGCGGTCCGGGCGAGGGCCACTGGCTGCTCGACCTGTGGAGCGAGCTGCCGATTCCGCGGCAGGGAGCCTGGCTGTCTCTTCACTGCGGCGGCGGCGGACTCGAGTTTCTCGCCACGCAACGCGGCCTGTTCGCCAGTCTCGACGGCTTCGATCCCTCGCCCGACGCGATCGCGGCGGCGCGGGCCTGGGTCGGCTTTCATGGCGTGGGTGGAGTGCGTTTCGAGGTCGGCAGCGTCCCCGAGCTGCCGCTCGCGCCCGCCGCCTACGACGTCGTCCTGTCGCAGTACAGCCTGCATCGACTGCCCGAGCCGGACGCCTTCGTCGAGCGGCTCGACGCCGCGCTGCGGCCCGGCGGCTGGCTCATCCTCAACGAATACGTCGGCCCGAAGTACTTTCAATGCACTCCGCGTCAGCTGCGAATCGTCGAAGAATTGCTTGCAGTGCTGCCGCCGCGCCTGCGCGTGCACTGGCCCTCGGGTGCGCAGAAGACGCTGCACATCCCGCCGCCGGTCGCGCACTTCCTCGAGCAGGCGCCGCGCGAAGCGGTGAGCTCGGAAGAGATCGTCGCGGCGCTCTCGCGGCGGTTCGAGATCGAGCGACGGCGGGACTACGGCGGCTCGATTCTCAATCCGCTGCTGGCCGGGATCGTCGGCAACTTCGACCCGGCGCGCGAAGACGACGCCGCCCTCCTGCGCCTTCTCGCTCTCACCGAACGGCTGCTCCTGCGCGAGGCGGCGCTGCCCTCCGACTTCGCCCTGCTGGTGGCGCGCAAGCGCGCCGGCGCCTGAGCTCAGCGCCTCAGCCGAGTGCGGCAATGTGCGCCGCGAGGCCGGCCGCTCCGGCGCGCGGATCGATCACGGCGCCCAGACCGCCGGCGCGGATGCGCTCTCCCAGCGCGCCGAGGTCGAAGGCCAAGGCCGGGACGCCGGCGGCGGCGCATTCGTCGAGCACCAGGCAGTGCGCCTCGGGCCAGATCGATGGCAGCACGACGAGGTCGATCTTCGCCGCCCGCAGGCGCGCCGGCAGGGCGCCGGCGCGGTAGTAGCCGTGGACGCGGGTGCGCGGCAGCGCCCGCAGGCGCGCGAGGAGCTGCGTGTCGCCTCCGCCGAAGACGTGCCACTCGAAGGCACCGGGCCGCAACCCTTCGAGCTGCCGCACGAGCTGCTCGAACTCGACGGCCCCCTTGTGCCGGTGCACCGCGCCGGCGAAGGCGATGCGCTGCGGCGGGCGGAGGACGGAGCGGGCGGGTGACGCCAGCGGTCCGGCCAGGCTTCGCGGCGGCACCACGCAGCTGCGCGCCGGATCGATACCCGGAAAGAGAGTCTGGTGCTCGCGGCGCATGTACTCCGACGGGAACTCGAGCCGGTCGGCCGCGGCGATCGCCTCGGCCATGATTGCGCGGCGCCGTTCCTGAAAGCCCGCCGGGAGCGGCCAGCTCGCCTCCAGGCAGTGGGCGCAGCGCCCGGGATCGGTGGAAAAGCCGCAGAAGCGGCCGGCGGGCTCCTCGATCAGGTGCGGCCGCGGGCAGAAGAGCGCGAAGTCGTGCGCCGACAGGCCGCAAGCGTAACCGCCCGCCCGCACAGCGAGCGGCAGGTCGGCCGCGAGATCGACGAGACTCTCGAAGTGAACCCGCTCCGCCCTCGCCCAGCGCGCGGCTTCGATCACGATCGCCGCCCAGGCCTCGGGCGCCGGCACCGGCCATTCGCGGGCCAGGGGTGAACCGGCGCCGTGACCCCAGACTTCGCAGCGCAGGCGGTCCGGCAAGCGGTGAAGGAGCGCGACCGGCCTGTCCCGGGCGAGCTCCTCGAGCCTCACCAGGAGCTGAATCGCGGCGCCGCCTCGCCGGCGATGGAGAGCGAACGGCAGTACCCAGAGAGTCTGCGAACCGGCGCCGGGCGTCGCGCCCGGCAGCACCCGGAAGCGGGCCGCGCGGCGCGCATCCAGGCGGCGATCGAGCCAGCGGTCGAGGAGCGAGCGGGCGCCTTCCGCGCGCCACAGGCGCAGGACGAGCGCGAAGCTCTGAGCGAGGGTCGCGGCCACGCTGCGAGCCTAGCGCGCCCGGCGCCGCGCCGAATCCAGTGCCTGGGCGTAGATCGGCTCGAGCGCCGCGGCGTGCTGCGCCAGGGTGGGCACCCTGGGTGCGTGGCGCCGCCAGTCGGCGATCTGGGAAGGGTCGGCGACCAGGCGCTCGAGCCAGGCGCGGAGCTCGCCCGGCCGCTCGGGGTGGAAGTGGGCGCCGCACGGCTCGCCGCCGGAGAAGATCTCGGACAGCGCGCCGCGATCGCTGGCGAGGACCGGCAGGCCGGCGGCGAGGGCTTCGCGGGCGGCGAGACTGTAGGACTCGAGGCCGAGCGACGGTACCAGCAGCAGGTCGAGGCCGGCGAAGATCGCGCCGCGATCCTCTTCGGCGAAGCGGCCGCGCAGCCGCACCCGCGCCGGTCCGGCGGCGGCGAGCGCTTCGCGGACGTAGGCCGGGTCGACCGCGGCGTCTCCCCAGACGTCGAGCTGAACCTGCGACGCGTCGAGGCCGGCGATCGCCGCCGTCGCGACGTGGAGCCCCTTGTGCGGCAGCAGCGAGCCGATGAACCCGAGGCGCAGCGGCAGGCCGGAGGGAGGGCGGTCGTTCGTCGCTCCCGGCGCCGGCGCGTCGTCGACACCGTAGGGGACGAGATGCACCGGGACGTGCACGGGCAGCCAGCCGCGGATGCGGAACGAGTCGATGAGCGCCGCCGAGCCGGCGACGAGGACGTCCGCGGCGGCGAGCGCCGCCTGGGCGCGGCGGCGTCGCAGAACGTAGAGCGCGCGGTTCAGGCCACGGTTGAGGCCGGGCGACGGCGAGACCTGGGTGAGCGGCAGGCACGAGGCGCAGCGTCCGGGCAAGGGGCCAGGGCAGAGCCGGCGCTCGCGGTCGAGGAGGTTGGCGCGGGCGCAGAGGAGCCACCAGTCCTGCAGCTGCAGCACGATCGGCAGGCGTCTCCGGCGGGCCTCGTCGATGAGCGAGAAGCCGTGTCCGGCGAGGTGGTGAACATGCAGGATCGCGGGTCGCGTCTGGTCGAGGAAGCGTGCGAAGTCGGCGCGCGCGCCGCGGTCGTAGAGACCGTTGCGACGCAGCGGGCTGCGCTGGTCGAAGTGATTCACCCGCGAGCGCACGCGCAGGCCGAGATCGTCGAGCTCGACAGCGGTGCCGGAGGCGAGCTGCAGGTCGAGCGACCGTGTGTAGACCGCCACCGGCCGCTGGGCCTTTTGCAGATGCGCCAGCCACCAGGCGTAGAGCTCGGTGCCGGCGAAGTTCTCCGGCGGCCAGCCGTGGACGAGGTGGACGATGCCCGGCCGGGACGGCCCCGACTCCGGTTGGACGCGGCTCGCCAGCGCCTCGAGCACCGGACGGCGGGCGGCGGCGACCGGATCGGCCGTCATGAACGCGGCGAGGCGGGAACGAAAGCCGGGGTGGCGCCGCCGGAGCGTGCGTTCGGCCGCCCGCACACGCCGGTCGCGTGTGCGGCCGAAGCTCCCTTGTCCCTCGTGGAAGACGAACGTGGCGTCGTCGAGGCAATGCTCCCAGCCGGCGGCGCTGGCGCGCAGCGAAAAATCGACCTCTTCACCGTAGCCGAGGCCGAAGGCCGCGCAGTCGAACGAGCCGATCTCGCGCAACAGCGCACGCTTGACGTAGAAACAGAATCCGACCGCCGTAGGCACCCGGGGGTAGAGGCGTCGCGAAACGCGGGCGACGAGGGCGGCGAAGGTCGCCGGGACGAGGCCGGTCGGCAGGCGGTTGATCTCGAACGGCCGCGGCAGCGAGGCGAGGGTGCCGTTGTTGGTGAACGGCGTGACCGTCCCGATGCGGGGGGCGCTCGCCGCCGCCGCCGCGAGTCCGTCGAGCCAGCCCTCGGAGACGACGGTATCGCTGTTGAGCAGGACGACGTCGCGGCCGTCCGCCTCTCCCTCTTCGATGCCGCGATGGATCGCTGCCGGGTAGCCCGTGCGCACCGGCTGGCGCAGCAGAGTGAGGGCCGGGGCGCCGCGGAGCTCGACGGCGCCGGCGAGCACGCTCTCGACCGCATCCGCCTGTGGACCGTCGACGACGACGAGGATCCGGTCGAGTCGGGCATCGACATGCCGTTCGAGGCTGTCGAGACAGCGCGCCAGCGCTTCGGGCGCGCCGCAGACCGGGACGATGACGTCGAGCGGGGCACGCCCCGGTCCGCTGGAGCCGGTCATGGGAGACGGTTGGCGTCGCGCGCCGAAATCTTAGTCGAATGCACTTAGGTATTTTCCCCAAGTCTTGACACGAGGCGACCGATTTCGTATCTTGTTAGCAGTCGTAGCCGACGAGTGCTAACCGGCGCTCGAGTGGCGAACCGCAAGAACATAACAGACACGAAGGAGGAACCCGCAGTGAACATTCGACCCCTGCACGACCGCGTGGTGGTCAAGCGCCTGGAAGCCCAGGAGCAGATCCGGGGCGGCATCATCATCCCCGACACCGCCAAGGAGAAGCCCCAGGAAGCCGAAGTTTTCGCCGTTGGCCCGGGCAAGGTGAACGACGACGGCAAGCGCTCGCCGATGGACGTCAAGAAGGGCGACCGGATCCTCATCGGCAAGTACTCCGGCAGCGAGATCAAGATCGACAGCGAGGAGTACGTCATCCTGCGCGAGGACGAGATCCTCGCGGTGATCGAGAAGACCGAGAAGGCCGCCAAGAAGTAAGCGCTTTCGCAGCCCTCAGCAAACCCGTCACACCTCTAGGAGAACCGAAGCCATGGCAGCCAAGCACATCACTTACTCTGAGGACGCGCGCGGCGCGATCCTCAAGGGTGTCAACAAGCTGGCCGATGCGGTGAAGGTCACCCTCGGCCCGAAGGGCAGGAACGTCGTCATCGAGAAGAAGTTCGGCTCGCCGACGATCACCAAGGACGGCGTCACCGTCGCCAAGGAGATCGAGCTGCCGGATGCGCTCGAGAACATGGGCGCGCAGATGGTGCGCGAAGTCGCCTCGAAGACCTCCGACGTCGCCGGCGACGGCACCACCACCGCCACTGTTCTCGCGCAGGCGATCTACCGTGAAGGCGCCAAGAACGTCACCGCCGGCGCCAACCCGATGGAGCTCAAGCGCGGCATCGACCTCGCCGTCAAGGCCGTGATCGAAGCGGTCGACAAGATGGCGAAGCCGGTCGAGGGCACCGAGATCGCCCACGTCGGCACGATCTCGGCCAACAACGACCAGGAGATCGGCAAGATCATCGCCGAGGCGATGGAGAAGGTCGGCAAGGACGGCGTGATCACGGTCGAGGAGGCCAAGGGCCTCGAGACCAACCTCGAAGTCGTCGAGGGCATGCAGTTCGACCGCGGCTACCTGTCGCCGTACTTCGTCACCGATGCCGAGCGCATGGAGACGACGCTCGAGAACGTCAAGATCCTGCTCTACGAGAAGAAGATCTCGTCGATGAAGGACCTCCTGCCGATCCTCGAGCAGGTCGCCCGCCAGGGCAAGCCGCTGCTCATCATCGCCGAGGACGTCGAGGGCGAGGCGCTGGCGACGCTGGTGGTCAACAAGCTGCGCGGCACGCTGCAGATCGGTGCCGTCAAGGCGCCGGGCTTCGGCGACCGCCGCAAGGCGATGCTCGAGGACATCGCGATCCTCACCGGTGGCAAGCTCATCACCGAGGATCTCGGCATCAAGCTCGAGAACGTCAAGTGGGAGGACCTCGGCGAGGCCAAGAAGGTCCTGATCAACAAGGACAACACCACGATCGTCACCGACATCGACGACAAGAAGCGCCGTGAGTCGATCTCGGGCCGGGTCAAGCAGATCCGCACCCAGATCGAGGAGACGACCTCCGACTACGACCGCGAGAAGCTCCAGGAGCGCCTCGCGAAGCTGGTCGGCGGCGTCGCCGTCATCAAGGTCGGCGCGGCCACCGAGACCGAGATGAAGGAGAAGAAGGCGCGCGTCGAGGATGCCATGCACGCCACCAAGGCGGCCGTGGAAGAGGGCATCGTCGCCGGCGGCGGCGTGGCGTTCATCCGCGCCATCACCGCGGTCGACAAGATCAAGGCCGAGGGCGACGTCGCGGTCGGCGTCAAGATCGTCCGTCGCGCGCTCGAGGAGCCGGCCCGTCAGATCGCCCAGAACGCGGGCGAAGAGGGCTCGGTCATCGTCCGTCAGCTGTTCGAGTCGTCCGGCAACATCGGCTTCAACGCCGGCACCGGCAAGTTCGAGGACATGGTCAAGGCCGGCGTCATCGATCCGGCCAAGGTGACCAAGACCGCGCTCATCAACGCGGCCTCGATCGCCGGCCTGATGCTCACCACCGAAGCGATGGTGGCCGAGATCAAGGAGAAGGAGAAGGGCGGCGGCATGCCCGGCGGCGGCGGTATGGGCGGCATGGGCGGCGGCATGGGCGGCATGTACTAAGAGCAGCTTCCGCCTCCGGCGCGCAGGCGCCGGAGACGTTTCGATACCGGGACCGGCGAGGCGACTCGCCGGTCCTTTCTTTTTTCGAAAGGGACTCGCGCGCCGGCCGTTACCCGCGCAGCCGAGCGGTGGATCAGGTTCGCCGGGAGAGGATCTCGTGCCAGAGTTCGCGCGCCTCGGGCGGGAGCCACGGCAATAGGGGCTCGACCTCGTCGACGAGACCCTGCCGATCGGAGGTCGCCTCCAGCAGTCCGGCGACATCCTGCCCGTCTTTCCAGCCTCCGGCGAAGAGCTTCAGCGCCACGAGATCGGCAGGCCGCACCACCGGAAGCAGGACGCCGCCGGCGTCGCGGATCTCGGCGCGGCGGACCAAGTCCGCCTCCCATCGGCTCCTGCCGACGATGAGGTCCAGAGGACGCGGATCTTCGGGTCCCCGGCCGCGGACCGCGCCGGCGAGCGGATCGGTTTCGTCGCCGGGCGTCGCCTCGAGTTGCCAGCCGGCCGCGATGAGCGGCGCCCAGAAGGATCGCGTGAGACAGCGGCGGTCGGTTGTCAGCAGGTCGAAGTCGAGCGTCGCACGGACGACCCCGTGGACCCCGAGAGCGGCCGCGCCGATGACCGCATGAGGAACGTCGTGCTCGACGAGATAGAGGTGAAACCGTTCGAGATCGCTCACCTCGCGCCGGCGCGATCCGCCTTTCGGCTCCGCCGCGAGTCCTCCGAGATCTCGCGCAACTTCCGACGCGCCTCCTCGAGAGAGAGGTGGTGGTTGCGGGCATAGTCCGCGACCGCCTGGTCCCCAAGGGCCAAAGCCAGCCGGACCCTCTCGCCAGAGGTCATGGCGGCGATCTGTTCGCGGTCTTCGGTTCGCAGCCTCTCTGCGACCACGCTACGCATAGGGGGAGTCTACTCCCGCGGCTGGCTACTCACCGAGGAGATGGCTGGCGAGGAAGGACCAGATGCGGCCCTCCTGCCCCGGGATGACGTGCCCGCCGTTGGTCACCAGGATCAGCTGGTACTTCGCGCAATTCGGGTCCCAGCCGGTGAGGTCGTAGACCCGGGCGGTGTTGGCGCCGACGAGGTAGGTCGCGCGCAGGACGCCGTCGTCGTTGCCGGTCGAGTTGTCGCCGCCGAAGCAGCCGTGCTGGCCGGCCCAGAGGTTCATCGGCCAGAAGACGCGCCAGTCGATGTTCCAGTCGATCGGAACGTGGAAGAGCGCGGTCGGCGGCGGCTCGACCGCCGTGTCATTGGTGCCGTGAAGATGCAGAATCGCCGCCGCCGCGTCGTGGTGCAGGGGGCTCGAGCCGCCGGTCGCGCAGTCGGCGTCTCCCGCCTGGCAGTAGAGCAGCCCGGCATTGACGGCGACCGCCGCCAGCTTGTCCTTCGTCGACGGGCGCTGCAGGAGGAAGTAGGGCATGTACGCCCCGCGCGAGACGCCGCCCAAGTAGATCCGCGCCGGATCGACGACCTCGCCGGCGACGCCTTCGGCGATCAGCTGGGCGATCAGCAGGCTCAGGAACTGGGAGTCCTGCGGCATTCCCGGCAGGTCGCCGGCGGCGTGGGTCCAGGTCTGGTTGATCCCTGAAGGGGTGACGACGATCGCGCCGTCGGGGTCGGTGTACGGGTAGAAGCCCGAGCCGAAGCCGCCGCCACCGCTGCCGCCGTCGCCGTGCAGCCAGAGCAGCGCCGGCCGACCAGCGGCAGGGGCCGGCGTTCCCGGAACGCGATAGAAGTAGGTGTGGATCTGTGCGTCGCTGGTCGCGATCGTGTCCGAGCCGGAGACCGGATCGCCACTCCAGGCGCCGGTGTCGCCGCTCTCGAAGCCGTCGGCGAAGATGAGCGCGTCGGGGGAATCGCCCAGGCTCCGAGCCGCCGCCGGAGGATTCGCAGCTGCGCCGGCGACCGACAAGAGGACGAGAGCCGCAAGGACCTGCCGCTTCACGAACGGCCGCCCGCGGTGCCGGACTCGGCCGGGGTAGCCGGCGGGGCCAGGCTCGCCGCTGCCGCCGCGTAACGCTCGCGCAGCGCCGCGTCGAGGGCGTCGGGGGTGTTCCAGCCACCGACCCCGGCAGTCAGTGCCTCGGATTCCGGCGGCCCCCAGCTGCCGGGCTCGTAGATATGCAGCGGACCGGCGGCGTTGAGCACCGGATCGACGATCGCCCAGGCCGCTTCGACGACGTCCTGGCGCGCGAAGAGCGTCGCATCTCCGGCCATCGCGTCGCCGAGCAGCCGCTCGTAGGCGTCCATCCTGCCGTTCTTGCCCTGCTCGGCGCCTTCGAGCACCGAGAGCTCGACCGGGCGCCCGACCATCCCCTCGCCCGGCTCCTTGGCGCGCGCCCCGAGCGCGATGCCGACCTGCGGGCTCAGGCGGAAGCGGACGTGATTGCCCATCGCCGGCGCCGGCTCGGCGAAGACCACCTGCGGCGGATTCTTGAACTCGATCGTCACCTCGGTGAGGGTGCGCGCCAGGGACTTGCCGGCGCGGACGAAGAACGGCACCCCCTCCCAGCGCCACGAGTCGATCGCCAGGCGCAGGGCGGCGTAGGTGGCGACCTGGGAGTCCGCGGCGACGCCGGGCTCGTCGCGGTAGCCGCGGAACTGGCCCACCACGAGATTCGCGGCGTCGAGCGGCCGCACGTTGCGCAGGACCTTCGCCTGCTCGTCGCGGATCGCCTCGTCGTAGGTCGAGGAGGGCGCCTCCATGGAGAGATAGCTCACCACCTGCAGCAGGTGGTTCTGGATGACGTCCCGCAGGACGCCGGTCTCCTCGTAGAACTTGCCGCGCCCCTTGACGCCGAATGCCTCGGCCATGGTGATCTGGACGTTCTCGACGTAGTGCCGGTTGAGGATCGGCTCGAGAAAGGCGTTGGCGAAGCGGAAGTAGAGGATGTTCTGCACCGCCTCCTTGCCGAGGTAATGATCGATGCGGAAGATGCTCTCCTCCGGAAAAGCCTCGTGCAGGATCCGGTTCAAGTCGCGCGCCGAGGCGAGGTCGCGTCCGAACGGCTTCTCGAGGATGACCCGGCCGTTCTTCGCGCAGCCGGCATCGCGCAGGTTTCCCACGACCACGGGGAAGAGGCTCGGCGGAATCGCCAGGTAGGAGATCGGGCGCTCCGCTCCGGCGAGCTCGGTGCGCAGGGCGGCGAAGGTCGCCGGGTCGTTGTAGTCGCCGTCGACGTAGCGCAGCTTGGCCGCGAGGAGGGCGAAGTTCTCCTCGACGAGGCCGCCGTATTCGGTGACGCTCGCCCGAGCGCGCTCGATGAACTGGTCGCGCGTCCAGCCCGAGCGCGCGACACCGACGACCGGGAGGTCGAGCTTGCCGCGACCGGCCATCGACTGCAGGGCCGGAAAGATCTTCTTGTAGGCGAGATCGCCGGTGGCGCCGAAGAAGACCAGCGCGTCGGAGCGCGGCCGGCCGTTCTTCGTCACGGCTTCTCCTCCGGCGTTGGCGCGGTCGGCGCGGGCTTCTCGTGGTGCCCGCCGAAGCCGAAGCGCATCGCCGACTGCACCTGGTTCTGGAAGAGCGCGTTGCCGCGCGAGGCGAAGCGCTCGAAGAGCGCGGCCGACAGGACGAAGGCCGGGACGCCCAGGTCGTTCGCGGCGGCGACCGTCCAGCGTCCCTCGCCGGAGTCGGAGACCCGGCCGCCGAACTTCTCGAGCGCCGGATCGGCGGCGAGCGCCTGGGCGGTGAGGTCGAGGAGCCAGGAGGGGATGACGCTGCCTCGCCGCCAGAGCTCGGCGATCGCCGGCAGGTCGAAGTCGAAGCGATAGTGCTCGGGGTGCGCGAGCGGCGTGGTCTCGGCGTCGATCTCGTGCGTCCCGGCCCCGAGGTTCGCGCTCTTCAGGATGTTGAAGCCTTCGGCGTAGGCGGCCATCAGACCGTACTCGATGCCGTTGTGGATCATCTTGACGAAGTGGCCGGCGCCGGAGGGGCCGCAGTGCAGGTAGCCTTCTCCGGCGGTGTCGGCCGCGTTCTCCCTCCCCGGAGTCTCCGGAATCACACCGCGGCCCGGCGCGAGTGCGCGGAAGATCGGGTCGAGCCGGCGCACGATCTCGTCCTCGCCGCCGATCATCAGGCAGTAGCCGCGCTCGAGTCCCCAGACGCCGCCCGAGGTCCCCATGTCGACGTAGTGCAGGCCCGCCGCGCGCAGCCGGACGGCGCG
Organism: uncultured Thermoanaerobaculia bacterium; assembly: GCA_964595975.1. Lineage (GTDB taxonomy): Bacteria > Acidobacteriota > Thermoanaerobaculia > Multivoradales > JAGPDF01 > JAGPDF01. Next base: position 307 of record CAZQTL010000019.1, on the reverse strand, counting down.
CGCGATGTCGTCCTGGAAGTTCGAGTTGCCACCGTCGACGACGGTGTCGCCCGCGGCGAGACGCGGCGCCAGTGCGGAGATGCTCGAGTCGACGTATGCGGCCGGCACCATCAGGCAGAGATGTCGCGGCAGCGCGAGCGCGGCGACGAACTCCGCCAGCGAACTGCTGCCGGTGGCGCCCTCGGCGACCAGCGCCGCGACCGCCTGCGGCGCGCGGTCGTAGACCACGCAGTCGTGTCCCGCCTGCATCAGCCGGCGCACCATGCCGGCGCCCATCCGTCCGAGACCGATCATTCCGAATTGCATG
>CAZQTL010000018.1:23308-33290 GCA_964595975.1 uncultured Thermoanaerobaculia bacterium | reverse complement strand
GAATCTGGTCGCTACAAGCATCTACAAACACCACAAATTCGATTCAGTTACGACTACGGTTCTTTTACAGAATTATGTTTTCCGGTGACTCTAGCGAGGGGGAAACACCCGTTCCCATTCCGAACACGGCAGTTAAGCCCCTCAGCGCCAATGGTACTGCCTGCGAAGGTGGGTGGGAGAGTCGGTCGTTGCCGGGAAGTATTTCTTCGGGCCCACGAATCCCACGATTCGTGGGCCTTTGTTTTTCCCCCCTTCTCCTCCACCGACTGCGCCTGCGCGGCGTGTGACGGATGGTACAGTCCGTGCCAAGCGACGACGCCTGGAGGGCACGGATTCCGCATGATCCGTTTTCAGCAGCTGCGGTGGAGGGGAGCGGCCGGCTGGTCCGACCTCGAGGCTTCCGATTCCCCTCTGCGTTCGGCCGACCTGGTGCTGATCTTCGGCGGCCGTGAAGGGATTGCCGCCCGCCACCCGTTCGAGGAGCTCTCGCGACGATTTCCCGGCGCCATCGTCGCCGGCTGCTCGACCGCGGGCGAGATCCTCGGCACCGAGGTGAGCGACGAAGGGCTCGTGGCAACAGCGCTCGCGTTCGAGACGACCAGGGTGATCCTCGTCGCCGAGGAGGGTGCCGACCCGGCAGGGTCGGCAGACATCGGCTCCCGGCTCGCGGCGCGCCTCGCAGGCGCCGACCTGGTGCACGCGCTGGTCTTCGCGGATGGCACGAGGGTCAACGCCAGCGAGCTCGTGCGCGGCCTCGAATCCGGCTTGCCGCCGGGAGTGTCGATCACTGGAGGCCTGGCGGGTGACGGCACCCGCTTTCGTGAGACGGTGCTGCGCTGGGACGACCGGACGTCGCAGGGCGTGGTCCTCGCGCTCGGTTTCTACGGCAAGGATCTGCGCGTCGGATATGGATCGCTCGGCGGGTGGGATCCCTTCGGTCCGGAGCGACGCATCACGCGCTCACGCGGGAACGTCCTCTTCGAGCTCGACTCCCGACCCGCGCTGGAGCTCTATCGCCTCTACCTCGGAGATCAGTCCGCCGGCCTGCCGGCGACCGGCCTGCTGTTCCCGCTGAGCCTGCGATCCGAGGAAGGCGGCGCGGGACGGGTACGGACGATCGTGGGTATCGACGAGCGCGAAGGCAGCCTGACCTTCGTCGGGGACGTGCCGGAAGGCCAGATCGCCCGGCTGATGCGCGCCAATCTCGATCGTCTGATCGACGGTGCAGCCGGGGCCGCCACGACAACTCTCGGTGGACTCGAGGGAAACTCCGCCCAGATCGCGCTCCTGATCAGTTGCGTCGGCCGCAGGATGGTGCTCAACCAGCGCATCGAGGAAGAGGTCGAAAGCGTCCGCCAGGTGCTGGGCAAGACTCCCGCCCTGACCGGCTTCTATTCCTACGGCGAGATCGGGCCGAACCGCCCCCAGGGGCGCTGCGAACTGCACAATCAGACGATGACCATCACGGCGTTCGCCGAAGTCTGACCTGCGACCCGGACTCGATGCACAGCCTCCTCGAACGCCAGCTCCGCCGACTGCTGCCGCAGGAGCTCGCGTCCAGGCCGGAACTGGCCGCCTTCCTGGCGGCGGTCGACGACGCCTACCGCCAGTCGGACATCGACCGAGCCATGGTCGAACGCTCGCTCGACCTGTCGTCGCGCGAGCTCCTCCAGGCCAATGAGGAGCTGCGCAACTCCGAGAGATCGCTCTCAGCGGGGCTCGTGGCCCGCACGCACGAGCTCGAGCTGGCGCTCGGGTCGCTGGCGCAGGAGATGGGAGAGCGCCTGCGTGCCCAGGAAGCGTTGACTCGGGAGGAGGCGAAATTCCGGGTATTCATCGAGAAGCTCCCGGCGGTGTCCTACATTGCCGAGCCCGGCGAAGACGGACGCTGGATCTTCGTCAGCCGACAGATCGAAACGCTGCTCGGCTACTCCCCGGACGAGTGGAGCGGGGATCGCAAGCTCTGGTACTCGCGACTCCACCCCGATGACGTCGGCGTGGCGCTCGGCGAAGAGCAGCGCTGTATCCGCGAGCGCGACCAGTTCTCGGCCGAGTACCGGCTGCTCGCCCGGGACGGCCGGGCGGTCTGGGTGCGGGACGACGCGGTCTTTCTCCCCGCCGACGACGCGCAACCCGACCGCCTGCAGGGCGTCCTGTTCGACGTCACCGAGCGCCGCCTGCTCGCCGAGCAGCTCGTACAGGCGCAGAAGGTCGAGGCGATCGGCCAGCTCGCAGGCGGAATCGCGCACGATTTCAACAACCTCCTCACCGCCATCACCGGTTACGCCGAGCTGCTCCTGCATCGCCTGGGTGACAACCATCGTTTCGCCAAGGAGCTCTCCGAGATCCTGCGGGCCTCCGAACGGGCCACCCGCCTCACCGGCAAGCTCCTCGCCTTCAGCCGCCGGCAGCCGCTCGATCCGCGCACGCTGGATCTCAACGCCCTGCTCATCGAGCTCGACCACCTGCTTCGTCGTCTCATCGGCGAGCGCATCCAGCTGGAGCTCTCCCTCGCATCGGGGCCGGTCCTGGTGCGGGCCGAGCCGACCCAGCTCGAGCAGGTGGTGATGAATCTCGTCGTCAACGCCCGCGACGCCATGCCCGAGGGGGGGCTGATACGCATCGCCACCGGGCGTCGGCGCGTCGAAGCGGGAGGGCGGGCTGCGTTGGCCGGACTGAAAGCGGGCGAGTACGTCGAACTTTCGGTCAGCGATACCGGCACGGGGATGGACGCCGAAACGCGGCGCCGGCTCTTCGAGCCGTTCTTCACCACCAAGCCGGTCGGACAGGGAACCGGACTCGGACTCGCCATGGCCTACGGCATCGTGCAGCAGACCGGAGGCACGATCCAGGTCGAGAGCGAGCCCGGGCAGGGGTCGACCTTTCGCGTCTTGCTGCCCCTCTCGGCCGAGCTGCGGGAGGGTCGCGCCGACCGGGCGGGTGCGCTGGCGCTGCCGGGGGGTCGTGAACGCGTCCTCCTGGTGGAAGACGATCCGGCAGTCCGCGACTTCGCCGTCTCGCTCCTCGCCGACCTCGGCTACCAGGTCACGGCGGCGAGCGACGGCGTCGAAGCGCGAGCCATCGTCGATCGCGAGGGGCACGAAGGCCTGAAGCTGCTGCTGACGGACGTGGTGATGCCGCGCCTCGGCGGGCCGGAACTCGCGCGCGAGCTTCGCAGCCGCGATCCCGATCTTGCGGTGCTCTTCGTCTCCGGTTACGCGCGCAACGACAACGAGGTCACGAGCCTTCTCGGTTCACGCTGCCTCTTCCTGCAGAAGCCGTTCGCCCCTGCCGTGCTGGCTGCGGCGATACGCCGCCTGCTCGACCCCTGAGGGGTCCGGGAATGACAGCAAGCCCGGGCCGGGCGGCAGGAAGAGACAGGAGTCCGGATGCCGCTGGCCACCCGGACTCCTCCACCGCTGCGGCTACTCGATGACGTGGATGTTCTTGGCCGCGCAGATCTCCTTGAGCTGCCGCGGCCACACGGTGGCGCTGACTTCGCCGAGATGCGCAGTGCGCAGCAGGTACATCAGCGTGCGCGACTGGCCGATGCCGCCGCCGATCGAGAGCGGAATCCTGTCGTTGAGGATCGCCTGGTGGTACGGCAGCTTGAGGAAGTCGCTCTGCCCGGAGATCTGGAGCTGCTGCACCAGAGTCTCCTTGGTGACGCGGATGCCCATCGAGGAGAGCTCGTGGCGGCGCCGGGTCACCGGGTTCCAGACCAGAATGTCGCCGTTCAGGCCGTGCATCGGCTTGCCGGACTTCGACGTCGTCGGCGTTACCCAGTCGTCGTAGTCGGCGGCGCGCATCTCGTGCGGATAGCCATCGTCGAGCACCCAACCGATTCCGATGATGAAGACCGCCGGGTACTTCTGCAGGATCGCCGTCTCGCGCTGCTTGCGCGGAAGGTCGGGGTACATCTCGAGAATCTCTTCGGCGTGCAGGAAGACGAGCTCGTCGGGCAGGCGCGGGTACTTGCCGCCGGCGAGACGGGGAAACTCCTTGAGCGCGAACTCCTCGGCCCCCTTGATCACCCGCCAGATCGCCTTGACCGTAGCCTCGAGGGTGGCGAGGTTGCGATCGGCGGCGGTGATGACCCGCTCCCAGTCCCACTGGTCGACGTAGGCGCTGTGGTCGTGGTCGAGGAAGTAGTCCTTACGGACCGCGCGCATGTCGGTGACGATGCCCTCGCCGACGGCGCAGTCGAACTGCTGCAGCGCCATCCGCTTCCACTTCGTGGCCGCCTGCACCACCTGCGCGCGCAGTCGCGGCTCGATGCCGAGGCCGCAGGGGAAAGCGACCGGGGTGCGGGAACCGTCGCGATCGAGATAATCGTTCACGCCGCTCTCCTCGGAGACGATCAGCGGCACTTCGACGCGGAAGAGGTTGAGCTCGCGGCAGAGGCCGTCTTCGATGAAGCGCTTGACCGCGGCAATGGCCTTCTGGGTCTCTTTGCGGTCGAGCAGCGGGGCGTAATGATCCGGCAGGATCTTGGCGACCTCCTCATAAGTGCTGACGCCGGGGCCGGCGAGATCGGCCTTCTTGTCGTGCGCGGGAGGCATCGTGAGTGTTGTCATCGTCAGGGCTCCTCTGGAGGGTTCGTGGTGGCGGCGGGGCGAAAGCCCGCCTCGGAGAATTCGGGCTCCAAGGGCCATTAGGCGCCCGCGGGTGGCGCGCTGCACGGGCCGCACGGGTGGGGGCCACCCGCCCGACAAGGTGGGTGACGGCGTCTCAGGAGGAGGCGGCGGCGTCGGCGAGGCGGGCAATCCGCAGCAGACCGCGCGCCGTGGCTTCGGCCGAGATCCGCCGCAGGCTGGCCGCGGCCTCCGAGCCCCGGCCGTGGCTCTCGGCGCGCAGGCGCAAGAGCTCGATCTCGAGGGCGAGGACCCGGTAGCCCTTCTCGGCGGCCAGGGCCGTCGCCGCCGCGGGCTCCATCGGGCCGGCGATCGGCCTGGCGCCGGAAACCTCGGTCGCCAGGGCCGCCGCCGTCGCTTGCAGGCGAATCTGCAGGTTCTCGCCGGCTGCGGCCAGGGCTGCACCGCGGGCGACGGCGGAGCGCGCCTCGCTGGCCCTGCCGAGCGCGGCGCTGGCGCGGGCGAGCGTGAATTCGGCCGCCGCCGCGAGGTCGGGGGTCCGTCCCGGAGCGCTTTCGCCGATGAGTGTCTCGAGATCGGGCAGCGCCGCGCGGATTTCGCCTGCTTCGAGCGCGATACGCGCCAGCAGGACGCGGCTCTCGTCCAGCTTGCCGCGCCGGCCGAGCTCGCGGCGGATGGTCAGCGACTCTTCCGCCAGTTCCCTCGCGCGCGCGAATTCGGCGCTCTCGATCGCCACCTCGGCGAGCCCCGCGAGGGCGTTGGACAGTACCGCCTTGCTCGAGGTTTCCCGGGCGGCGAGGGCGGCGGCCTCGAGGCTCGACCGCGCCTCGGAGAGCTCGCCGCGATCGAGCGCCAGGACGCCGAGCGCGACCATGGCGGCCGCCTCCCCGGGTTTCTGACCGAGCGCGCGCTTCTTCGCCAGTGCTTCCTCGAGATGCAGGCGGGCGTCGCCGAGTGCTCCCTGCTGGCGCTCGATCGTGCCGAGGTTGAGCAGCACGTCGGCGATGCCGCTGGGGTCGTCCAACCGACGCAGGATGCCGAGAGCTTCGGTCACGGCCCCCTTGGCTTCGGCGAGCCGTCCCTCCTCGACACTCGCCGCGGCGAGGTTGTTCCGGGTGTAGGCAGTGCCCCGCAGGTCGCCGACTTCGGCCAGGACCTGCAGCGCTTCCTCGTACAGCGAACGCGCTGTCCCGACCTCGCCCAGGTTCCGCGCCAGGACCGCCAGGCTGTTGAGGCTGCGCGCGATGCCGCTGCGGTCGCCCACCTCGCGGTAGCGCGCGAGCGCCTGTTCGCTGGCGGTCCGCGACGCGACGAGGTCACCGCGATCGAAGAGCGCACTGGCGGCGACGGTGAGGGCGAGGGCCTCGCCCACGCGATCGCCGGTCTCGACATAGAGCAGCCGGGCGGCGTCGCTGGCGGCGCCCGCGCCCGCGGCGTCGCCGAGCCGGCGAAGCGCTTCGGCCTCCCGCAGGCGCGCTTCGGCGACCAGCAGCGGCGCCTTCAGCGTCTCCGCCCGGGTGGCCGCGCGACGGGCAGCATCGCGCTGGCGGGAGAAGTTGGAAGTGGCGACCGCCGCCGCCGCATCGACAAGGTCGATCCTGGGGTTGTCCCGATCGGGCTCGGGCAGGGCGCGTAGCGCTTCGATCGTCAGCAGCGCGTCGGCAGCCCGTCCGCCGTCGATCTGCGAACGGGCGAGCTTGAGGCCGTATTCGAGGTTGTCGGGGAACGCCCGCCAGAGCCGGCCATAGATCTCCTGCGCGCGCGCCCAGTCGCGCCGCAGCTCCGCCGCCAGCCCTTCGACTCCGAGCCGCTCTTCGGCGGGCAGACCGGTGCTCTGCTCGAGCGCTTGCGCGGCCTCCTGCCCGGCGCGCTGCTCGAAGCCGAGCGCCGACCAGGCCTGGGCGAGGGCGGCGTGGATCATCGGATGGCCGGGCTCCACGGCGGCAGCCTTCTCGAGGAGCTCGCGCGCGGCGCCCGGTTCGAAGTTGCGCAGTTTCAGCAGGCCTTCGGAGTAGAGCCGTGCCGCCATCGGTGAAACGGGTGCAGAGGCCGTCTCCGGCGCCTGGCTGGAGCTCGCGGCGCTGCCGAGGAGCTCGCGCAGGCGCACGCCGACATGGGCGACCAGCTGGAAGAGCTCCTGCTCGCTGCCGGTTTCGACGGCCTCACCCAGGGTTTCCCCGCCGGCGGCATCCTCGACGCGAACCGCCACCCGCACCGCAGCCGAGTCTCCGGCACCGAGGACGGTGTAGGAGCCCAGGACGACGAAGTCGGTTCCCAACCTGGAGCGCAGCCTGGAGATCACGTCGCCGGCCGGCTGCTCGGTCTCCGCAAGCCCGAGATCGAGCCGTGCGCGCGCGACATCGTCGCCGGCGACGGTTCGCAGACCCTGCCCCGCCCGCAGCTCCGAGGCGACCATCTCGGCGAGTGCGACCGACAGCCACTCGAACTCCTCGCGCTGCGCCAGATTGCGAAAGGGGACGACGGCCACCGCCCGGCGGACCTCGCCCGGTTCGCCGAGCGGCGACTCGAGCGAGCGACGGACACGGAAGATCGCCTGCACGACCGCCAGGGCGAGCAGCAGCGAGACCACGGCGAGCAGACGCATCTGCTTGCGGCGCTTCGTATTCGGCGGAGCAGCGGCCGCCGCGGCGATCGCCGGCGGCTCCTCTTCCGCGGGCCGGCTCGCCGCGGGGCGCGCGTCGGGCTCCGCGGTCGGAGCGATGACCGCACCTGCGAGCGCGCGTTCGACGTCGACCACCGAAGCGAAGCGGTCCTGCGGGTAGCGCGCCATGCAACGCCGAATGACCTTCACCCATTGCGGATCGAGTCCGGGGATCAGCTCGTCCGGCGACGGCGGCGCCTGGGTCAGGCGTTTGACTGCGGTGGCGAGCGGCGAGTCCCCGGAGAACGGCAGATCGCCGGTGACCATCTCGAAGAGCACCACACCGAGGGCGTACTGGTCGACGGCGGCCGTGAGCGTGCCGCCCTCGATCTGCTCCGGCGCCATGTAGGCCGGCGTTCCCACCGCGGCGTCGGCCATCGTCACCTGGGCGGCGAACTGGTCCTGGTCGGTGCCGCGGGCGACGCCGAAGTCGGTGACCACGACACGCGTCCCTTCGGCGGCCGGCTCGAGGAAGACGTTCTCGCTCTTGAAGTCGCGGTGGATGACCCCGGCGGCATGCGCGGCCGCGAGGGCCGCGATCATCTGGCGCGCGATCGGCAGGCCTTCCCCGGGCGAGAGCACCCCCTGGCGGCGGATGCGCTGCGCGAGTGTCTCGCCGCGCAGGAGCTCCATGGTGAGGAAGATGATCGACGTGCCGTCGGGGCGCGCGTGATAGCCGACGTCGTAGATGCGGCAGACGTTGGCGTGCGTCACCTTGCGGGCGAGAGAGATCTCGCGCTTGAAGCGCTCGATGGCGACTTCGTGCAGCGCATCCCGCGGGTGCACGGTCTTGAGCGCGACGGTCTGCAGGAGCTCGCGATCTTCGGCCTCGTAAACCTCGCCCATGCCGCCCCGGGCGATGAATCGGCGGATGCGGTAGCGCTCGGCGACGACCTCGTCCGGCTGGAAAAGGGTCGGAGCAGCCGCCGTTCCCAGGATCCGCGTCGCCCCGTGGGGGGTCGAAGGACGCGAATCGCGCGGGGCGACAGTCGCGGCGGTGGACGAGCCGGCGCGGCGCGCATAGCGCGCTCCGCAGCTGGGGCACGCCACGACCGTCGTCGGCGAGAGCGTGTCTTCGGCCGGAAGTGGAATTGGGCTGCCGCAACGGCGGCAATCGAGCTTCGTCATGGACCGCGCCATGAACCCGAAAGGTTCTGCGTCGCCCGGGTTGCGCCCGGCGCATGCTTTCAGGAGCGGCAGGATTCTAGCCGGAAACGGGCCGGCCTACCGCGGCCGCTGTGGACGCGAGCGCCCCGCTGCCCCCGGCTTTCGTCCGCCTTGCAGGCGAGATATGCTCCGCGGCCGATCGGTTCCAGAATCCGTTGACCGCGCTCGATACCGTGGGGACGGCTCGCCCACCCCACTTGCAGGCTTCGGTCGCCGCGGGCGTCCCGCGCGACCTTCCATTGTTGATCCCGAGGAGGAAGAAGATGAAGGCTCTCAGGAATTCGATCTGGACGCTGGTGCTGTTCCATCTGATCGCCTACGGCACTCTCGCGACGGGCGTCGCCGCCGCGGCGACACCGGCGGCCAAGCCCGCCTCCGCGAAGCCCGCTGCCGGCAAGCCCGCAGGCAAGCCGGCCGCCGGCAAGCAGGTCAACGGCAGGCAGCTGCTCGCCGAGTCGAAGAAGGCGATCGGCGGCATCCTCAAGACCGCGAAGGCTTCGGGCGGCAAGCTCGACCCGAAGAACAAGAAGCAGGCGCCCTTCTTCGGTGGTCTGAAGGAGCTGCAGGCCTCTCTCGCGGCGAGCGAGAAGCTGATGATGACGAAGGACAAGAAGCTGTTCGTCAGCCTGTCCAAGGGCAGCACCTCACTCGCCAAGGTCAAGACCGCCTGGCCTCGCCTCGGCGTCAAGGACGCCAAGGTCGAGGGCTACCTCTCGAAGCTCGACAACTCCTACTCCGCGCTGCGCAGCCGCTACGGCGCGGAAGGTCCGCGCGCCAAACAGGGCAAGGAGCTGTCGGCCAAGGAGAAGGCGAACTTCGCCAAGATCAAGGCGCAACAGGCCGACTACAAGAAGAAGCTCGCCCCGATGCAGGCCAAGGCCAAGCAGAAGGGTGACAAGGGTATGGAAGCGCAGCTCACCCGCCTGATCGAGCAGAGCGACAAGATCGCCGCCGCCGGCGACACGGCCGACGCCTTCCTGACGGCGATGCTGCTCATCGACTACCAGCAGGGCGAATGGCAGGCCTACTCCTACTATGTCGGGCCGGATTATCGGGCCGACTGGGCAGCGGCGGATACCTGGGTCGAGACCTCCTACGCGACCTGCGACACGATCTACCAGGAGACCGTCGATACCTACACGGTCGAGAGCTGGGAAGTCACGATGGAGCTCGACGCCGATGTCGATTTCGACGTCAGCGACATCGCCGACGCCGATCTCGCCGCGGGCGATGCCTATCTCGAGTCGAGCTTCACGTACGAAGAGCTGAGCTCCGAGGAGTACTCGACGGAGTTCGCCACGGCCGAGATGGAAGACACCGTCTATGACGAGGAGGACGTCAACCTCGACGTCGCGGAGGAGGCCTGGGATGACGAGGGCCTCGACACCGACGCGGCCGACGACATGCTCGATGCCGACGACGCGGAGGAGATGGACGCCGACGACGACGCGGCGGACGACGATGCCGATGACGACGCGGCGGACGACGATGCCGACGACGATGCGGCGGACGACGATGCCGATGACGACGCGGCGGATGACGATGCCGACGACGACGG
>CAZQTL010000018.1:0-23208 GCA_964595975.1 uncultured Thermoanaerobaculia bacterium | reverse complement strand
GACGACGGCGGAGAAGAAGGACTCAGCTGACGGGAGACGGAGGGCGGCGCCACGGCAGCTGACCCTCCGTCCGGCCGCAGGGTGACGACCTCCGTCAGGGAAGCGTAGAGTTCCGGGCTGGGACGGGAGACCCTCGAAGGCCTCCCGCTCCCAGCCCGTTCTGCGTCTGGCCAGGCGACTCTCTCCGGGCGTCGACTGCGGGGAGGGCGCCGGTTTCGCTCACGGTGCTCGGTCCGGTCTCGACCGGCCATGCCGCCGGGTTCATGCGCCGGGAGGAGCGCCGGCGGTCCGCGTCAGGTCTTCGCGCAGGCCGTCAGCATGAGCGTTGCGCACGATCCTGCGCACCAGGACGTCGGCCGGCGACACCTCGACGCCGTAATAGGCGGCGTTGCGGTCGGTGGCCGGCCGGATGACCGTTCCGTCGAGGGTCGCACCTGCATAGAGACCCTTCGAGCGTACGAACGTCAGAATCTCCGCCGTGACGTTTTCACCGGTGCCTGCGCCCACCGGGCCGGCGGCGACCGCCGCTTCGGCGCCGAGCTGCAGCTTCGGACTCAGGAACGAGTCGAGCGCATCCTGACTCTGCAGAAGCAGCACCACCTCGGAGCGCTCGCCGCCGATCTGCAGGCCGACAGAGGCGCCGCCCAGGTTGTAGAACACCGGCTGGCCCCATTCTCCGGTCGACGGATCCCGCGCCAGCAGCACGCCGACGCCGCCGGAGCCGCCGAAGATCAGACCGGCACGGATCCGCTTCGGAACGATGAGCACCGCGACCGCGGTGCCGACATGATCGCGGAACCAGGCCATCTCCGGATCCGCCTGAAAGCGGCCGAGCGTGCGCCGGGCCGCCGAGACGACGGCTTCGGACTCGCGCTGCGCGTCGGCTGCAGCCGCTTCGGGGACGACCAGCATCGCGGACAGGGCGGCGAGCAGGGCGAACGAGAGCGTGGCGGACCTGCGGGTGAGTCTCGGCATCATCGGCACTCCTCCGGCCCTTGCGATCGCGGAATGCGATCTCCTGGGCCCTTCCCAGTGTACGCAGGAGCTGCCCGGAACGTCTGCGGCATGTTGCATTCCGGCGGCGGATCCGCGCCCTTGGTAGGATCGTCGGCGGTCATGCACATCGTCCTTCTCGGCCCGGACCTGTTCGCGGCCTTCCATGATTTTGCCCGGGCAGCGAAGGACCTCGGCGCCCGCGTCTCAGGAATCGGTTCGACGCCGCAGTCGCGCCTGCGCGCCGGACTCAAGCGCCCTCTCGATGCCTGGGAGCAGGTGCGCAACCCGTTCGATCCGCGCGAGGTCGCTCAGGCCGTCCGCCGCCTCGCCAGGGCGGCGCCGGTCGATCGACTGGAGACGGTCGAGGAGCGGCTGATCGAGAGCGCCGCCGGCGCCCGCGAGGAGCTCGGCCTTCCCGGCCTCTCGCTGCGCTCGGCGCGGCTCTGCCGCGACAAGCCGGCGATGAAGCAGGCGCTGCGCGAGGCGAAGATCCCTTGCGCCGAGTCGGCGGCGGTCTCGAGCCTGGGCGCGCTGCGCCAGTTCGCCGAGCTTCACGGCCTGCCGTTGATCCTCAAGCCGATCGCCGGTCTGGGCTCGCAGAAGACCTTTCGCGTCGATACCGTGGCCGAGCTCGAGCGCGCGGCCCGGGCGCTGGGGGTCGATCGTGGGGAGGCGGCGGCGGTCGAGGAGTTCGTGGAAGGGCACGAGGGCTTCTACGACACGCTGTCGATCGACGGCGAACCCGGACTCGAGTTCATCTCGCACTACTACCCGAGCGTGCTCGAGGCGCTGGGAAACCGCGCCATCGCGCCGCAGATCGCGGCGACCAATCGCGTCATGATGGAGAGCTACGGCGAGCTGCGCGAGCTGGGGCGGAAGGTCATCCGGACGCTGGGCATCGGCACCTCGGCGACCCACATGGAGTGGTTCTTCGGCCCCAAGGGACTCAAGGTGTCCGAGATCGGCGCCCGTCCGCCGGGAGAGCGGATCTGGGACCTCTACTGTGTAGGCAACGACCTCGACCTGTACGCCGCATGGGCCAGTGCCGTGGTCAACGGCCGCATCGAAGTCGCGCCCTCCCGCCGTCTGGCGACGGGCTCGGTGCAGGTGCGGCCCGAGCGTGACGGCCGTATCGCGGGCTACGAACATCTCGACGAGGTTCTGCGACGGATCCGGCCCTTCGTCTTCGCCAAGGAGATACCGGCGGCCGGCCGCGAAACAGTGGCGATCGAGAAGGGGTACCTGGCGAATGCCTGGTTCCGCCTCCGTCACCCCGACTACGACGAGCTCTGCGATCTCATGAACTGGATCGGCCGCACGCTCAAGGTTCGGGTTCGCTAGCCGCCGCCGGCTGCAACAGCTCGCGGAAGGTGCTGCCGTAGATCTCCCACACGGTGATGAATAGCGCCGCGACCACCGGGCCGAGGATCAGCCCGGCGGCGCCGAAGAGAGTCAGTCCTCCAAGCGTGCCGACGAGGATGAGCAGGTCGGGCATCTGCGTGTCGCCCCCGACCAGCCGCGGGCGCAGCAGGTTGTCGATCGTTCCGACGACGCCGCCGCACCAGAGGGCGACGCCGACGGCTGCGCCCGTGCGGTCGACGGCCAGGAGATAGACCGCGGCGGGAATCCAGACCAGCGCGGCGCCGATCCCCGGCAGGACGGAGAGGATGAACATCAGGACCGCCCAGAAGGCGGCGCCCTCGATGCCCGCAACCCAGAGCGCCGCACCGCCGAGGGCGCCCTGAACCAGGCCGATGACCAGAGTCCCCTTGATCGTCGCCCTGGAGACGGAGAGGAAGCGATCGGCGAGGCGTTCCTTGTCGGCCGGCGGCAGAGGCAGGTACGAGAGGATCTTCGCCAGCGTGTCCGAACCGCTGATGAAGAAGAAGAACATGGAGTAGAGCAGGATGAAGAAGCTGAGCAGGAAGTGGGCCGTGCCGCCGGTGAGCGTCGAGAGGCTGTTGAAGAAGATCGTGCCGGCGCGCTCGGCGACCTTGCCGAGCGACGACAGGATCGTCTCGCGATAGGGCTCGACGTGCGAGAGGAACGGCAGGCGCTCGATCAATCGCTGTTCGAGCAGCGAAGGCTGGGCGAGGTTCTTCTGGACCCAGGGGACGGCGACCTGGGCGATCTCGAAGGCGTTGGCGGCGACCAGTCCGAGGAACGCCACGAGCGGCAGCCCGATCGCGAGCAGCAGGACGAGCAGGGTCGAGATCGAAGCCAGCGTCCTGCGGCGCGGCATCCGGCGGAGGAACCAGGAGTACACCGGGTTCGCCAGGCCGCTGAAGACGGCGCCGAGAACCAGGGCGATCATCATGCCGCGGATCATGTAGAGGAAGATCCCGGTCACGAGGAGAGCCAGAACGAGGAGAAACCGGCGGCGGAACGCTTCCTGTTCGCTGATCATGGCGCCGATCCTAGCGTGCCGCGCGCACCAGGCGGAGGCGGCGCCGCGGCGGTCTAGAATGACGGCATGCCGAGACTGACCAGGATCTACACCCGCACCGGAGACGACGGCTCGACCGCCCTCGGATTCGGCTCGCGCACGCCCAAGGACGATATCCGGGTCGAGTGCTTCGGCACCGTCGACGAGCTCAATTCCCAGCTCGGCGTCGTGCTCGTGCAGCCCCCGCCGGAGGGCATCGCGACCGGACTCTCGAAGATCCAGAACGACCTCTTCCATCTCGGCGCGGAGCTCTGCGTCACCGAGGAGGAGAAGGCGGAGCGGCCGCTTCCGCGCATCGAGGAGCGCCACGTCGAGTGGCTCGAATCGGAGATCGACGGCTGGAACGAGCGGTTGCCGCCGCTCGACAACTTCATTCTCCCCGGCGGCAGCGCCGTCGCGGCGCATCTGCACGTCGCGCGCACCGTCTGCCGGCGCGCGGAGCGGATCCTGGTCACCCTGGCCAGGCAGGAACCGGTCGGCAGGTGGGCGCTGCCTTATCTCAACCGGCTCTCGGACCTGCTCTTCGTCTATGCGCGGGCCGCCAATCTGCTGAGCGGCGCTCCCGACCGGCTGTGGGATTCACGCGCCTGAGGCACTCCGGCAACGAGCTCTTGCGGGCGCTCAGGAAGGCGTGTGAAGCGCCCGCCGGCGCTCGAGGTCCTCGACCACGGCGCGCTTGAAGCCGATCGGCCCGGAGGACTCGCGCAGGCGCTCCTGCCGGTAGGCGGAGATCTCGACGAGTTCGAAGTTCATGCGGATCCGCCGGAACAGCCGCGGCAGTCGCTCGCCCGGCGCCTGCACGTGGTGCAGGCCGCCGCTGTAGGCGATGAGCATCGGACCCTCCGGGATCTCGTCGAGGATGTCGGCGATGCCGCCGCGCACCGTCATCGGCTGGCCCTTGGAGTCGAGCCCGTTGAGGCGCTTCATGCGGCCCTCCGGCAGGATGACCACCATCGAATCCGGGTCGATCCGCGAGAGCACCTCGCGCCAGGTGTGATCGCGCTCGCGCGAGATCGACACGACGTGAGCGCCGACGAGCTTGAAGAACTGGCCGACGATGGGGCGGCGGATCGTCTTCTCCGCCGCGGGCACGACGCCGTGGCAGGCGACCCGCCAGAGGAATCGCGGCGGCGCCATGGCGATGAACAGCCACTCGAAGAGACTGGTGTGATTGAGGAAGCAGAGCACCCGGATGCCGCGCCAGGGATCCCCCGGCGGCGTGCCGCCGATCCACTTCATCTCGCGCGACCAGAAGATCTTCGAGATCAGCCAGGCCGTACCGAGAACCAGGAAGACGAGATACTTGCGCACGACGGAAGCTGGAGGGCGGGGCGGGCTTAGAGAACGGTCTCGCGGACGACTTCCTCGACCGTCGTCACGCCGTCCTTGATCTTCTGCAGACCCGAGCCGCGCAGCGAAAGCATGCCGGTCTCGATCGCCTTGTTGCGCAGCTCGACGGAGCTCGCTCCGGAGAGGATGAGCTCGCGGATCTCGTCTCCGACCTCCATCACCTCGTAGAGGCCGACGCGCCCCTTGTAGCCGGTGTTCGAGCAGCGATCGCAGCCGCGCCCCTTGAAGAGGCGGATGGACTTGGCTTCCTTCTCGGAGAAGCCGGCGTTGATCAGGGCGCCGAGCGGCGCCTCCGTCGGCTCCTTGCACGAGCCGCAGACGCGCCGGACGAGACGCTGGGCGACGATCATGTGCACGGAGGTGGCGACGAGGAACGGCTCGATGCCCATGTTCATCAGGCGGTTGATCGACGACGGCGCGTCGTTGGTGTGCAGCGTCGAGAGCACGAGGTGGCCGGTCATCGCAGCCTTGATGGCCACTTCGGCGGTCTCGAAGTCGCGAATCTCGCCCACCAGGATGATGTTGGGGTCCTGCCGCAGGAAGGAGCGCAGGGCGGCGGCGAAGTTGAGACCGATCTGCTCCTTCATCTGCACCTGGTTGATGCCCGGCAGGTTGAACTCGACGGGATCCTCGGCGGTGATGATGTTCACTTCGGCAGTGTTGACCCGCTGCAGGGCCGAATAGAGGGTGTTCGTCTTGCCGGAGCCCGTCGGTCCGGTGACCAGGACCATGCCGTAGGGCTTGAGGATCGCCTGCTCGAATTTGCGCAGCGACTCGGCCTCGAAGCCCAACCTGGTCATGTCGAGCATCAGGTTGTCCTTGTCGAGGAGCCGCATGACGATCTTCTCGCCGTAGATCGTGGGCAGCACCGAGACGCGGAAATCGAGGTCCTTCACTCGGTCCTGGATCTTGGTCTTGATCTTGATGCGTCCGTCCTGCGGCAGTCGCTTTTCGGCGATGTCGAGCTTCGCAAGGATTTTGATGCGGCTGGTGATCGCCTCGCGCAGGCGCAAGGGTGGGTGCATCATCTCGTAGAGGATGCCGTCGATCCGGTAGCGGACGCGATAGTCCTTCTCGTAGGGCTCGATGTGGATGTCCGAAGCCCCCTTCTTGATCGCGTCGGTGAGGATGATGTTCACCAGCCGGACGACCGGGGCTTCCTCGGACTCCTTCTCGAGCATCTCGAGATCGAGGTCCTGGTCCTCCTCGAGCACCTCGAGCGAAGAATCGGTGGAGGTGTCGGTGAGGTCCTCCATGACCTTTTTGAGCTCGATGGCGTGAGTCGAACCGTAGTACTTGTCGATCGAGGCGCGCAGGGCCGATTCCGAGGCGACGACGGGATCGACGTTGTAGCCCGTCATGAACTTGATGTCGTCCATGGCGAACACGTTCGTCGGATCGATCATCGCCAGGGTGACCTTGGCGCCGACCTTGGCGATCGGCAGGATGGTGTACTTGCGCGCGACGTCGGCCGGGATGACCTTGATCACCGTCTCGTCGATCTCGACGCGCGACAGGTCGATGGCCGGCACGCCGAAGTGCTTCGAGAGGAACTCGACGAGGTCCTTCTCCGACATGGCGCCGATCTTCACCAGCGCCGAGCCGATGCGCCCGCCTTTCTCCTTCTGCAGAGCGAGGCCTTCCTTCAGCTGTTCGGGGCTGATCTTGCCCGACTTGAGGAGGGCGTCTCCCAGGCGATTGCTCATCGTCTCAGTGGCCTTTCATGGCTCGCGGCAGACCCCTCCGGCCTCGCTGGGACGGAGAGGAGCCGCGGCCGACCGGATCTCTCCGCAGTGTAGCAGCGCTCGGAAAAAGGGGTCAATAAAACGCCGTCTTCCCGTCGCCCAGGGGAAGGCTGCGGACCTTGGCGATGAGATCGCTCGTCGCGTGGTCCTTCGGATCTCCGACCAGCGCGGTGCGGCCGCCGTAGGCAGCGACCACCGCGAACTCGGGTACGCGTTCCGGAGTGCCGTAGTCGGTCCCCTTGCAATGCACGTCGGGACGGATCTCCGCCAGCAGGTCGGCGGGACTGTCGCCCCGGAAGACGACGACGAAGTCGACCGGCGCGAGGGCGGCGAGGAGCTCCGCACGCTCGGCGGCCGGGACGACCGGCCGCCCAGGCCCCTTGAGGCTGCGCACCGAGGCGTCGTCGTTGACGGCCACGATGAGGAGATCCGCTTCTGCGCGGGCGGCCTGCAGGTAGCGCAGGTGACCGACGTGCAGGAGGTCGAAGTGGCCGTTGGCGAAGGCGAGCTTTCGCCCGGCCGCCTGCAGTCGCCTGGCTTCGGCGGCGAGCTCTTGAGGCGTCAGGATCCGACCCATGTCATCTCCAGTCGAGGCCGCGGATCGGAGGAGATGGCTGCGGTGAGCTCCTCCGCCGAAACCGTCGCCGTGCCCATCTTCATCACCACGACGCCGCCGGCGTAGTTGGCGAGCACCATGGCCTCGAGCGGCGTCCCGCCCGCCGCCAGAGCCAGGGCGAATGTTCCGATGACCGTGTCGCCGGCGCCGGTCACGTCGGCCACCTGGTCGGTGCCGTGAACCGGCACGTGCGCGGCGCCCTCACGGAGGAAGAGCGACATGCCCCGGCTGCCGCGGGTGATGAGGAGGAATCGCGCTCCCAGCCGCTCGCGCAGCTCGCGCCCGGCGTCGAGGTCGCTGCCCGCCGCATCGTCGAGAGTCCGTCCGAGCAGGGCCTCGGCCTCTTCCTCGTTGGGCGTCGCGCCGTCCAGGCCGGCGAATTCGCCGAGTCGGAAGCGGCTGTCGACGATGATCGCTCCGTGAGCTCCGAGCGCCTGGCGAACCGCCGGCAGCAGGGCCGGGGCGACCGAGCCGTAGCCGTAGTCGGAGAGGATCGCCGCCCGGGCGCCGCCGAGGCGTCCGATGGCGGCGCGAAGGGCTTCCATCTCCGCCGCCTCGAGCACGATCTCCTGCTCGCGGTCGAGGCGCACGACCTGCTGCTTGATACCGGTCGGAAAGCCGGCGAGGATGCGGGTCTTGGTCGGCGTCCGGTAGCCGGCGCGCACGAGAATGGCTTCGGTCGGAATGCCCCGCGCGGCGAGCGCCGCGAGCAGCTCCCGCCCGCTGTCGTCGTCGCCGACGATCCCCAGTGGCAGCGGACGTCCGCCGAGCGCCATGACGTTGGCGACGGCATTGGCGCCCCCGCCCGGAGCGAGGCTCTCTCCGGCGTAGCGCAGGATGAGTACCGGCGCCTCGCGCGAGATCCGTTTCGGCGTGCCGGAGAGGAAGCGGTCGACGACCAGGTCGACCAGCATCAGGACCGGCTGGTTGCGCATCGCCGCCACCAGGTCGTGCAGGCGGGACTCGGTGACGGGAGGCTCGTTGGTCGTGGGCATGGCTCGATCGGAGGGCATTCTCTCATTGTCAGGGCGGTCGATGGTTGGCGGCTGGAGAGAGTGGGGCAGGCTTCGCGGCGTCGGCACGGTCGCCACTGGCACCGTTCGTGCTTCAGAATCCTCCCGGCGGAATGATGGATAATCCAGGGAGAGCGATGCGCGCCGACCTTCAGACGACGGACGCCGCCCGGGCGACGGACGACCGTGCCGCATTCGAAGCGGCGGCGATGCCGTATCTCGACTCGCTGTACAACACCGCCTACCGGATGGCGCGCAACGCCGAGGATGCCGAGGATCTGGTGCAGGAGACCTTTCTCAAGGGCTACCGCAGCTATGCCCAGTTCACTCCCGGCACGAATCTGAAGGCGTGGCTGTTCAAGATCCTCAAGAACACGTTCATCAACGAATACCGCCGCAAGCAGGCGGCGCCGAAGAAGAGCGACTTCGCCGAGATCGAGGAGGCCTTCGAGAGCCAGCTCGCGCCGGAGGCGGCGGGTCAGATGAAGAACCCGGAAGAGGAAGCGCTCGCCAATGCCTTCGACGAAGACGTCCAACGCGCGCTGGACCTGCTGCCGGCGGACTACCGCATGGCGGTCCTGCTGGCGGACATCGAAGGGTTCTCCTATCGCGAGATCGCCGAGATCCTGGAGATTCCCGTCGGCACGGTCATGAGCCGCCTCTACCGCGGCCGTAAGCTGCTCGAAGAAGCGATGCTGCGCTATGCGCGCGAGCACGGCTATCTGCGCTCGGGATCGGGGACGGTTCGCCGGCGTGGCTCGGAAGGGGCGCCCGATGCGGTCACCCCGGGGCACTAGGCTCATGCCGATGTGGAATTTCACGTCTCGACGCAGCGTTTTGAGGGAAGTGCATCCGGCTCCGTGGGCCGGACACCGTTGCCCAGGGGACTCAGCAGATGGCCTGTAAGCGGGTGCGCAGGGCGGTTTTTCTTTGGGTCGATCGCGATCGCGAACAGCTGCCGCGCGAATCCATGGAACGGCATCTGGAGGATTGCCCGCACTGCCGCGAGCACGCCATGCGCATCGAAGAGGTCATCGTGATGGTCCGCACCCGGTGTTACCGCCGGGCGGCCCCCACCGAACTGCAGCAGAGAATCCGGGCCCTGCTCGGACTGGAGTGATCGACATGCAACGGCTTCGAGTCTCGCCCCGCGAGACCCATGGAAAGGCTCGCCAGGCGGTCGTCTCTCTGGTCGCCCTGCTCGTCGTCTGGGTCGCCGTCTGCGCTCCCGCCGGCGCCCAGCCGGGCGGTAGCCTGCCGGGATTGCGAGGCGGACAGCTCTCCGCCGCGGATCTCGCGCAGGGGACGCACATCATTGTCGTCTGGGCCTCCTGGTCGCCGCGCTGTCGTGACATCTCGCCGCGCGTCAACGACCTGGCGCAGAAGCTGGCGGGCCAGGGCCGGGTGGTCACCGTCAACTTCCAGGAAGACGCGGCGGCGATCGACGACTTCGTGCGCCAGCATCCGCTCGACGCGCCGATCTTCCTCGATCGCGACGGCGAGTTTTCGAAAGGGCACGCCGTCACGACGCTGCCCGGTCTCATCGTCGTGCGCCAGGGCGAGGTGCTCTTCCAGGGGCGCCTCGCAGCCGAGGCCGAAGCCCAGGTCCGCGAGCTGCTGCGTTAGGCCGGGACCCCGGTCCGTTCGTCTCCTGTAGCCCTTTCCACAGATCCTCCCGGACCGGGTGTTATGCTTCCGGTCCCGGGAACCTCCCGGCCAAACGACAAATCGCAGCCCGAGAGGGTCTTCTGGATGAGTGCGTGGAGCAGGGAGAGGGTGAAGCAGTTCCTTCGCGTCGCCCTGCCGGTGACGGCCGCCCTCGTCGTGGCCCCCCTCGCTCTCACCTCCTGGATGGACGCTCCGGCCGAGAGGCCGCTGGACCGCGAACCCGTGGCGCTCGCCTCTCCGGTCGCGCCGCCCCCTTCCAGCGCTCCCGGCACCGCGAGCACCGCACCGGATCGGGTGCGGACGTTGCGCTCTGGAGATACCCTGGGAAGGGCGCTGCGTGATCTCGGATTCCCCAGCGACGAAGCCGAGCGCGCGGCCTCTGCCGCGAGCCGGTACGTGAACCCGCGCCAGCTGCGCCCCGGCATCCAGGTCGCGGCCTACCTCGATGGCGCGGCCCCGGGCCGCTTCGAGCTCGCGGTCGCCGGGCAGGGGGAACTGTCGGTCGAGCGCGGCGGTGGAGAATGGCTGCCCTCCTGGCGTCCCTATCGCCGGGAGATCCGGACGCGGGCCGTGCACGGCCGTCTCTCCGGGTCGCTCGAGAGCTCGGTCGGTGCAGCCGGAGCGGATCCGGAGCTGGCCTATGCCATGGCCGATGTCCTGCAGTGGGACCTCGATTTCAACCGCGACCTGCAGCCGGGCGATCGCTTCGACGTGGTGTTCGAGGAGATTTACCTCGAGGGCCGCTACTTCGGCGTCGAACGCGTACTGGCTCTGTCGTATGCGCAGGCGAATCGCAACTTCGAGGTTTACCGCTTCGGCGGTGCCGGTGCCTTCTACGACGCCTCCGGCCGGCCGAGCGAGAAGATGTTCCTGCGCGCTCCGCTGCCGTACTCGCGCGTGACCTCCAAGTTCTCGGCGCATCGCTTCCATCCCGTGCTCAAGGTCTCCCGTCCGCACTACGGCGTCGATTACGGTGCGCCTGTCGGAACGCCGGTGCGCGTCACCGCCGCCGGCACCGTGCTGCTGGCCGGCTGGGACGGCGGCGGCGGCAAGACGGTCAAGGTGCGGCATGCCAACGGCTACGTCACCGGCTATCTCCATCTGTCGCGTTTCGCCGACGGTATCCGGTCCGGCGCGCGAGTCCGCCAGGGCGAGGTGATCGGCTTCGTCGGCGCGACCGGCCTGGCGACCGGCCCGCACCTCGACTACCGGGTGCAGCGGGACGGAACCTGGATCGACCCGCAGTCGCTCAAGAGTGTCCCTGCGCCACCGCTCGACCACACCCAGCTCGCCGATTTCGTTCAGCTGCGGGACCTTCTGCGGCCGGTTCTCGCCGGAACCGTGCCGCCGGCGACGGGCCGCACCGGCACGTACACGCTGGCGGCCGCGGCTCCTGGAGCGCCGGAGCTCCGTCCGGATGGACGGGCGGCGGCAACGACTCCGGCTGCCAACACGACGAGGAAGTAGGCCATGGTCCGGGTTCGCACCTGGTGCCGCGCGGACTTCGCCGGCGGGACGCTCGACATCTGGCCGCTGGGTCTTCTGCACCCCGGTGCGCGCACGATCAACGTGGCCCTCGATCTGGCGGTCGAGGTCCGGCTCGAGAGGCGACGCCAGGGCTTCGCGGTGCGCCAGGACGGAGAGCTGCTCGAATTCGAAGGGCTCGCCGAGCTTGCCGCCAGCCCGGGGGGTGCCCTGGTGGGCGCGGTCGCGCTAGCCGAGAATCTGACGCCGTTCGACTGCGAGATCGCCAGCGCTTCGCCGCGCGGCGGTGGGCTGGGAGCGAGCTCGGCGCTGGCGGTGGCCTTGCTGGCGGCGGCCGAGGGCCTGCAGCGCGGCGGACTCACCCGGACTGCGGCCGAGAGGGCCGCGGTCGCCCGCGACATCGAGGCGCGTCTCATGGGTCTGCCGACCGGATTGCAGGATCACTATCCGGCGCAGCTCGGCGGCGTCCTCGAGCTCGAGCATGCCCCCGGAGGCGAGCGGGTCGCGCCCCTGCCGGTCGATATCGAGCGCCTCGGCGAGCACCTGCTGATCGGCTTCACCGGTCAGAGCCACTTCTCCGCCGGGGCCAACTGGCTGGTCGTCCGCCGGCGTCTCGAGGCGGATCCTTTCATCGTCGAGAGATTGTCGGAGATCGCCGACGTCGCCAGCCGCCTGCCGCAAGCGCTGCGGGCGGGCGACTGGACGCGGGCCGGTGCGCTGGTCGGCGAGGAGTGGGCGGCGCGACGGCAACTCTCCAGCGAGATCTCGACGCCGGCGATCGAAGCCCTGCTCGGGAGGGCTCGCCAGCTGGGAGCCTGGGGTGGCAAGGCCTGCGGAGCGGGCGGCGGCGGCTCTGTCCTGGTCCTCGCGCCGCCGCATCGCCGCGCGGCGATCGCCGCAGCCTGGCAGGAGCAGGGCACGCAGATCCTCGCCGCGCAGCCGACCGCCCGGCGTCTCGAAATCGAAATCGACTGACAGCTCGAAAGCCGGCGGGAACCGTGCCGGCGACCTACGGCTAGCGGATCAGAGCCCCGCGGCGCGGCGGGAAATGGCGTCCCAGGCCTCCGCGAGGGAGATCTGAGTGAGGTCGAGGTCTCTCGCCGAGCTCCACTCCCCTGCGGCATCCACCTCGCGGTAGTAGAGGTGGCCCTCTCCGGACCAGGCGATCGTCGCCCGGCTGCCGTCGGCAGAGACGATGATTCTCGCGTCGGGAGCGACGAGGTCGGCCGGAACCGCCCAGCGCGCCACCCGGCGCATGACGAAGAAGTGGCTGAAGGCGCTATCCGGGCCTGCGGCCGCGGGATCGAGCGGCGCAATCTCGAGCAGCATCTCCGCGGCGGCGCAGTGATTGGCGAGACCGCCGGCGAGGATCTCCCGCCCGAGCTCGACGATGTGGCCGCGGGCCATCTCCGCGAGCGTCGCGCCGTCGGCATCGGGTTCGGCAGCCGCGAGCAGCTCGCCGGTCCGGTTGCTGAGGTAGGTGACCGCCGCCGGATGGAACTCTCCGGCCAGCTCGACGATGTGTCCCCGGGCCGCCTCGGCGAGCTGGTTGCGATCGGCGAGACCGAGTGTCTGCGCAAGCTCGACGATATGACCGCGAGCCATCTCGGCCAGTTCGCCGAGCTCACCCGGCAGGGCCTGGACATCGATCGCCACGAGGTGATGCGTCTGCGACTGGATGAAGGAGGCGGTGACCTTGCCCGTCGGCGTCGCGACGAGGGTCGGCGCGGCGCTCAGGATCGGCGATACGGTCGCGGCCGGGCTCAGGGAGGCATCCGGCACCGCCAGGTCGTCCAGCGCCACGACCGGGTTCCACCCGAGGTAGGCGCCGCGAACGAAGACCACCGGCGAGTAGTAGGCGTGCGCGACGTCGCCCACCATTTCGACCCAGACGAGATGCAGCACGCGGCGCGGCACCCGTGTCTCGACGCCGTCTTCGGTCTGCCGGTACTCGTCGGAGGTCAGGGCCAGCCGCAGGGCCGACTTGTCGGTCTGCGAGCCGCCGGAGAGCTCGATCATCTCCGACCAGCCGGCGGCGGAGAACGACCGCAGCTGGAGGCGGGAAACCGTCTGCTCGGCGACGGTGCGCGAGTTCCAGACGAGGTGAACGGTCGAAGAGTTGCGATCGTAGAGCAGCGCCGCGGAGCTCTCGGTCGCCGGTCCCTCGGTGCCGGGGACCAGCTGGCGCTGCAGCGGCTGACCGGGCGGGACGACGTCGAGAGCGAGCACCGGCACACCGGCCGCGATCGTCGTGTTGTCCGGTCCGAAGAGCTCGCCGAACGTCCCGGTCCAGAGGCGGTAGATCGTGCCGTCGCTGCCGAGCTCCACCGGCGTCGCCGTCGCCGTCGCGAGGCCTGGCGCTGACGCGAGAACGGCCAGCATCGCCGACAGGGCGAAGGAGCGAAGGAGCTGGCGCAGGTACCGCATCGGTCGCCCGGGTCAGGCCTTGAGGTTGACCAGCTCGCGCACGTCGACGTGCAGGAGGAGCTCGGGGAGATAATCGGCCTCGGGATAGAAGCCCTGCTGCAGGCGCTCGAAGTGGCGTCGCGCTCCGACCCGATCGCCGGTAGCCACGGCGGCGGCGCCGAGCAGATAGAGCGCGTTCTTCTTGGCATCGGCGTCGCCGAAGCTCTCGGCTGCGGCGAGCGCGCGCGCCGCGTGGCGCGCGGCCTGACGGGCATGCGACGTCTCGAGCAGCGCGAAGGCGAGATCGAGCTGTGCCTTCATGGCATGCGCCGCGGCGCCGCGGCGCAACAGGGAGCGCAGGCTCGCGTACAGCAGCGCCAGCCCGTCGTGGCTGCGGCCGGTCAGGACGTTGCAGTAGCCGAGGTTGTAGCCGATGACCGCGCCACGCAGCGAATCGCGCGACGGCAGCAGGGCGAGCGCCTCTTCGTAGACCGCGATCGCCTCGTCGAAGCGGCTCTCGGCGACGAGGAAGTTGGCGATGTAGTTCAGGCTCGCGGCGCACCGGTTCTCGTCGAGAGCCTTGGCGCGGTCGCGGGCGAGCTGGGCATAGAAGAGGCCCTTGCGGTGCTCCTTCTGCAGCTCGTAGTGGCGCGCGAGCGTGTAGGCGGCGAGGTAGGTGTTCTCCGCATCGGCGCTGCGCACGAGCAGGGCGCGCAGCGCCGGCACGTGGACGGCGCCGCGTCCGAGCTCGAGGGCGATCGCCGCGCGATTGCACATGGCGCGATCACGCAGCGACTCTTCGCCGTTCTCGCCAGCCCAGGCGAGCGCACCTTCGACGAGGGCCAGCGCCTCTTCGAGCCGTCCGGCTTCGACGGCCTCCGTCCAGCGGACGCGGGCCGCGTGGAAATCTTCCAGGTTGTGAATCACCAGGGCGATCCTAGCTGAGCAGCACCGGCTCGCGCCGAGCGCTGCGCCGTGGCTGCTTGCGCTCGTGGATGTAGCCCTCGATCTCCTCCTGCGCGACGGGGTCGAGGGCGTGGAAATCGCTCAGCAGGCGCAGATCGCGCGGCGAGACGGTTTCCCGCGAGACGTCTTCGAAGAACTCGCCCACGCCGATGCGGAACTCGGCGAGAACCTTGAACAGGGTGTCCAGACTCACCCGATACTCGCCCTTCTCCATGCGCGAGAGATCGGACTGCTGGATGCCCAACTTGGCCGACAGTTCCGTCTGCGTCAGATGCCGCTCCTTGCGGAGTTGACGGATCTTCTTCCCGACGAGTTGGACCTGCTGGATTTCTGGTAGATGTCCCATGGCGGATTTCCTAGGCATGTGCATAGTAGGCAGGGGCGAGGTTCCATGTCAAGATGCCATGAACGGCGGCGTCACGGCCCGCCCCGACCCGAATGCATCACGGTTTCCTCCTCAGAGAGCTGGTCCGCCGCGACCTGCAGAGCCGCTATCGCGGCTCGCTGTTCGGCTTCCTGTGGGCCTTCGTCCATCCGCTCTGGCAGCTGGCTCTCCTCTGGGTGGTTTTCTCGGTCATCTTGAAGGTCCCGCTCACCGGTGAACGGACAGCGAGCTTCCCGGTCTTTCTCTTCTCCGGACTGGTGCCCTGGCTGGGCTTCGCCGAAAGCCTCCAGCGCGCGGCTTCCGCCGTCGTCGAGCACTCGGGACTGGTGCGCAAGCTGCGCTTCCCGAGCGAGTTGCTGGTGGTTTCGAGCGTCGCCTCGGCGGTCCTGCACCAGTTCGTCGCCCTCGGCATCTTCGCCATCTGGCAAGCCGTCGCCGGGGAGCCCGCCTGGGGACGCCTGCCCTGGCTGCTCTTCGGCCTGGCGGCGCAGGTGGCGCTGGCGCTCGGCTTCGGCTGGGCGGCTTCGGCCCTGCAGGTCTTCTTCCGCGACGTCGCACAGGGTCTGGGGATCGGGCTGCAGGCCTGGTTCTACCTCACGCCGATCGTCTATCCGCTCAGTCTGGTGCCGGAGCGGCTGCGACCCTGGATGGCGCTCAATCCGATGGCGACCACCGTCCAGGCGTTCCGCACCGTGCTGCTCGGCGGTCCGCCGCCGGAGCCCCGCGCCGCTCTCGCCCTGGCGGGGATCGCCATCGCCACCCTGGCGCTGGGCTGGGCGCTCTTCCGCCGGCTGCGCCCGGCCTTCGCCGACGAGCTCTAGCCCGCCAGCAGCGAGGCGACGGATGCGGGTGACCTATCTGCTGGACCGGCCGGAGCTGGGAGGGGGGACCAAGGTCGTCCTGCAGCAGGCGCGGCTGCTCGGCGGCCGCGGACACGATGTCACCGTCGCCGCGGAGGGGGAGCGACCGGCCTGGGCCGACCCGCGCGACTATCCGGGACTGAAGTTTCTCGACCTGTCGCAGGCTCCGCACGCCCTGCCGCCGCAGGATCTCGTCGTCGCCACCTTCTGGACGACGATCGCCCGCGCCGAACGCCTGGGCGCCGGCCCGGTCGCCCATTTCTGCCAGGGATTCGAGGCGGACCTGGCGCACCTCGCGCCGCAGCGGGAGGAGATCCGCGCCGCCTATCGCCGGCCGCACCCGGCGCTGGTCGTCGCGCCGCACCTCGGCCTGAGGCTCGAAACCGAATACGGCCGGCCGTCCCGACTGGCGCCGGCGCCGGCCGATCTCAGCGTGCGCCGCCGCTGGCGCTGGCGTCCGCGCCGCCGTCCCTGGATCGCGCTCAGCGGCATCTTCGAGGCCGAAGTGAAGGGGATCCGGACCGGCCTCGAAGCGCTGGCGGTGCTCGCGCGCGGCACTCCGCCACCGGCGGTTCCGCGCCTTCTCCGGATCTCGGCTCTCGCCTGCTCGGCGGCGGAGAGGGAGCTCTACCCAGCCGCCGTCGCCGCGGCCGGCGTGCGTTACCTCGACGCGGTCCCGCCACCGGTCGCGCTCCGCGCCGTCGCCGGGTGCGATCTGCTGCTGTTCACCTCGCGGCCTGGCGAAGGCTTCGGTCTGCCGCTGCTCGAAGCGATGCAGCTCGGCGTGCCGGCCGTCGCCTCACGGTTGCCTGGAGTCGAGTTCATGGCCGGCGAGGGCGGAGTCTCCACGGTCGACGGCGACGACCCCGGCGCCTTCGCGCTTGCCGCCGCCGGGCTGCTCGCCAGTCCGGCCGCCTGGCGTGCGCAACGCCGGCGGGGCGTCGCGGCGGCGGCCCGTTTCGCTCCGGCGCGGGTCGCACTCGAGGTCGAGCAGGCGATCACCTGGGCGGCGCAGGCGGCGACGAGATGAGCGACCTGGCAATCGTCCTGGTGCACTATCGGACGCCGGATCTGCTCGTCGACGCGATCGTCGCCCTGCAGCGCGACCTCGCACTCTCCGGTCTCGAAGCGGAGATCCTGGTCGTCGACAACGGCAGCGAGCCGCGCGACCGCGCGGCCTGGAGCGACCTGGCGCTGCGCCGGATCGATCCGGGCGCGAATCTCGGCTACGCCGGTGGCGTGCGATGCGGTGTCGAAGCGACGCGGGCCGAGCGCATCGTCGCGATGAACCCGGATGTCGTCGTCGTCGAGGGTTGTCTCGGCCGCCTGCTCGACGAGCTCGCTCGCGGCGCTGCGGCGGCGGGTCCGCAGTTCTACTGGGATGGCGGCCGTCGCTACCTGTTGCCGCCCACCGAACAGCGGTCGGCGGGGGCCGAGCTGCGCGCCGCCCTGGCGCGGCGCTTCCCGGCCGCGCCCGGAGTCGCCGGAGCGGCACGGCATGCCTGGCGCCGGCACGCCCGCCGGCACTGGGATGCGCCGGCGCCCTTCCCGTCGACGGCACTGTCGGGAGCGCTGATCGCCTTCCGGCGCGACGCCTGGGCGCGGATCGGACCGTTCGACGAGGCCTACCGGCTCTATTTCGAGGAGACCGACTGGCTGCTGCGCCTGCGCGCCGCCGGCCTCGAGGCGCGCTTCGTCCCTGCCGCCCGAGCGGTGCATCTCTTCGCTCAGAGCAGCGTCCAGGAGCCGCAGGCGACCGCCTGGTTCGCGGCGGCCGAGCGGCTTTTTCGCCGCCGGCACTACGGCGCCGGATTCGCCAGGCTGCTGCAGCTGCTCGGTGAAGGCAAGTCCGCCCGGTCGCGCCCGCGCGCCGATTCCTTGCGCCGCTCGGCGGCTCCACCGACGATCGCCGCGGGCGAGCTCGCCACGCCGCGGGCCGCAACCTGGGTCGAGATCGCGCTGTCTCCGAGCGGGTTTCCGGCCGCCGGCGAGCGGCTCTCCGCGCCCGGCGCAGATTGGCGGCTGGCGGAGGAGGTCTGGCGCCGTCTGCCGCCGGGGGAGCTCTGGCTGCGCGGCGTCGACGCCGCCGGCGGGGAGTCGTCACCGCTGCACCTGGCGCGAGTGAGCGCCGTGGAGCGCGCGTGAACGCGCCCGGCACCTACACGCTGCGCGCCTATGCTCCCGGCGACGAGGAGGCGATCGAACGGGGCTTCGGCGAGGTCTTCGGCGTCGCGCGAAGCCGCGCGGAGTGGCGGTGGAAGTTCCTCGCTCCGCCGCGCGGTTCGCGCATCCTGCTCGCCTTCGACGATGCGGGCGAACTGGTCTGTCAGTACGCGGCGATCACGGTCGACGTGAGCTGGGGGGGTGAGCCGCTCCTGGCAGCGCAGATCGTCGATGTCTTCTCGCGTCGCCGCCGCGGCCTGGGCCCTCGTGGCGGCGCCTTCCAGCTCACCATGGAGCGGTTTCTCGCCGCCTGCGCGGCGCCGACCGGAGAGGGCGGCGTCGGGTTCGTCTACGGCTTCCCCGGCGAACGCCACCAGCGGGCCGGCGCCGTTACCGGGCACTACTTCGATCCGGCGACGGTCGAGCGTCTGACCCTTCGCCTGCCGATCGCCCCGGCCCCGCCACGGTGGACTCCGGCGCGCAGCTGGATCTCCGAGGGCTTCGACGCTCATGCCACCGATCGCCTCTGGCAGCGCAGCCGGCAGCGCTACCCGAACGCGACGGTGCGCGACGCCGCGTGGTTCCATTGGCGTTACGAGCGCCGCCCCGGCGCGCGATACGTGCAACTCGGCGTGCACCGCGGCGGCGAGGCCCGCGCCTGGGGCGTCGTCGATCTCTCGGCCGCTCCCGCCGAGGCGCGCTGGGTCGACCTGCTCTGGGACGGAACGCGCAACGCCGACCTCACCGACCTCGCGGCGGCGGTGGAGGAGCGTGTCGTCGCCGCCGCCGCGAGTCGGGCGACCGGCGCCGCAGCGAGCGTCGCGCTCTGGGTGCGCGGCGACCGGCAGGCGCGCGCGCTGCTGCTCGAGCGGGGATACTGCGGAGCGCCCGAACCCCATCTGCGCCTGAGCGCCATTCCCTTCGATCCGCGGGTGACCGTGCCGAAGGTGCTGGCGGAGTTCTATCTCACCATGGGCGACTCGGATCACTTCTGATCCGCCGCCTCCGGCAGGAGGCCCGGGCTGCACGCCAACGGCGGCAGGCCATACAATTCCGCCATGGCGCCGCAGCTCTCCGTCGTCGTTCCCGCGTTCAACGAGGCCGCGCGGATCGGGCCGACGCTCGACCGGCTGGTCGGCTTCGCCGGCGGTCTCGCCGGCGGCGCGGAGATCCTCGTCGTCGACGACGGCAGCACCGACGGCACGGCGGAGCTCGCCCGGCGGCCGGAGTATCGCGATGCCCCCGGGCTGCGCTGGCTGCGCCTGCCGCAGAACCGGGGCAAGGGGGCGGCGCTGCGGGCCGGCGTGCTCGCCAGCACCGGCGACGAGGTCCTGTTGTGCGACGCCGACCTGTCGACGCCGATCGAAGAATACGAACGCCTGCGGCCGCGCCTCGCAGAAGCCGCGGTGGTCCTCGGCAGCCGGGGGCTGGCCGATTCGAAGATCGGCCGCCGTCAGCCGCGCTATCGCGAGCTCATGGGACGCACCTTCAACCTGGTCGTGCGGACGGTGGCCGTCGGTGGCATCCGGGACACCCAGTGCGGGTTCAAGCTGCTGCGCGGCACGGCGGCGCGAGCGCTCTTCGCCGACCTGCGGATCGACCGTTTCGCCTACGACGTCGAGCTCATCTGGCTCGCCCGGCGGCGTGGCCTGAAAGTGGTGGAGGTGGGAGTGACCTGGATCGACTCGCCGGCCTCGAGCGTCCACGCGCTGCGCGACTCCGCG
Source organism: uncultured Thermoanaerobaculia bacterium (assembly GCA_964595975.1). Taxonomy (GTDB): domain Bacteria; phylum Acidobacteriota; class Thermoanaerobaculia; order Multivoradales; family JAGPDF01; genus JAGPDF01. The sequence continues at coordinate 3,385 of CAZQTL010000018.1, read as the reverse complement.
CGCATGCTCGCCGATATTCTGCGCATCCGCTGGTTCCATCGCGGCGAGCCGGCCGGACAAAGCCGGGGCCATTGATCGTTCAGCCGCAACCTCCGGGCCGGACGAGCGCCGTGGCGGCGGTGCGGACACTCGTCGTGGCGCCGCACTTCGACGACGAGGTGCTGGGCTGCGGCGGTCTGATCCGCCGGCTCACCCTCGCCGGAGCGCCGGTCGATGTCCTCTTCCTCACAGACGGCTCCGGCGGCGTGGAGGAGATCGCCGACCGTTCGAGCTATGCCGCGCGGCGCCGCGACGAGGCGGAGCAGGTCGTCCGGCTCCTCGGCTGCAGCGGCTGCGAAGTCGTCGGGATCCGCGACGGCGCGCTCGCCGCGGCGCGCGGCGAAGCGGCCGCCGCCATCCGCCGCCGTCTCCTCGCTCCGACCGGGCAGCGCCCCGGCCTCGTACTGGTGCCGTCGCCGCTCGAGATCTCCGAAGATCACCGCGCTGCCTTCGCGGCGCTGCACGATGTGCTGCGCGGAGCGAACGAGGAGGACGAGCTCGCCGAGACCGCCCGTGCCCTCGAGGTCTGGCTCTACGAGGTCAACCACCCCGGTTACCCCGATCGACTCGTCGACGTCAGCGACTGCCGCGCGACGTTGGAGCAGGCGATGGCGATCTACGCCTCGCAGGAGGAGCGCCACCCCTACCTGCGCGCCGGACTCGGCTTGCGGCAATTCCGCACCCACACACTCTCTCCCGAGGTCGAGCTGGCGGAGGGCTATCGCCGGCTCGCCGCCAGCGACTTCGCCGGCAACGACCTGGCAGCGCTCGTCGCCGAGGTCGGCGGCAGTGTGCCGGAGCTCACCGACACGCTGCGTCGCACCTATGCCGAGATCGCCCGGTTGAACACGCTGATCCGCGAGATGGAGGGCACCCGCGCCTGGCGCCTGCACCGCTGGTGGGAGCGGCTGCGCGGCGGACGTCCGGGCCGATCATGACCGCCGGCAAGCGCAAGCTGTCGATTCTCGTCGCGAGCTACAACGGCAGGACGCATCTCGAGTCCTGCCTGCCGGCGCTGCAGGCGCAGCGCGATCCGGGGCGTCCCTGGGAGCTGCTGCTGCTCGACAACGGCTCGCGCGACGGCACCTGCAGCTGGGTGCGCCGGCAGCATCCGTGGGTCCGGCTGGTCGAGAGCGCCGAGAACCTCGGCTTCGCCGAAGCCAACAACCGGCTCGCGGCGCTCGCCGAAGGCGACGATCTGGTGCTGCTCAACAACGACACGCGGCCGCAGCCGGACTGGCTGGCGGCTCTCGCCGATGCCGCCGGCAGCGCTCCCCCGGAAGTCGCGGCGATCGCGGGCCGGCTCGTCGACTGGGAAGCGGAGCGCCTCGACTTCGGTTTCGGCCTGCGGACCTTCGACGGACACGCCTTCCAGCTCGACCATCGCCGGCCGCTGGCGTCGGCGCGCATGCCGGCCACCGGCGAGGAGCTGCCGTTCGCCTGCGGCGCCAACATGCTCGTCCGCCGGCGCGCCTTCCTCGACGCCGGCGGCTTCGACCCCTCCTACTTCGCTTATCTCGAAGACGTCGACCTCGGCTGGCGCTTGTGGTCGGGCGGCGAGCGCATCGTGGCCTGTCGCGAGGCGGTGGTGCAGCACCGCTCCGCCGCCACCAGCGACCGCGTCGGTCCCTACCTGCGCGGTTCGCTGTTCGAGCGCAATGCCCTGTTGACTGTCTGGAAGAACCTCGACGACGAGCTCTGGGCGCAGCTCATGCCGGCGATCCTCGCCGCCTTTCTCGCGCGCCTCGAGTCCATCGTCGTCGCCGGCAACCCCGGCGCGGCGGAGATCCTGCGGCGCGATCCTTTCACCGGCCGGCTCTCTCACCGCGACTTGGCCGGCGCGGGCGGCACCGACGCGATCCTCGATCCGTCCTGGCTCGGCAAGTTGCGGCGCCTCGGTCCGGCGGAGTTCGCGCGCCGCGCCTGGGGCCGGGCCTCGCGGCGTCTGCGCCGCCTGGCCGCCGGTGGCGGGTTCGAGCTGTCGCATCCGCAGGCGCTCGCTCACCTGCGCGCCATGAGCCTGTTCCTGGCTCTCCTCGACCACGCCGCTGCCGGCCGTGAGGCCGTGCGCCGCCGGCGGCGGCGGTCGGATCGCGAGCTCTGCGAGCGCTTTCCCCTGTATCTGATCCCGACCTATCACGGCGACGAGGCGCTCTTCGCGAGCACCGGGTTCCAGAGTCTCCTGCCGGCGAGTCCGGAGCTCGTCCGGATGCGGCTCGACGAGGTGATGGCGCTGCCGGCGGAGCCGCGCCGGTGACCTGCGAGGTCTCGGTCGTCCTGCCGACCTTCAACCGGCGAAAGATCCTCGAAGAGGTGCTGGCGGCGCTGGACGCGCAGGCGGACGCGCCGCCGTTCGAGATCGTCGTCGTCGACGACGGCGCGACCGACGGCACCGCCGCGGGGGTGGGCGCGCGCGCGGGGCCGCGGCCGCGCCGGCTGCTGCGCCAGCAGAACCTGGGTCCGGCCGCAGCGCGGAATCGTGGCGTCGCGGCAGCTGCCGGGGCACTGATCGCTTTTCTCGGCGACGACACGGTGCCGGAGCCCGACTGGCTCGCCCGGCACTGGGCGCGGCATCGGCGCGAGCAGGAGAGGCAGGCAAGCAACGAGGTGCCACGCCTGGCGGTCATCGGCTACACCGCCTGGCATCCGCGGATGCGCGCGACGCCGTTCCTGCGCTTTCTCAACGAGCAGGGCCTGCAGTTCGGCTACGCCCTGATCGCCGACCGCGAGAACGTTCCATTCAACTTCTTCTACACCTCGAATCTCTCGCTGGCGCGCGAGTGGCTGCTCGAAGAGCCGTTCGACGAGAGCTTTCCCGACCCGGCCTGGGAGGACATCGAGGCGGCGTTCCGGATGTTTCGCCGCGGCCTGCGCCTGGTCTACGAGCCGCTCGCCCGGTTGCTGCACGACCATCCGACCGACTTTCGCCGATTCAGCCGGCGCCAGGAGCGCGCCGGCGCGAGCGCCGTGCGCTTCGCCCGCAAGCACCCGGAGCTCGCGGGCTTCCTCGGGATCGGTCCGGAAGGGCCGGCGCCGCTGCCGGCACGGCGTTCCCGGCTGCCGCGCGAGTGGCTGGTCCGGGCTTTGCAATCCCTTCCCGTGAGTCTGCCCGGAATCTGGGAAGAGGCCCTTCGCTATCACTACCTCCGGGGACTGCATCGGGCTTGGCGCGAAGGGCCGACGGAAATGGAGAGGGTAGGGTCATGAAGAATCGAACCGGACGCACGTTCCTGAATCTGGCGCTGGCGGCGGCTCTGACGCTGCCGGCGACGGCGCTGATGGCGCAGTCGGGCAGTAGTGGGCACGGCGGAGGCGGCGGCCACCACGGCGGCAGCGGTGGCGGCAG
>CAZQTL010000017.1:7991-33648 GCA_964595975.1 uncultured Thermoanaerobaculia bacterium | reverse complement strand
GCCAGCGCCTGTTCGGTGTCGGCGAGGAGGTCGGCCAGGTCTTCGATGCCGGCGGAGATGCGCACCAGGCCGTCGGTGATGCCGAGCTCGGCGCGCTTGTCGGCGGGGACCGAGGCGTGGGTCATCGAGGCCGGGTGCGAGGTCAGCGTTTCGACGCCGCCCAGGCTCTCGGCGAGCGACATGACTTCGACCGCGTCGAGGAACTTCTTCGCCGCTGCGTAGCTGCCGAGCTCGAAGGTGATGAGGGCGCCGAATCCGCTCGACTGGCGCTGCTGCAGGGCGTGTCCGGGGTGGTCGGGAAGGCCGGGGTAGAAGACCCCCTGCACCTTCGGATGCTGCGCCAGGTAGGCGGCGAGCGCCCGGCCGTTGGTCTCGTGGCGCTCCATGCGCACCGCCAGGGTCTTGATCCCGCGCAGGACGAGGAACGAGTCGAACGGCGACAGGATCGCCCCCTCCGACTTCTGCACGAAGTAGAACCAGTCGCCGTGCTCCGCGCTCTTCGCCACCAGCGTGCCGCCGATCGAGTCGCTGTGACCGTTGAGGAACTTGGTCGTCGAGTGGATGACGATGTCGGCGCCGAGCTCGAGCGGGCGCTGGAAGTAGGGCGACATGAAGGTGTTGTCGACCGCGAAGACCAGATTGTGCTGGCGGGCGATCGCCGCGGCGCCGGCGATGTCGGTGATCTCCATCATCGGGTTGGTCGGCGTTTCGATGTAGAGCATCCGCGTCGTCGGGCGGATCGCGCCGCGGATCTCGTCGAGGTTCGTCGAGTCGATCCAGCTCGATTCGACGCCGTAGCGCGACAGCACCTGGGTCATGAAGCGGTAGGTGCCGCCGTAGACGTTGCGCGAGCAGACGACGTGCTCGCCGCTCTTGACCAGGGTCATCAGGGTGGCGATCGCCGACATGCCGGAGGCGAAGGCGTGTCCGGAGTGCCCCCCCTCGAGCGCCGCGACGTTCTCCTCGAGGGCGAAGCGGGTCGGATTCTGCACCCGGGCGTACTCGAAGCCCTTGTGCTTGCCGAGCTCGTCCTGGAGGTAGGTCGAGGTGGCGTAGATCGGCACGGTGACCGAACCGGTCGCCGGGTCGGCATGCTGCCCGGCATGGATGGCACGGGTCGAGAAACCGCGCGTTTTCGGATCGCCTTTCACGGCTGAAGCCCCTTTCTGGTGGGCGCTGCGGCGGCGATCCTATCAACGCGAATAGGATTGGCAGCATGACGGACGACCCCAAACCCGCCGAGGAGCTCTCGCCGGTGCGCTTCTCCGCCGGCGCACTGGAGCTGCTGGACCAGACCCGGTTGCCGCAGGCGGAGGAATGGATCGCCTGCACCAGCGTCGAGGGCGTGGCCGACGCCATCCGGCGACTCGCCGTGCGCGGCGCGCCGGCGATCGGCATCGCGGCGGCCTACGGCCTGGTGGTGGCTCTCCTCGACCCCGACGATCCGGAACCCGACGCCGCGCGGCGCTTCGCCAACGCCGTGCGCATCCTCGGCGACAGCCGGCCGACGGCGGTCAACCTGCGCTGGGCGCTCGAGCAGGGGGAAGAGGCCTTCGAGCTGCTCAAGGACCGGCCGCCGGTGGAGCGCGCCGCGAAGCTCCTCGACTGGGCGCGCGCGCTGCACGCCGATGACGTCGATCGCAACCGGCGAATGGCCGAGCACGGCGCGGCGCTCTTCGCCGAAGGCGACCGCGTGCTGACGCACTGCAACGCCGGCGCGCTCGCGACCGGCGGCATCGGCACCGCGATCGGCGTCATCGCGGCGGCGTATCGTGCCGGCCGGGTGGGTGCGGTCTGGGTCGACGAGACTCGTCCCCTGCTGCAAGGGGCGCGGTTGACCGCCTGGGAGATGCAGAAGCTCGGCATCCCCCATCGCCTGGTGACCGACTCGATGGTCGGCGCGCTGATGAGTCGCGGTCTGGTCGAGCGGGTGATCGTCGGCGCCGATCGGATCGCCGCGAACGGCGACGCGGCGAACAAGATCGGCACCTACACCGTCGCCGTCCTCGCCCAGCGCCACAAGGTGCCGTTCTACGTCGCCGCGCCGCTCTCGACCTTCGACCCGCGCATCGCCACCGGGGCGGAGATTCCGATCGAGGAGCGCGCCGGGCTCGAGGTCACCGAGCTCGCCGGAAACCGGATCGCCCCCGTCGGCACGGCCGGCTTCAACCTCGCCTTCGACGTCACCCCGGCGGAGCTCATCACCGCCATCGTCACCGAGGAGGGGGTCCTTTCACCGCCGTTCGGTCCGGCGATCGCCCAGCTGTTCAACTGACCCCGGAGCTCACTCCGGGTTCGCCTCCTGGCGGACGATGCGGCCGTCGACGTCGACCGTGATGCGCTGCCCAGGCAGCGCCGCCAGGGCCTCTTCGGTGAGCTTGCGCCAGGAGATCTGCGGCTGCTCGACGAGCTGCGGACTGGTGCCGCCGTTGCCGGCCCCGGCGGAGAACAGCGGATAGCCGTCGCGATAGCCGTTGCGCCAGGTGTAGTCGAGCGTCGCGGTGCGATAGCGCCGGTCGAGGTCGAGCGGCGCGAAAGCACCCTCGCCGGCCGCCCGGACGCTGACTTCGGAGGCTTCGACGGTCGTCGTCCCATCGGCGGCGGCGCGGTAGGCGAAACGCAACCCGGCGACCTGCAGGAAGCGGCCGTGGCCGAGGGTCGCCTGCGAAACCGACTTGCGGAGAAGCTCCAGGAGCTCGCGCCCGGAGAGCTCGAAGACCACCGGCTTGTCGTCGTAGTAGAAGATTCCCTCGAGCTCGTAGACGCGGAGATTGCCGCCCGGCGCGACGTCGTCGTTGACGCGGATGGCGCCGCCGTTGACGAAGGCGATGTCGGTCGCGAGCCGCTCGCGCAGGATGTCGCACAGCAGGTCGCCGAGCGCCGTCTCGCGTCCGCGAATCGCCGGCTCGGTTCCTTCGAGCAGATGCTCGGTCGTGGCGACGACGTCGAGGAGTTTCCGGCCGGTCTTCTCCTCGACCGCCCGCGCCAGCGTGACGAGCGAGCTCGCGACCGCGCGGATCATGTCGGGATCGACCGCCACCTGTGAGCCGAGCTCGACGAGCGTGCCGCTGCCGACGTACGGCCGCTCTGCCGCTCCCTGTTCGGGGGCCGGCCGGACGTCGATGCGATAGGCGCTCTTGGCGTCGGCGTCGGCCTTGGTGATCGTCGTCGCGCCCACCGTGCGAGAGAGGGCGACGTGCTCGTGGCCGCCGACGATCCAGTCGATCCGGCCGGGGAACTCGCGCGCCAGCCATTCGTCGTCGCCGACCTCCTGATGGGTGAGAGCGATGACGAACCGCGCGCCTTCGCGTTCGAGGTCCCCGAGGACGCGGGCGATCGTCGCGCGGCGGGTCGGCAGGTCGAAGCCGTACTCCACCCAGGGGCGGCTCTGATCGGAGAGCGTGAGGCCGAAAATGCCGACCCGGATTCCGCCGAGCTCCATCACCACATGGTCCTTGACGTTCGCGAAGCGCTCGGCGAGCGGACGCATGCCGGCTTCTGCGGTCCCGGCGGGGCCGGCGATGGCCACGTTCGAGGTGATCCAGCCGAACTGCGACTGCGCGATGCGATCCGCGAGCAGCGCCAGCTCCGGGTTGTCGAACTCGTGGTTGCCGGGGGTGACGAAGAAGCGCTCGTCGAAACCCTCGCTGCCGTCGAGCAGATTCAAGGCATCGACCATCGGTGCGCCCTTGAGGTACTTGCTCATCACCGACGGAAACAGGAAGTCGCCGGCATGCAGCACCAGCACCGGCCGGCCCTCGGCCTCGAGTTGTTTGCGCAAGGTACGGACGCGCGCCAACCCGCCCTCGGCGCCGGCGCGCAGCCCCTCGATCTTGTAGGTGTCGTTGATCTGCAGAAGCGTGAAACCGGCCGCCGGCGCGGGGGGCGGGACGGTCGGCGGAACCTGGGCGGTCCGCGGGGACCCGGCGCAGCCGGCGAAGAGGGCGCAAGCCGCAAGCGCGGTCGCCCAGCGGCGCGGCCGGGCACGCCTGGGCGCGGGAAGGAAGGTGGCGATCACGGGAACCTCCTCGGGAAAGGCAGCACGGACGGCAGGGACGGCAGATACGACAAGGGACACGATAGCAATCGTGTCCCGGTAATCTAAAGCCCCGCGACGGACGTCGCGTTGCCGGAAGAAAATATGGTGGAGGCGGTGGGAATTGAACCCACGTCCGAGAAACGCGTCCCGAAAGTATCTACGCACATAGCCTTCACTTCTGGTCATCGCCCTTGCGCAATGCAGAAGGCCGCCTACGCAAGCGCCAGTTCCGATTTGACGATCCCGCTGAGGAGCGGAACCAACCTCAGCGTTCAGTCCACTTTAGCGTCGCCCCAGCCCGTGCCGTGGACAATGGCCCATGGCTGGAACGTCACGGTCAATTAAGCCGCGAGAGCGAAGTTGTCGTTGGCAGGTATAACTTGCCGTTTTACGGGTGCAAACCCGATGCGCAACTCTCGAACCGCACTGTTCCCCGTCGAACCCGGTGCGCCCCCAAGTTATGAAAGAACCTTGCTGCAAGGGGCACAACATAGCAGATGGCGGGGGTATTCCCCCGGCGCTCAGCGCAGATCGGCGCTCCAGTGGGTCGTCAGACCCGATTCGAAGCCGTCGCTGAAGATCCGCGGACCGCAGAGGAGCTCGACTTCGTCGACCTGGGCGTAGCCGCCCTCGGAGCCGCCGGCCGAGAAGGTCGAGTGGGTGAACCAGAGCTCGACCGGCGGGCTGCCGGCGACCGGGATCCACAGATCGACGGACTCGTTGCGGTTTTCGTCGAGCCAGAACAGCAGCGAGTTGCCGCTTCCGTCGAGACGGTGAATGCCGACGTCCAGGTAGTCGGCTGCGCCGCCGACGGTGAGTGAAGCGCGCGCGCGTACGGTGGCTGCAGTCTCACCCTCGAGCGCGAGCGGCATGCGCAGCAGCGAGTCGGTGCGCGGCGCGGTGCAGAAGAAGTTGGAGATACAGGCCGCTCCGCCGGCGCCGCCGGTGTCGTTGGCCTGACAGAAGACCGGATCGCCGAACTGCGCCGGCGGCGCCTGTACCCAACCCGGGCCGCCGCCGGCGGTGTGCTCGCTCGTCCAGTCGAGCGGCAGGCCGACCAGCGGGACGCCGGAGCCGAACTCCTGCGGCCCGGTATTGCAGCCGCCCGAGGCGAGCACGAGGTTGCGGAAGTCCGCCGGACTGCTCGGGCCGCAGTTGGGCAGGCAGGCGACCTGGGCGGCATTCCGGTAGAGCACCAGCCAGACGGCGAAGCGCTGGCCCGCCTCCGCCTGCAGGGGCAGAGGGCCGTCGAGCGGCAGCGCCATCTCGTAGGTCACTCCCTCGGGCCGCGCCGCGGCACGGTAGGTGGCCAGGAGGTCGAGCCCCTGCGGCGCGCAGTAGCTGCCGGCATACTCGCGGTAGCTGAAGTTCTGATCCCAGCTGAAGTCGAGGAGACCCTCGCCGAGCGCCGGAGTCGCCTGGCAGGAGGCGCCGCTCCAGAAGCCGTCGTCGAGGACCGGCGCGCTGCCCCCTTCGTCGTCGAAGAGGATCACCAGCTCGTCGCCGGAGCCGAGGGTCGAGTCGCCGCTGTCGAGCACGGCGAGGTAGAGCGTGCGGGCGTCGTTTTCGACCAGAAGCGTCACACCGGACCCCAGGTCGACGACCCGGGCGGCATTCCATTCTCCGGCCGTGAGCTGGCCGTCGATGCGCGGCGCCCGGTTGACCCAGGGTGAGACCAGCCGGCCGGTGCCGGCGAAGGCGGAGCTTGTGAGCGCCGCCGTCGCTCCCACCAGGAGCAGCGAGGTGACGCGACGGAGACGGCGGCACGCGGATTCGGTCATTCTGCCCTCCAGGCCGCGAGACAGATGCGACCCCCTGCCCTTTACGTGCGCCGGGACGAAGAAAGGGATCAGGTGGTGAGGCCGCCTGATCTCCTCTGCCGCGGAACCGCACGTAGAGCAGCAGGAGGACATACCGCCATGAGGACTTCGCTTCGCATCGCGCTCCACCCCGCCACGCTGGGACTGCTCGCCGCCGCACTCTGGCTGCAGGCGGCGAGCCTGCCCGCGGCCGACGGTCTCGACGACAACCCCGGCGCGGGAGGCTTCGTCCCCTTCGATCTCGGCGCCGGCGGAACCGATCAGGCGTTTGCCTGCGCAGCGCAGTCCGACGGCCGGATCGTGCTCGCCGGACGCGCCGCGGACGACGATGGCGAGGGGACCAAGATCGCCGTCGCGCGCGTCCGGGTGGACGGCACGCTCGACCCCGGCTTCGGCATCGGCGGCCGGGTGGTGATCGACATGAGCGTCCTGGGGTATGCGGTCGACAACGGTGCAGCGCGGGCCGTCCTCGTCGACTCGCAGGGCCGCCTGCTCGTCGTCGGCAACGCGACGCTCACCGTCGGCGGAGCGGCCCAGACCTTCGTCACCCGGCTGCTGGCCAACGGCACGATCGACCAGACTTTTCTCTACAACGGGATCACCGGCGGCTGGTACTTCTCGGGTTTTCTGCCTCTGGTCACGGCGGCGACGTTCGACCGGGTCGGCAATCTGGCGATCGTCGGCCCCGAGCTCGCCGACCAGACCGGCGGCTGGCGGCTCCTGCGCCTCGACCCGAACGGCCTCGAGCTCGCCGCCGCGACGATTCCGATCACCAGTCATCCGCTGTCCAGCCCGACCGCGATCCTCTTCCAGCCCGACAACAAGCCGGTGATCGGCGGCTGGGGGCAGGAGGACGCCTCGCCGTTCTACGCCTCGTTCCTCGTTCACCGCCTGCTGGCCGGGGGGCCCGCGGCGATCGCCGACACGACGTTCGGCTTCATGGGCAACGGCTGGGTGAGCCTCGAGTACGCCCAGGCAGCCTGGCTGCAGTCGCTCGCGCTCCTGCCCGATCTCGGCCTGGTGGTCGCCGGGCAGACCGGGCCGCTCGCCCAGGAGGACATCGTCGTGCAGCGTCTGACTGCCAACGGAGTGGCCGACGGCAGTTTCGAAGAGTACGTGGCGTTCGATGTCGGCGGCCTCGAAGGCGACGGCATCGGCGGCCAGATCCGGATGGTCGCGCAGTCGGACGGCAAGATCGTCATCGCCGCGCGGGTCGCCACCGGCGACCCGGGCAACACCTCCGATGTCGGCGTCGCGCGTCTGCTGACGGACAACCAGCTGGACCCTTCGTTCGGCGGTCTGGGCACCGGCAAGCGTGTGCTCGGAATGGCGGCGCCACCCCCGGGCAACGGCGACGACGGCGTCACCTGCCTGGTGCTCGCGGCCGGCCGGCCGGTCATCGCTGGCTGGGCCGAGTACATCGGTGTCGACACCGACTTCGCCTACCGCAGGCTCACGAGCTCGCTGGTTTTCGCCGACGGCTTCGAGTCCGGCTGGACCTTCTTCTGGTCCGCGGCGGTCGTGTTCTGAGGAGCGGCTAGGGGGAGGCTGGCGGCGGGGAACCGACGGTGGCGAAGAACTCCTCCGGGCCGCTGGTCTCCAGGCGCGACAGCACCAGCCACCAGGCGAGGAGACCCATGACCGCGGCGAACGGCAGGAGGGCGAGGAGCTTCGGCTGGAACGGCCAGGCGAGCGCCGGAACGAGGGCGAGGCCGGTGAAGACCAGGACGGCGACCGCCGCGCGCTGGACCTCGAGGTGGCTCTCCTCAAGCATCCAGGCGACTCGCGCGCCATCGCCGGCCGGCTCGAAGTCGACCCGGCCGACGAGGACGCCGCGGCGCAGACCGAAGACGACCGGCAGGACGAGGCGCCCGCCGTCGCGCGCTGCGCTGTCGGCGGTCCACTCGGCGCCCCAGGCCTCCGCGGCGGCGGCGAGCGCCGCCGGGAGCTCCGCCACCGGCAACCCGACCCGAAGCTCGTGGCGGGTCAAGCCGCCGCCGCCGTCATCTCGTCGAAGAACTCTTCGACCGCGGCGAGGAACGACGGCACGTCCTGGAGCTCGTTGATGCGCTGCCGGAGCTCGCGGCCGTGCGGCACGCCGTGGGTGTACCAGCCGGTGAACTTGCGCAGCTTGTGCATGGCGAACTTCGACGGCTCGCGCTGGGCGACCAGCCGGAAGTGCTCGAGGATGAGATCGCGGCGGGCGAGAAGGGAGGCCTCCTCGGGAGTGCGGCCGGCGAGAAGATCCGCCGCCTGGCGGAAGATCCACGGGTTCTTGGTCGCCGCGCGTCCGATCATCACCGCGTCGCAGCCGGTCTCGGCGATCATCCGCAGCGCGTCCTCCGGCTCCTTGACGTCGCCGTTGCCGAAGACCGGGATGGAAAGCGCCGCCTTGAGCCGCGCGATCTCGTCCCACTGCACGGTGGCGTCGCCGGCGAACATCTGCCGCGCCGTACGGGCGTGCAAGGCGACGCCGTCGGCGCCGTTCGCTTCGCAGATCCGTCCCAGCTCGAGGAAGTTCTTGCGCTCGTGGTCGAGACCGAGGCGGAACTTGACCGTGAGCGGGATGGCAATCGCCTTGCGCACGGTGGAGACGATCGACTCCGCGAGCTCGAGGTCGCCCATCAGGGCGCAGCCCGAGCAGCCCTTGAGGATCTTGTTCGCCGGGCAGCCCATGTTGATGTCGCAGATGTCGGCGCCCATCGCCTCGACCAGGCGGGCGGCCTCGGCCATGGTGTCGGGGTCGGAGCCGTAGATCTGGATCGAGATCGGCCGCTCCTCGGGCAGGAAGTGCATCAGGTCGAGCGTCCGCGCCACGCCGCGCACCAGCGCCCGCGAGGCGATGAACTCCATCGTCACCAGCCCGACGCCGCCGATCCGGCGGACGATGAGGCGGAAATCGCGGTCGGTCACGCCGGCCATGGGCGCGAGAACCAGCGGGGTGTCGATCGGGACCTTGCCGAGGCGCAACATCGAACCCCGTATTCTACCGCCCTCTCCGCCCCGCCGTCCGCTAGGATGCGCCAGATGGCCCACGCCGCTCCCGAGATCGATCTCGTCGCCCACGGCCTGGTGAAAGGAATGCCGGCCGCCTGGCTCGCCGGCAAGGAGACCGATCTCCTCGCGCCGCTGCGCCTGCTCGCCCCGGGGACGCTGCCCGAAATGGCGCCGCCGCACGTCGACCGGCGCGCGATCGCCGCCGGGCTGGCGCGCACCAACGCAGCGTACGGACATCCCCGGGCCGCCGAGCTGGCGGCGAAGCTCGCCGATCCGGCGACCGCGGTGGTCGTCGGCGGGCAACAGACCGGCCTCTTCGGCGGGCCGCTCCTGGCTCTGGTCAAGGCCGCTGCGGCGGTGCGCCATGCCGAGGACCTCGAAGCGGCCGGCCTGCCGGCGGTGGCGCTGTTCTGGATGGCGACCGAAGATCACGACTGGGCGGAGGTCGCGAGCGCCACCTTCCTCGGACCGTCGGGCCTGCAGACTCTGGCGCTCGCCGACGACCCCGCGCCGCTCGCCCCGGTCGGCTGCCGAACGATCGGCGCGGAGGTCGAGAGCCTCTTCGCCGCCCTCGCCGCGGGCTACCCGAGCGAGCGCTTCAGCGAGTGGCGGCAGCGCCTCAGCGAGTGGTGGGCGCCGGGAGCGCGCTTCGGTGATGCGTTCGCGCGCCAGACGGTGGCGCTGCTCGGAGAGCGCTCGCCGCTCCTGCTCGATTCGATGCTGCCCGAGCTCAAGCAGGCCGAACGCCCGCACCTGCTGCGGCTGATCGAGCTGCGCGCCGCAGTGGAGGCGGCCTACCTGGCCGCCGAACAGCGCATCGCCGCACGCGGCTTCGAGCTCCAGGTGGCGCCGCAGCGCGGCGCCAGCCCGCTCTTCCTGCTGCGCGACGGGGCGCGACGCCGCATCGAGTGGAGTGGCGACACCGGCTTCCGGCTGCGCGGGGCCCCGGCCAGCGAGCCGGCGGAACCGGTGGACCGGCTCGTGGCGCTGCTCGAGAGCGATCCGGGTCTCGTCTCGCCGGGCGTGCTCGCCCGGCCGGCCATTCAGGACGCGGTCCTCGGCACGACACTGCAGGTCATGGGGCCGGGCGAGACCGCCTACCTCGCCCAGGCGGCGGCGGTCTATCCGGTCCTCGGCGTGACGGCGCCGTGGACCGCGCTGCGGCCCCAGGTCCTGGTCTTCGATCGCCGCCAGCGCGAGCAGCTGGCGGAGCTCGGCGCCGATCTCGACGAGCTCCTCTTCGCGCCGGAGGCGATCGCCCATCGGCTCGCCGCGCTCGCCGGCGGCGGCTTCGTCGCCGCCGCGCGGCCGGCCGCCGAGCAGCTCCTCGACGGCCTGCGCTCGCCGGCGGTGGCGCTCGATCCGGCGCTCGAGAAGCCATGGGCGAAGACTCGCGAAACCCTCCTCGGCGCGCTGGATGCCTTTGCCGCCAAAGTGGAGGCGGCGGCGGCCCGCCGCGGCGGAGTCGCCCACCAGCGCTTCGAGAATCTGCGCCAGGCGACCCGGCCCCAGGGCGGGTTGCAGGAGCGGGTTCTCTCGACCGCCTGGTTCGCCGGCCGCTACGGCGCCATCTTCGGCCAGGCGCTGCTCGAGCAGCTGACTCTCGACCCGCGCCGGCTCTCGCTCATCGACCCGAACGCCGACCGCTCCGCGGAGGCCTCCGCAGCCGGACGGGATCGGGCTAACATCGCTTCCCTGCCGTGAGCCTGCCATGAGCCAGCAGGGATTCAATGCCATCGCGCTCTCGATCCCGGTCTTCTTCCTCCTGATCGGGCTCGAGATCTGGCTGGAGCGCCGGGAGAGAAAGGCGCTCTACCGGCTGAACGACACGATCAACGATCTCGCCTGCGGCACGATCCAGCAGCTGGCCGGCGTCTTCGGCAAGACCGTGCTCTTCGCCGGCTACATCCTCCTCTTCGAGCGCTTCGCGTTCTTTCGCCTCGATCCGGGCAACTGGGCGCACTGGCCGATCGCCTTCCTCGGCATCGACTTCTTCTACTACTGGTTCCATCGCGCCAGCCACGAGGTGAACTTCCTCTGGGCGGCGCACATCGTTCACCACCAGAGCGAGGAGTACAACCTCTCGGTGGCGCTGCGGCAGAGCGCGATCCAGCAGTTTCTCGGCGCACCGTTCTACTGGCCGCTGGCGCTCCTCGGCGTGCCGCCGATGATGTTCCTCGCCCTCGATGCTTTCGACACCCTGTACCAATTCTGGATCCACACCCGGACGATCGGCCGTATGGGCTTTCTCGAGGGCATCCTCAACACGCCGTCGAACCACCGCGTGCACCACGGTTCGAACGCCAAGTACATCGACCGCAACCACGGTGGGGTACTGATCGTCTGGGACCGGCTCTTCGGCACCTACCAGCGCGAAGAGGAGGAGCCGGCTTACGGCGTTACCCGGCCGCTCGCCAACTGGAATCCGCTGTGGGCGAACCTGCAGTACTGGAGCGAGCTGGTCGGCGTGGCGCGCCGCACCCGGCGCTGGCGCGACAAGTTGCTCATCTTCCTCAAGTCCCCCGGCTGGCGCCCGGCGGACGTGCCGTTCGAGAAGCCGCCGTACATGCCGATCGAAGGGCGCAAGTACGACGCGCGCCCGCCCGGAGGGCTCGCCACCGAGGCGGTCGGCCAGTTTCTGCTCGCCATGGGCGCGGTGATCGCGCTGCTGTTCGGCGGCGGGCTGTTCACCGTGCCGGTGAAGGTCGCGCTGGCGCTGTTCGCCGTCTGGGGGCTCACCAACGTCGGCGGGCTGTTCGACCGCCGCGCCTGGCTGCCGGCGAGCGAGACGGCGCGCTGGGCGGCGACGTTTGCCGCCGCGGTGCTGCTCGCGCCCGCGCCGTGGCGGCTCGCCGCCGGCGCCGCCGCGCTCGCCCTCGCGGCGGCGGCGCTCGTCCCGGTGCTGCGCAAACGGGAACGGTTCGTGCGCCCGGCGCGGGCGGAGGAGCAGCTGCCGGTGCTGGTAACCCAGGAGGAAGGAGCCCGCGCATGACGGTCGACGTCCTGGCCATCGGGGCGCACCCCGACGACATCGAGATCTGCTGCGGCGGCACCCTCGCCCTGATGGCGCGGGCGGGACGCCGCGTGGGGATCCTGCACCTGACTTCGGGCGAAGCGGGGACGCGCGGCACGACCGAGGAGCGCCGGCGCGAGGCGGCGGCCGCGGCGGAGATTCTCGGCGCCCACGAGCTCGAGTTCCTGGCTCTCGGCGACGGGGCGCTGCGCACCGGTCCGGAAGAAGAGGACCAGGTCATCGACCTCCTGCGGCGGTTGCGCCCCGAGCTGGTGCTCGGACCGGCGACGATCGACCGCCACCCCGACCACGAGCGCGCCTACGCGGTCGTCGCCGCCGCCTGCTTCTACGCCGGGCTGGCGCGGCGCGGGCACGGCACGCCGCACCGGCCGGCGGCGTTCTTCACCTACATGCAGAACGACTCGTTCGAACCGTCGTTCGTGGTCGACGTGAGCGCGACCTGGGAGCTCAAGATGCGGGCGCTCGACGCCTACGGCACGCAGCTCCATCCGCGCCAGGGGGAGACCAACCCGGCCGACGGTCCGGTGACCAAGATCTCGTCGCGCGAGACCCGCCTCGCCATCGAGGGACGCGCGCGGCACTACGGCGACCAGATCGGGGCCGAGTTCGGCGAGCCCTATCTCTCGCGTCGCACGCTCGCGGTCGCCGACCCGTGGCAACTTCTTCCGCGCGGTATCCGTTAAACCAGGGATGCGCATCGGAATCAGCTGTTACCCGACCTTCGGCGGCTCCGGCGTCGTCGCCACGGAGCTCGCCATGGCGCTCGCCGCCGGCGGCGACGAAGTGCACGTCATCAGCTACGCCCTGCCGTCGCGCCTGACGCTCCTCGCGCCGAGCCTCTTCTTCCACGAGGTCGTCGTGCCGCACTATCCGCTGTTCGAGTACCCGCCGTACTCGCTGGCGCTGGCATCGAAGATGGCCGAGGTGGCGCGGCACCAGAAGCTCGATCTGATGCACGTGCACTACGCCGTGCCGAACGCGATCTCGGCCGTGCTCGCCAAGCAGATCCTCGCCCCGCAACGACTCGCCGTGGTGACGACGCTGCACGGCACCGATATCACCCTGGTCGGCAACGACCCGAGCTATCTCGAGACGACGCGCTTCGGTCTGCGCATGAGCGACGCGGTGACCGCGGTCTCCGACTCGCTGCGGCGGGCCACCGTCGAGCAGCTGGGACTCGCCGCCGACCGCATCGAGGTGATTCCGAACTTCATCGACCCGCAGCGCTACGAGGAGGTCCGGCACTCCGCCGGCGCGCGCCGGTGGGCGAAGCCGGGCGAGAAGATCCTCATCCACATCTCGAACTTCCGCCCGGTGAAGCGGATCATGGACGTGCTCGACGTCTTCCTCGAAGTGCGCAAGGCGATGCCGGCGCGCCTGCTGCTGGTCGGCGACGGACCGGACCGGGCCAAGGCCGAGGAGCGTTGCCGGCGGGGCGGCACCTGCGGCGCGGTGACCTTCCTCGGCAACATCGCCGCCGTCGAAGAGGTCCTCCACGGCGCCGACCTCTTCCTGCTGCCGTCGGAGAGCGAGTCGTTCGGTCTCGCGGCGCTCGAGGCTCTCTCCTGCGCGGTGCCGGTGGTCGCCAGCACCGCCGGCGGGATCCCGGAGGTGGTGCGCGACGGCGTCGACGGCCTGCTCTTCCCCATCGGCGATGTCGCGGGGATGGCGGCGGGAGCGATCGGGCTGCTCGACGATCCGCCGCGCCACACGCGCTTCGCGGCGGCGGCCCGCGCCGGCGCCGTGGCGCGTTTCGCGCAGGACAGAGTCGTCGGCCAGTACCGGTCGCTCTACGAACGGACTCTCGCCGGGATGGCTGCGCCCGCCGTCGGGGTCGCCTCCTGACCGAGGGCTACCGGGTCCCGGTCGGCCGCGCCGAAGCGGAGGTCCGGGAGCTGGGCTCGCGATTCCTCGCCTACCTGGCCCCGGCGCCGACCGCCGAGGCGGCCCGGGAGTTCCTCGAGCAGCTGCGCAAGCGCTTTCCCGACGCCACCCATCACTGTTTCGCCTGGCGGATCGGCTGGCCGGCCGAGGAGCGCGCCGCCGACGCCGGCGAGCCCTCCGGTACCGCCGGACAACCGATCCTACGCGCGCTGGCCGGCGCCGGGGTGAGCGACGTCGTGGCGGTGGTCGTGCGCTGGTTCGGCGGCACCAAGCTCGGCAAGGGCGGCCTCGCCCGCGCCTATACCGCGGCCACGCAGGCGGCGCTCGCGGCGCTCCCGACGCGGCTCGAGCTGCCGCGGCGGCGCTGGCTTCTGCGGGTGTCCTACGACCGCATCGGTGCGGTCAAACGTCTGGTGCGGGCGCCGCTCGTCGAGCTCGCCGCGGAGAGCTATCTCACCGAGGCGGAACTCGTCCTCGCGGTCGTCGAGAGCGAGCTGCCGGCCTTTCTCGCGACGCTCGAGGAGCTCGGAATCCAGGCCGAGCCGGTGGTCACCTGAACCTGGTTGTCCCTCGGTCGCGGCCGTTCCCGTATCCTCCAGCAGAGTCCCCAATCCGGCGACCGGCCGGCGGTCGCCGCCGCGTTTCGCCACGCAGGGGCGGTGCTCGAAGGCGGTGCAGTCGCTTGTCGGCCCCGGGAGCGGGGTATAAACTCGAAAGCGATTTCAACGCCTGCAGATGAACCTTTTTCTCGCGAGGAGACGCTGACCATGAGCGAACCGTCCGTTCCGCCGCCGCCTGCCGCAGCGAACAGCAACAAGACACTGATGCTCGTCCTCGCCTATCTCGGCCTGCTCGCCTTGGTGCCGCTGCTGACCGAGAAGGACGACAAAGAGGTGCAGTGGCACGCCAAGCACGGGCTGGTCCAGTTCTTCGCCTGGATCATCGTCTTCGTGCTGTTCACGATCCTCTCCTTCATCCCGGGTGTCGGCTGCGTGACGAGCATCATCTCGCTCTTCCTGTGGATTCCGATGCTGGTGGTGACCATCCTCTCGATCGTGAAGGCGGTCAACGGCCAGCGTTTCATCATCCCCGGTCTCTCCGACTTCGCGGACAAGTTCTGAGATGAACGACCCGTACATTCCTCCTCCGCCCGCTCCGCCGATGGCGCCCGCGAGCTCCGGCTCGAGCAAGGCGACGACCGCCCTGGTCCTCGGCATTCTCGGCTTTCTCTGCTGCCAGCTGTGCGCGCCGTTCGCCTGGTACATCGGCAAGAAGGAGGTCCAGGCGATCAAGGACGGCACCAGCCCGGCCGCCGGCCAGGGCACGGCGATGGCGGGCATGATTCTCGGCATCATCGGCACGATCTTCCTCGTTCTCGCCGTCATCTGGATCTTCTTCGCCGGCGGTCTGGCGATCCTGTCGGCGATGTCGGGAGCGGCGGGGAACTAGTCCGCGCAACGGCCGGGCGAAGGTGACGATGTCGGCAGTCCGCATCTGGTGGGCGACGGGCCTCGGGCTCGTCGCCCTTCTTCTTGCCCTGAGTTTCTGGGATCCGGCATCCGCCGGCGGGCCCGATCTCTGTCTCTTTCATCGCCTCACCGGCCTCGCCTGTCCGGCCTGCGGCCTGACCCGCGCCGCGGCCGCGTTCGCGCACGGCGAGCTCGGAGAGTCGCTGCGCTGGCATCCGCTCTTCCTCCTCCTCGCTGCCGAGGCGGCCCTGCTCTGGCTGGTGTGGGGGTGGGCCCTGCGCGGATGGCCGCGCGACGGGGCGACGCCGCGCCCCCCGGTGCGCAGCCGTCTCGCAGCGCTCCGCCGGTTGGTCCCGCGTCTCCTCATCGCCACCGGACTCCTGCTGATCGTCGTCTGGCTGGTTCGCTTCACGACCGGGACGCTGCCGGCGTGACCGGGCCGGCAGGAGCGGGCGAGCGGCGCACCCGCAGCGGCTGGCGGTGGCGGCTCGCCGGCCTCGCCTGCGTCCTGCTCCTCCTCTTCGACTGGACCCGCGCGCCGGCGAGCCAGCTCTCGGCGCGACTCGAGCTCGCGGCGATCGGGCGTTACCAGGCCTGGATCTCTCCCTGGCTGCAGAAGGGCGGCGTGCGTTGCCGCTTCACCCCGTCCTGCAGCCACTACGCCGCCGCCGTCGTGGCTCGGGACGGTTTCGTCGCCGGCAATCTCCGGGCGCTGGCGCGGCTCGCCCGCTGCGGACCCTGGACGAGCGCAGGAACGTCCGATCCGCCGTAGACTTGGCCTGCGACCGGAAGGCCAGCGAGCTCCCTTGCCCAACATCTCCCCGATCCTGCGCCGAGGGCTGATCTATTTCGTTCCGCTTCTGCTGCTCGGCGGCCTCTTCTGTCTCAAGGCGACCCACGCCGACGCCGCCAGCGGCCGCCGGGTCGGTTTCACGCTCAACGACAGCGCCACCGGGGTGAGCCTGCGGGCGCTGGTTCCCGGCCTGCCGGCCGAGGCGGCGGGACTGCGCGAAGGCGACCGCGTGCTCGAGATTGCCGGGCAGCCGATCCGGGTCGAATCGGACTACGATGCGATCGCGCTCGGCTTTCGCCGTGGCCAGCCGGTGCCGGTGGTCATCGATCGCGCGGGCCAGCGGCTCCACCTCAGCTTGACGCCGGGAATTCCGGTCTCCTGGAGCAGCCTTCTTCTCGACCTGCTGGTGGCGGGTGCCTATCTCGCCCTCGGCATGGTCGCGATCGGACAGGCTGGCCGGGACGTCCGTGCGCGGTTGCTCTACTTCTATTCGCTGGCGGTGGCGGCGGAGCTCTCGCTGCCTTCCGAGCCGGTCAATGCGCTGGCGATCGGCCTCTGGTCGACGGTCGCCTTCTACCTGCTCTCCGGCGTGCAGATGGGGGCCGAGATCCACCTCTCGGCGCTCGTCCCGGAGCGCCCGAGCTGGCTCAAGAAGCGTCCCTGGCTGGTTCCCACCTTCTACGTCATCGGCGGCGTGGTCGCCGCCAGCACGGCGATCGCGCTGATCGTCGAGACCAGCGGCGGCCGCCTGCCGTGGAGCTCGAGCCAGGCCGAGTTCGTTCTGCTCGACCTCGGCTTGCCGGTCTGGGCGGCGACGCAGGTGCTGATCCTCGGCGAGCGCTTTCTGCACCACCCGCGCCGCGAGGGCCGGCAGCAGGCCGGACTGGTGCTGCTCGGTCTGCTGCCCTGGATGTGCGTCGTCTTCTTCCTCGCCGGCCGGCAGCTCCTGGGCCTGCCCGCGGTGGCCGTGCCGCAGGCGCTGTGGACGCTGGTGCTGCTCGCCTTTCCGGTCGCGGTGTTCGCCGCCATCTTCCGCTACCAGCTGTTCGACATCGAGCTGGTGATCCGCAAGAGCCTCCTGTACGGCGCGCTCACCACTTCGCTGGTGCTGATCTTCTATGCCGCGCTGGGCGCCGGCGGAGCGCTCTTTGCGCGCACCCTCGAAGGCGGGCGCGAGTCGGTCTGGGTGGTCTCGGCGGCGACCCTCGGGCTCGGCCTGATCTTCAATCCGATGCGCAAGCGCATCCAGGGACTGATCGATCGCCGGCTCTTTCCCGAGAGCGAGGCCTTCCGCCAGCGCGTCCTCGGGCTGGTCGGCGATCTCGCTTCGCGCGGCAAGCTGCCGCGGATGGGCGAGTACCTCTGCGACGAGCTCTGCCGGACGTTCGGTCTGACGTCGGCGACGATCTGGATCGCCGCTCCGCCGATGGGACAGCTGATGAGCCTCGCCGCCTCCGGCATCGCGCTCGAGGACAGCGAACAGACGGTCCTGCTCGCCCCCGACGATTCCGGGCTGCGGGCGCTCACCCGTGGCGCGCGGCCGATGCCCGCCTCGCAGCTCGAGCGCGCCGGCGGCTCGCTCGCCATGCGCGTGCGCGGCGCCGGCGCCGAGCTCACCGTGCCGATGCTCTCGCACGGGCGGCTCGTGGGGCTGCTGCTGCTCGGCCAGAAGAAGGGCGGCGAGCGTTTCGTCGCCGAAGAGATGGAGCTCCTCAAGCTCCTCGCGACGCAGGCGGCGACGGTGTTCGAGAATGCTCGGCTGTTCGAATCGGCGACCTTCGAGGGCCTCACCGGACTCTACCGGCGCGAGGCGGTGCTCGAAATCCTCGACCGCGAATGGAGCCGCTCGATCCGCTACGACCGGCCGCTCTCGATCGCCCTCGCCGACCTCGACCGTTTCAAGTGGATCAACGACCGCCACGGCCATCTCGCCGGCGATCTGGTTCTGCAGCGCGTCGCGGCCGAGCTGCGCGCGCACGTGCGCGATACCGACTTCATCGGCCGCTTCGGCGGCGAAGAGTTCCTGATCGTGCTGCCCGAGACGCAGCTCGAGGGCGCGGTGCGCCTGTCCGAGAAGATTCGCGAACGCATCGAGGCGCTCGAGATCGCCATCGACAGCGGCGAGCCGCTCAAGGTCACCCTGTCGATCGGTGTCGCCGGGCGCGCGGAGGTGAGGGGAGACGGCAAGACGCGCGCGCGGCCGCTGCTTTCGGCGGCGGACGCGGCGCTCTACAGCGCAAAGCGAAACGGCCGCAACCGGGTGGAAGCGGCCGTTCCGGAACGAGCGGCGAACTGAGCTACCAGGCGATGATCAGGCCGGCCGAGGCCTGCCCCTGGTCGAACGTGTTGGAGTAGCCGTAGTCGCAGTAGCAGTCGTCGTCCCAGTAGTAGTCGTCGTTGCTGTCGAGCAGCGTCCAGAAGCCGCGGCCCTCGAGGCGCAGGCCGATGTTGTCGGTGAAGAAGATCTTCACGCCGCCGCCGAGCGAGCCCGAGAACTTGTTCTCGGCACTCGCGCCGCCCATGTCCGGATTGAGGTTGGCGACGCCGAGACTGGCGACGACGTAGGGGTGGATCTGACCGTTGCCCCACTGGAAGAGCCCGCCGACATGGTAGTAGGTGACGTCGAAGTCCGCCGCACCGCGGGTGCCGCCGAAGAGGCCGCGATCGTAGGCGAGCTGGGTCTGCTGCCGGCTCGCCAGGAGCTCGATCTGCGCCCAGGGCGAGAGCGGGATGCCGAAGGTGACGCCGTAGGCCTCACTGTCGTCGGCTTCGAGGTCGAAGTCGGAGAGGTAGTTGTCCTCCGCCGAGATCGTGCCGCCGAAGTTGTACGAGAAGGTCGGCGTGAGCTCGAAGCGGCCGCGGGTATACGCGTTGTTCGGCTGGCCGGCATCCTGCGCGAAGGCCGCCGCCGGGGCGATGAGCAGGACGAACAGAACGATGAGCTTGCGATACATCGAAAACCCTCCTGGGTTCCTCCGGGGTGGAAGTTGTTCAGCCGGAGCCTGCAATACAGGGTAGCAAAGTCGATACCAGGCACCCGCCGCGGCGGGTGACCTCAGGGGCCGCCTCGCCAGCCACCCTCCCCAGGGCCTCCCGCTTCTCCCGATAGGCGCCATGTCCGCTGCTCTCCGGGGCCGACGCGGGGATCTACGGCGCAGAGAGAAACGGCCGCAATCGGGTCGAAGCGGCCGTCCGGAGAATCGCGTCGAGCTGCATCACCAGGCGATGATCAGCCCCACCGAGGCCTGCATCTGGTCGAAGGTGTCGGCGTAGCCGTAGTCGGTGCCGTCGCGGTAGTCGTCGCAGTGGTCACAGCCGTCGATGCCGTTGTCGTCGCCCTCCACCAGCGTCCGGAAGCCGCGGGCCTCGAGACGCAAGCCGATCCTCTCGGTAAGGAAGAGCTTGACGCCGCCGCCGATCGAGCCGGAGAACTTGCTCTCGTCGCGCGACCCAGGAAGGTCGGTGACCAGGGTCGTGACGCCCAGGCTGGCGACGACGAACGGATGCACCTGGCCGCTGCCCCACTGGAAGAGCCCGCCGACGTGGTAGTAGCTGACGTCGAGATCCACGGCTCCGGGACCGCCCGGGAAGAACCCGCTGGCGTTCTCGAGCCGGGTCTGCTGGCGGCTCGCCAGAAGCTCGATCTGCGCCCTGGGCGAGAGCGGGATGCCGAAGGAGATGCCGAACGCCTCGGCGTCGGCGGTCTCCAGGTCGGAATACTCGAAGTAACTGCTTTCCGCAGAGAGTGTTCCGCCGAAATTGTACGAGACGGTCGGCGTGAGCTCGAAGCGCCCGCGGAGGCGGGCGCTGCCCGCGTCGCCCGCAGCCTGGGCAGAGGCCACTGCCGGAGAGAGAAGCAGAACGAACAGAACGATCCAGCTGCGCGACATTCGATCCCCTCCCTGGTCTCTCCGTCGTCGTCAGTCTCCGGCCGGAGTCTGCGAGTCTAGGGTAGCAGAGAGTCGCGGCTAGACAGCCACGCCCTTGCGCGCCGGGCGCTCCCCGGGTGGCCTTGGGGGCCTCGATGCTACGATTCGGGTTCGCCCCAACCCCAATTCCACAAGGAGAGAACATGAGCCCCGCCATTCTGCTGTTCGCCGCCGCCCTTCTGGGCTCCGATTCGCCGGCACCGACGCCGCAGGCCGCGAACCCCGCCCCCGTGCCGGCGAAGTCCGCCAACCCGCGCGTCGCCTTCGAAACCACGCTCGGCAAGTTCGTCATCGAGCTCGACTCGGAGAAGGCACCGAAGTCGGTCGAGAACTTTCTCGGCTACGTGAAGTCGGGCTTCTACGACGGCACGATCTTCCATCGCGTGATCAAGGACTTCATGGTGCAGGGCGGCGGCTTCACCGCCGACATGCAGCAGAAGCCGACCCAGGCGCCGGTCGTGAACGAGGCCGACAACGGCCTGAAGAATCGCCGCGGCACGGTGGCGATGGCGCGCACGATGGATCCCAACAGCGCCACGTCGCAGTTCTTCATCAACACGGTCGACAACGGCTTTCTGGACCACACCGGCAAGAACCCGCGCGGTTGGGGCTATGCGGTGTTCGGGAAGGTGGTGGAGGGGATGGATGTGGTCGACAAGATCCGGGCGGTGAAGACCACGACCAAGGGGCCCTACGCCGACGTGCCGGAGACGGTGGTGCAGATCCAGAAGGCGACGCTCCTGCCGTAAGCCCCGGCGACCCGGCAGCAAAAAGAAAAGGCGGCGTTCGCGGATCCCTCCGCACGCCGCCTTTGCTGTCTCTGCCGCCCGCCGGGCGGTGACTTCCGCTACTTCCTGGTCCTACGAAAAGTGGTGCCGAGCGCCGGACTCGAACCGGCACGGGTTACCCCACACGCCCCTCAAACGTGCGCGTCTACCAATTCCGCCAGCTCGGCCAGCTTGTCGAACATCGTCTCTTCAGGCTCTCTCTACTGCTGATTCGGGGTTTGCGGCGCCGGCGCCGGAGTCTCGGTGGGGGCAGCGGCGGGCGGCGGCGTGGCATCGGCGGGAGCGGGCGCCGGAGCGGCGGCCGGGGTCACCGGCGCGGAGACCGGCGCGGGCTTCGCCGCCTTCATGACCGAAGACCCTTCGACGTGACCCTTGAGATAGGCGATTCCCAGCGTGGTCAGGATGAACGCCACGAAGCCGCCAACGGTCATGCGGTGCAGGAGGTTCGTGGCGCTGCGCGCGCCGAAGGCGGCCATCGTCGTGCCGCCGCCGAAAACGGAGAGATCCGCCCCCTTGCCCTGCTGCAGCAGGACCACCAGGATCAGGAAGATGCAGATGATGACGTGCAGCGTGTACAGCAGATAGATCACGGAGAACCTCGAAGCGCCTCAAGCGGCGAAAGAAGAGATGATAGCGAGGAATTTGCCGGCGTCAAAGCTCGCCCCTCCCACCAGCCCCCCGTCGATGTCCGGCATGGCGGCTAAACCCTTTGAATTATCAGGGGTTACGGAGCCGCCATAAAGAATTCTCAGGGCCGCGCCGGAAGCGCCCCAAAGCGCCTCCAGACGACGCCGGAGGTGGGCGTGGGCCTCCTGGGCGATCTCCGGCGTGGCGGTTTCGCCGGTGCCGATGGCCCAGACCGGCTCGTAGGCGAGCACCAGCCCCGGCAGGTCCTTGTGGTCGAGACCTGCGAGCGGTGCGAGCTGGCGGTCGAGCACGGCGAAGGTCTCGCCGCTCGCGCGCTCGGCGCGCGTCTCACCGACGCAGAGCAGCGGCTTCAGGCCGGCGCGGACGGCAGCCAGGGCCTTGGCGACCGCGAGCTCGTCCCCTTCGCCGTGGTCCTGGCGGCGCTCGCTGTGGCCGCAGAGCGCCCAGGAACAGCCGACATCGGCCAGCTGCAACCCCGAGACGTCGCCGGTGTGGGCCCCCTTCGCCTCGCGGTGGAGATCCTGACCGCCGACGCCGATGCCGCTCCCGGCGAGCGTCTCGACCACCCCGGGGAGCAGCGGAAAGGAGGGGAAGACCGCCACTTCGGTGGCGAGCGGCAGCGCCGCGAGGAGTCTCCGGCAGAGCGCGTCGGCCTCCCAGCGCACCAGGTTCATCTTCCAGTTGCCCGCCACCAGCGGCCGGCGCGGCAGCGGCGCGAAATGCGGATCGCCGGTCATCCCGCGCCGCCGGTCGGCCGGACGAGAGCGGCGACGCCTGGCAGCGCCCTGCCGGCGAGGAACTCGAGCGACGCGCCGCCGCCGGTGGAGACATGGCCGATGCGGTCGGCGACTCCGGCCTGATGCGCCGCCGCGACGGTCTCGCCGCCGCCGATCAGGGTGAAGCCGGGGCAGTCGGCGAGGGCGAGCGCCACGGCGCGGGTCCCCTCGTCGAACGGCGGCTTCTCGAAGACGCCGAGCGGGCCGTTCCAGAACAGCGTCTGCGCGCGCGCCACCGCGGCGGCGTACGCCTTGCGGGTGCGTGGACCGATGTCGACGGCGAGGAAGTCGCGCGGAATCTCCGCTGCCGCGACCGTCTGGACGACCTGCGGGTTGTCGAAGCTGTCGGTGGTCACGAGGTCGGTCGGCAGGAGCACCTCGGTGCCCTGGGCCGCGGCGCGCTCGAGGATGGTGCGCGCCAGATCGAGGCGGTCGCGTTCGACCAGGGAGGCCTTGAGATCGAGGCCCTGCGCGGCGAGAAAGGTGTTGGCCATGCCGCCGCCGACCATCAGGATATCGAGCCGCGGCAGGAGGTTCTCGAGCGTGTCGATCTTGCCTTCGATCTTGGCGCCGCCGAGGATCGCCGCGAACGGCCGCGCCGGCTCGCCGAGGAGCTTCGACAGCGCCTCGACCTCGCGCACCATCAGCCGGCCGGCCGCCTTGCGCGCGAGATACGGCAGCACGCCGGTGACCGAGGCGTGGGCGCGATGGGCGCTGCCGAAGGCGTCGTCGACGTAGGCGGAGGCGTTGGCGGCGAGCGCGCGGGCGAACTCCGGATCGTTCTTCTCCTCGCCGGCGTGGAAGCGCAGATTCTCGAGCAACGCCACGTCGCCGTCGCCCAATTTCGCCGCCACCGCCGCCGCCGGCTCGCCGATGGCGTCGTCGGCGAACAGCACTGGCCGGCCGAGGAGAACCGAGAGCCTCTCCGCCACCGGCCGCAGCGTGTACTTGAGATTGCGCTCCCCTTTGGGCCGCCCGCAGTGCGAGCACAGAAGGAGCCGCGCTCCCGCCGCAGCGAGCTCGCGGATCGTCGGCAGCGCCTCCTCGATCCGCGTGTCGTCGGTGACCTTGCCCTCCTTCATCGGCACGTTGAAGTCGACCCGCACCAGCACCGCCACCCCGCGCAACCGCGCGAGATCGAGATCTTCGAGAGTCAGCAGCTGTGTCATGAGAGCGCTCCTTGGCGAGAAGTCGGGTCAATGCGCCAGCCGGGCCAGCAGCTCGGCGAGGCGGTTGGTGTAGCCCCATTCGTTGTCGTACCAGGCGACGACGCGCAGCAGGCGGTCGCCGGCGAGAGAGAGGAGGGGCAGGTCGACGACCGCCGAGCGCGGGTCGCCGATGACATCGGAGGAGACGAGCTCCTCGTCGGTCGTGCCGAGGATGCCGGCGAGATCGCCGCGCTCGGCGGCGCGGAAGGCGTCGGCGACGGCGTCGCGCGAGGCCGCACGCGCCAGGCTCACGGTGAGATCGACCAGCGAGCCCGCCACCACCGGCACGCGCATCGCGAGCCCCTCGACCTTGCCGCGCATCTCCGGCATCACCTGGACGATCGACGGAATCGCGTCCGAAGTCGTCGGAATGATGTTGGCCAGCGCCGAACGGGCGCGACGCGGATCGACGTGCGCGTTGTCGACGATGTTCTGGCTGTTGGTGACGCAGTGGACGGTGTTCATCAGCGCGCGCTCGACGCCGAAGGAGCGATCGAGAACCAGCAGCAGCGGCGCGAGGCAGTTGGTCGTGCACGAGGCGTTCGAGATCACGCGCTGCCGCGACGGGTCGAGGTCGCCGTCGTTGATCCCGATGCAGAGCGTGAAGTCGGGGTCCGGGACGGTCGCCGAGACCACCACCTGGCGAAGCGACGGATTGCGCGCTCCGAGGTGTCCGGCGGCGAGCTCGCGGCGGCGGAACTTCCCCGTCGCCTCGATCACCACCTCGACGCCGGCCGCCTCCCAGTCGATCTCCTGCGGCGTCGCGGCGCGCGACAGGGGAACGGAACGTCCGGCGAGAACGAGCGTCCCGTCGCCCGACGCCACGTCGAGGGGAAAGACGCCGTGTACCGTGTCGTGACGCAGGAGCCGCGCGACCTGCTTCGGATCGGCGGAGTCGTTGGCCGCCGCGAGCTCGAGCCCGAGCTCCGGACGGGTCGCCGCGATGCGGATGAGCGCCCGCCCGATCCGCCCGAGCCCGTTGATTCCGAAGCGCAAAGGCATGCCGGAAGTCTACCGCGTCGTCGGAAAAGCGGGTCGTGCCGGAGCGGCGGACGGCCCCCTTGTCCGCCTGCCGGCGATTTCCGCGACTCTCTGGATGGAGGGGTTCGCATGGACATTCGGTGGGCGGTGGGTGGGGTCGTGCTCTGGGGGCTTGTGGTTTCGCCGGCGGCGGTGCTGGCCGCGGATGGGGTGCTCGACGGGACGTTCAGCGGCGACGGCCGGCAGAGCGTCGACTTCGCGCTGGTGAACGGCGGCGACGATCGCGGGGCCGCGGTGGCGGTCGATTCCGGCGGGCGGGTGGTGCTCGCGGGGCGGGCCGCCTGGAGCGCCACGGACGACGACTTCGCCTTCGCCCGCCTTCTGGCCAACGGCAGTCTCGACGCGGGCTTCTCCGGCGACGGCCGCGCGACCGTCGCCTTCGACGCCGGTCCGAGCGGGCATGCACTCGACCGCGCCGGCGACGTGGCGATCCAGCGCGATGGCGCGATCGTCGCCTGCGGCTTCGTCGAGGTCGACGCGAGCGGCGGGCGCGAGCTCGCCGTGGTGCGCCTGCTCGACAACGGTGCGGCCGACCCCAGCTTCAGCGGCGACGGCCGGTTGCTGGTGAATCCGCTGGGCGGCGCGGCGCGCTACGAAGAGGAGTGCAGCATCGTCGTCCGCGCAAGCGGCGCCATTGCGGTCGCCTGGACGACCGACGACCTCACGACGCTCGGCATCCTCCAGCTCACTTCGACGGGTTCGCTCGATCCGGGGTTCGGCAGCGGCGGGGTCCTGAGCATCGCCGTTCCCGGCGAGACGAAGCTGACCGACCTCGCGCTCTGGTTCCCTTCGGGGAGCGAGCAGCTGGTGGCGACGGGTTACCTTTCGACGGCGTCGACCGAGGGTTTCGATGCGTTGCTCCTCACCACCGGGAACGGCGTGACCTACTCTTCGGGGTTCCTCGACAACCCCACACCGGGGACCCACGAGCGCGGCGTCGGCTTGGGACTCCAAAGCGACGGCGGCCTCATCGTCGGCATGAGCTCGAGCGGCAGCGGATTCTCCAGGGGGAGCCTCGTGAGAGTGACCGCCTTCGGACTCGATTCCTCGTTCGGCCTCGCGGGCTGGGTGGACGTCGACCTTGCCGGCGGGCCGGGCGAGATCGACGAGCTGCTGGGGATCGTCGTGCAGTCGGACGATCGCCTCGTACCGTTCGGCTACACCGAGACCCTCGCCATGCGCGACTGCGTGCTCGAGCGTTTCGACGCCGACGGCCAGGGGCTCGACGCGA
>CAZQTL010000017.1:0-7891 GCA_964595975.1 uncultured Thermoanaerobaculia bacterium | reverse complement strand
ATGCGCGACTGCGTGCTCGAGCGTTTCGACGCCGACGGCCAGGGGCTCGACGCGAGCTTCGGCACCGCCGGGCGGACGACCGTGAGCTTCACGACCGGCGCCGTCGTCGACGACTGCGTCGCGGCGGCGATCGGCGACGGCCGCGTCGTCACCGGCGGACTGTCCGACCTGCAGGGGGACCTCGACTTCATCTCCGCTCGTCTGACCTCGCAGCTGATCTATACCGACGGCTTCGAGATCGGGAGCGGCTACTTCTGGTCGGCGATCGTCCCCTGAGGCGCCGCGCGCGTCCCTCCCCGAACGCCGCAGCGGGTCATTTCGAGAAAACGCGGCACGAGCCTTGCTAGATTCGGCGGCGATGACGTTGCGTCGCCGCCTCTTCTTCCTCCTCGGGGGACTCATCTGCCTGCTGCTCGCCGGGCAGTGGCTGCTCTTTCGCGCCTTGACCCGGGCGGTCACCGACGACGTCCGGACGGTGGCCTTCCGCGTCGGCGAGGAGATCCTCTCCGGCTTCTCCTATCGCACCGAGAGCCGGCAGCCGGCGGACGGCGCCGGGGCGCCCGACGCTCCGGCGGCGGGTGAAGGCGCGCGCGGCGGCGAAGCCGAGACTCACATCGTCGTCGTCACCACGGGCACGGAGAGCGCTGCGCCGGAGGCGACCGGCGGCACCGGTCCGCATGAAGTCGTGCTGCGCCGCGAGCTCCATTTCAAGAGCCCAGAGTCGGCGGCGGGTGCGGCGGTGGCCGTCGGGGCGGCGCCGGCGGACGGCCCTGCGGCCGGGGAGGCGGAGGGCGCCGGGACCCAACTGCGCAAGATGGTGCTCGAGACCGACGCCGCGCGCGACGTGCTGTTCGTGCGCGGACCGGCGATGAAGCGCCGGATCCCGATCCCGGACGACGCCGTCGCCACGACCCTCGATCGCTTCGGCTCGCGGCTGCTGCTGGGGAATCTCGCTCTGCTCGCCGTCGGACTGCTCGGCGCCGCGATCCTCGCGCACCGCCTGACGCGCCCGCTCTCCAGCCTCACTGCGGCGGCGGAGCGCCTCGGCAGCGGCGAGCTCGGCGCCGAGGTCGAGGCGGGCCCGGCGGCGCGCGCCGACGAGGTCGGGCGGGCGATCACCGCTTTCAACCGCATGTCCGCCCGGCTCGCCGAGCTCGATCGCGAGAATCGCCGGCTGGCCGCTGCCGAGCAGCTCTCGGAGCTGGGCGAGGTGGCGCGCGGCCTGGCGCATTCACTGCGCAATCCGCTGAACGCCCTCGGTCTGGCGATCGAACAGGCCGGGGCGCCGGCGGAGGTGGTCGAGGGCTCGCGGCGCCAGATCCGGCGCATGGACGGTGCCTTGCGCTCCTTCCTCGCCCTCGCCTCGGCGGGCTCGGCCCAGGCCGAGCCGGTCGATCTCGCGCAGCTCTGCCGCGAAGTCGCCCTCGAAGCGCTGCAGGACGGCGGCGGCCGGGTGCGGATCGATGTCGAGACCGCAGGCGCCGGTCCGTTCGGCGTTTCGGCCGTGCCGGCGGAGCTCAAGGCGGTGCTGCAGGCGCTGGTCGTCAACGCCGTCGAGGCGAGCCCGGTCGGGGGCCGGGTCGCGATTCGGGTCGACCGGGGCGCCACTTCGGGCATGCGCATCGCCATCGACGACGAGGGTGGAGGACTCCGCGACGAGGTGCGAAAGCGTTTGTTCGAGCCGCACGTGACCACCAAGCCGCACGGCTCCGGCATGGGACTCTTCCTGGCCCACCGCCTGGTGACCGGGCGTTACGGTGGCGCGCTGCGGCTCGAACCGCGCGAGGGCGCCGGCACGGGTACGCGCGTCACGCTCGAGATCGGCGACCGCCTGCCGCCGGCGGAGGCCGGGCGATGAGCGACGAGCGCCTGTTGGTCGTCGAAGACGAAGCCGATCAGCGCCGGCTGCTCGCCGGCCTGCTGGCGGCCGAGGGGTACAGCGTCGCCGAGGCCGATTCGCTGGCCGCGGCGAAGCGCGAGCTCGGGCGCGCGCCGGTCGACCTGGTGATCTCGGACTGGCGCCTGGACGACGGCGACGGCGGCGAGCTTCTCGAGCACGTCCGCGCCCAGTACCCGGATGCCGGCTTCGTCATGGTCACCGCCTACGGCACCATCGCCCGCGCCGTCGCAGCGATCCGCGCCGGCGCCGACGACTATCTCGCCAAGCCGTTCGAGTCCCAGGCGCTGCGCCTGGCGATCGACCGCACCCTCGCGCGGCGACGGCTCGAGCGCGAGAACCGGCGGCTCGCGGCGGAGATCGGCGAGCGCGATCGCCTGGTGGACCTCATCGGCCGCTCGGCGGCCATGCACACGCTGTTCGCCCGCGTCGAGCGCCTTGCCGGCACGCAGGCGACCATCCTCCTCACCGGCGAGAGCGGCACCGGCAAGGAGCTCGCCGCGCGCGCACTGCACCAGCTCTCGACGCGCAGCGCCAGGCCGTTCGTGGCGGTCAACTGCGCGGCGATCCCGGAGGGGCTCCTCGAGTCGGAGTTCTTCGGCGTCGAACGCGGCGCCTATACCGGCGCCGACCGCGCCCGCGCCGGGCGCTTCGAGGCCGCCGACTCCGGCACGTTGTTCCTCGACGAGGTCGGCGAGCTGCCGCTCGCGCTGCAGCCGAAGCTGCTGCGCGCGCTGCAGGAGGGCAGGATCACCCGCGTCGGCGCGAGCGCCGAGGTGCCGGTCGACGTGCGCGTCGTCGCCGCGACCAACCGCGACCTCGCGGCGGAGATCGCCGCCGGACGTTTCCGCCAGGACCTCTATTACCGGCTGAGCGTGGTGCCGCTCGCCCTGCCGCCGCTGCGCGAACGGCGCGAAGACATCGCGCTGCTCGCCGAGCACTTCGCCGCCCGTGCCGCCCGCCGCCACGGGCTGCCGCAGGCGCGCCTCTCCACCGCGGTGCGCAAGGCCCTCATCGAGTACTCCTGGCCCGGGAACGTGCGCGAGCTCGCCAATGTCGTCGAACGCCTGACCTTGCTCGCCGACGCCGGCGAGGTGCGGCTCGAAGACCTGCCGGCCGAGCTCACGGGCCGCGCACAAGGCGAGGGCGGCTTCCGCCTGCCGGCACAGGGTCTCTCCTGGGAGGCGCACGAGCGCGAGGCGCTGCGGCAGGCGCTCGACCTCGCGGGCGGCAATCGCGCCCGGGCGGCCCGGCTGCTCGACCTGCCGTACAAGGCGTTTCTCTACCGCCTCGAGAAGCACGGGCTCGCCGAACCGGAACCGCTGCAGAGCTGAGGCGGTTCCCCATCGCGGCAGCGGCTTCCCCATTTGAGGAGAGCGAAACCCGCGAACGCAGCTCTTTCAGCTGGCATCGTCCTTGCCATTCCTGTCTGCCGGACGCGGCCGCGAGCCGCACAACTCTCGAAGGAGCCCTACGATGCCCAATCGAAATCGCTGGACGGCATTCTCCCTGGCAGGTCTGGTCCTGGCGGCCGCCGCCAGCCTCGCCTACGCGGCCGCGACCGAAGAGGCGGCGGCAGGAATGGCCGCGGCGACCGAAGCCGAGCCGGTCCGCCACACGAAGATGAAGCTCGTCCTCGATCAGGACGGCAGCGCCGAACGGATCGAGCTCACCGATCTGCACGAGCTCGAAATCGGCGAGAGCCGCACGCTCACCACGGAGAGCGGCACGCCTGTCGTCGTCACCCGCGACGAGCAGGGCTTCGAGCTCGACCTCAACGGCAAGAAGATCCGTCTCGCCGACCACCTCTCCGCCGACGCTTCTTCCGGACCCGGGTCGTTCCAGAAGAGGATCGTGGTGACCAGCGGCGGCGAAGGCGAGGACGGCGCCGCCAACGTCATGATCCTGCGCAACAAGGTGGCGGCCGAAGGCGGCGACACCGGCGACGGCCACGACGTCGTCATGCTGCGCCGGATGCCGGAAGCCGGCGCGCACGGCTTCGCCTTCACCACCGGCGACGGCGAGCTGACGGCGATTCCGCTGCCGATCGAGGCGACGATCGCGCGCCTTCAGGCTTCGGCGAAGTTCCAGGAGCTCGATGAAGCGACTCGCGCCACGGTTCTCGAGGCGCTGCGCGACTCGGCCCCGAAGCCGGGCGCTCTCGTTGCCGGCGAGCCCGGCGCGCGCACGATCGTCCTCGAGGTGCAGGACGAGGACGAGGCGGCCGCCGCAAACTGAGCCCAGAGCAGCCCTGACGTTTGCGCCGCGTTCGGCCCGGGTGGCAAGCCCGGGCCGGGCGCGGCGCCTCACTTTGGTCAGTTCCGCAGGCCTGCCCGGCTGTCTAATCTCCCAGGTGGCGACCGCGCTGCAGTCCTTCCCGCGGTCCGGGAGTCGAGCGATGACGGAACGAGGACGGGCTGGCGCACTCCTGGGCACCTTCCTGGCAGCAGCCCTCGCGGCCGTCGGGGCCCGGGGGGCCGAATACACCATCGACCCCGGGCGGTCGACCTTCGCGGTTCTCACCCACAAAGCGGGCATCGCCTCGGGCCTGGCGCACGACCATCTGATCGTTGCCACCGCGCCGAAGGTCCTGCTCGACTTCGAGAGCGAGCACCCCGAGGCGACGAAGTGCACCTTCGTCGTCGCCACCGAAGCGCTGGAAGTCGACGCGCCGGCGGCGCGCGCCGCGCTCAAGGGCCGCTTGCGCGAGCTGGGACTGCAGAAGGAAGACCTCCCCGCCGTGCCGGACTCGGACAGAAAGAAGGTGCGCGCCGCGATGCTCGGGGCAAGTCAGCTCGACGGCGCGAAGTTCCCTGAGATCCGCGCGGAAGTCCTGCGCCTCGAGCGCGGCGGCGCGTCCGCGGCCGGCGCGGAAGGAGCCTGGAACCTCCTTCTTCGGCTGACGATCCGGGACCGGACCCTCGAGCGAAAACTGGCGGCGGTCTGGTCCGAGAAGGAGGATGTGCTTACCGCGGAGACTTTCGCCGAGCTGCGCTTCAGCGACTTCGGCATCCAGCCCTACTCGACGATGCTCGGCGCGATCCGCAACGACGACCGCTTCCACCTCTACGTCAACGTCGTCGCCCACCCAGCCCGCTGAGGCGGGCCTTCCATCGCCAGTAGGGTTCGGCCGCCTTCCAGAAGGTCGACCTGCGGATGGCGGCCAGCGTCTCGCGTTGCGCGGACAGCTCGGTGGCGAGGTTGGCGATCGTCGCGCGATCCCGGCAACTCGTGCGCCAGAGGAGCTCGAGCGCGGCGCGTTCCGCAGCCGAGGCCGGCGCGGGCTCCGGCAGCGCGCGCAGAAAGGCGATGAAGCTCTCGGCGCTCCTCTTCCAGGTGAAGGTGCGCGCGGTGGCGAGACCCGAGGCCGCGAGCCGCTCGCGCAGCGGCCGGTCCTCGACCAGCCGGAGGATCGCCGCCGCGAGAGCCTGCTCGTCGCCGGGTGGCACGACCAGGGCGTTGTCGTCGTGGCGCGCGTACTCCATGACGCCGCCGCTCGCGGTGAGGACGCAGGCGGCGCCGGAGGCCATCGCCTCGAGCCCGACGAGGCCGAAACCCTGGAAAAGCGAGGGGTCGACGACGATGTGCGCGGTCGACAGAAGGCGCGCGACGCCGTCCCGCGAGAGCACGCCGACATGCCGGTGGGGGAAGTTCTCCTCCTCGAAGCGATGCGCGCCGAAAAGAACGATCTCGACCGCCGGATGCGCGGCGACGCGGCGCAGCGCCGGCAGGAGGTAGCGGAAGCCGCGCCGCTCCTCGTAGCGCAGCATCGCGACCACGCGCACCGGTCCGGCGTCCGTCCGGTCGCCGCGCGGGTAGAAGACCTCCGGATCGCCGCTCATCGGCACGACGGTCGCGCGATGGCCGTGGCGCTCGGCGATCAGGTCGGAGAGCCAGGTCGAGATGGCGGTGAGCTGCGGCACGAGATCGTAGGTCTGCGCGACGACCTCGACCGGATCGCCGCCGAACCAGCCCTCGTAGTCCTGGGCGAAGTAGGCTGCCCGCGTCTCCGGGCGGCGCGCGGCGACGAGCGCGACCGGCGGCGCGGTCTGATACGCGGTGGCGACGAGCACCCGGGTCGCCGGCAACTCGTCGGCGAAGCGATCGGGAGAGAGACGGATCGGGGTGAAGAAGAGCTCGAGATCGATCTCGCTCGCCGCCTCCTCGAGAATCACCACGCCGGCATGGAGCCCCTCGAGCACTAGCGCGTTGGTCAGCTCGAGAACGTCGGCCACGCCGCCGAAGACGCCCATCATCGGCAGCACGAAGAGGACGTCGTAGGGCGCCGTCGTCCGCGCCCCGGTCCAGGCGAAGGTCTGCGCGTCGCGCAGCGCCCCGAGCTCGTTGCGGCGATTGAATTCGGCCACCTCGCTCTCGTAGCGGTGGCGCCAGCGCGCCATCAGCAGCTCGCGATTCCTGGCGAAACGGGCGTCGCTGTCCGAGAAGCTCGCTCCCTGGCGGTGATAGACGAAGACGTCGTCGGCCACGACGCAGCGCCAGCCGCCGGCCCGGGCGCGGAAGTGGAAGTCGGTCTCCTCGCAGTACCCGCGGTCGAAGGCTTCGTCGAAGACGCCGAGGGTGGAGATGACCTCGCGCTTCACCACCAGGCAGAAGCCGACGACGGTGGTGACGTCGGGATAGGCCCCCGGGCTGCGTTCGGCGACCCGGCTGGCGAACGAGAAGACGTCCTCGCCGGGCGGGATCTTCACCGACAGGTTGACCGCGCTGTTCGACAGCGGACAGCACATGGCGATCGCCGGCTCGCGGTCGAGCCGCTCGACCATGCGCTCGAGGGCGCCCGGCGTCAGCAGGGTGTCGCTGTTCAGCAGGCAGACGTAGGGCGCATCCGAAAAGAGCAGGCCGCGGTTCGCCGTCCGGACGAAGCCCAGGTTGACCGGGTTCTCGAGCAGCGTGATCCCCTCCTGCTCGCGCAGCCACTCGGTGGTGCGCGCATCGCTGGCGTCGTTGATCACCAGGATGCGCGCCCAGGCCGGAGCGAACGCGCGGACCGTGCGCAGGCAGTCGCGCGTCGCCCGCAACGCGTTGTGGACCGGGATGACGAGGTCGAGCTTGACGGTCATCGGCCGAGGAGCGTTGCCTTGAGTCTCCACCAGCGCGACAGCGTGCGCCATGAGGTCGAGGCGTAGATCTGCTGCAGGGTGGCGAGCAGCGCGCTCTCGCGCTCGCCGGCCGCCTGCAGCTGGCGCGCGGCGTCGCCGCGGAAGGCGGCGAGATCGGCCTCGGCCCGGCCGGCCCGCTGCGCCTGCGCGGCGACCTCGGACTCGAGGGCGGCGATCCGTTGCGCCGCGTTCGCCGATTCGACGGCCAGACGCTCCGCGAGCTGCGCGCGCTCGGTGCGCAGCAGCCACGCCTCGTTCTGGAAGCTGTCCACGAGGGCCGCCTGGGTGGCGACGCTGTGGCGGTGCCAGTGCTTTGCGAACAGCTTGCGGCGCGCCGCCTCGGCTTCGACGCCGTGCCACGGAGTCACCGTGGTGGCGTTCGACTGGTCGTCGCGCACGCGATAGACGGCGGTGATGCCGGCGAGGCGATGAAAACGTCCGCGCTCGGCCAGGCGGATCATGAAGTCCCAGTCCTCGAGGATGTCGAAGCTCTCGTCGTACCGCAGGTCGGTGGCGGCGTGCATCAGGCCGATGAGCGAGATGTAGTTCGACGACAGCAGGCGGTCGCCGTCGAACGGCTGACCATAGACCACCAGCCGGCGCCCCGGGTGGTAGCGCCCGTCGGGACCGAGCCGCTGCTCGACCTGCTCGACGTCGGTGTAAGCGACGCGATAGGAGTCACTGCCCGAGAGGAATCGCGCCAGGGTCGCGAGGTGGTCGGGGAGGAAGAGGTCGTCGTCGTCGAGATAGGCGACGAAGCGGCCGCGCGCGGCGTCGAGCCCGGCGTTGAGGGCTCGCGCCCGTCCGTGCGGCGGCGCGCGGTGCAGCAGCGTGAGGCCGCCGTCTCCGGGCGCGGGCTCGAGCAGCGCCGCCG
>CAZQTL010000016.1:0-33979 GCA_964595975.1 uncultured Thermoanaerobaculia bacterium | reverse complement strand
GCAGCTCGCGGATGATCGACTGCACGCGGGTGCCCTTCATGCCGACGCAGGCGCCGACGGGATCGACGTCCCGTTCGCGGCTGTAGACCGCTACCTTGGCGCGTTCTCCCGGGGCGCGGACGGCCGCCTTGATCATCACCGTGCCGTCGTAGATCTCGGGCACTTCCATCTCGAACAGCTTGACCAGAAGCCGCGGATCGGTGCGCGAAAGGATGATCTGCGGCCCCTTGGGCTGCTTGTGCACCTCGACGATGACGCCGCGGATGCGCTCTCCCTGACTGTAGCGCTCGTGGCGCGCCTGCTCCGGGCGGGGGACGGCGGCCTCGGTCCGGCCGAGGTCGACGATGATGTCGCCGCGCTCGAAGCGCTTGACCGTTCCGTTGACCACTTCACCGACGCGATCGATGTACTCGTTGTAGACCTTTTCGCGCTCGGCTTCGCGCACCCGCTGGTAGAGCACCTGCTTGGCGGACTGGGCGGCGATGCGTCCGAGGCCTTCGGTGGAGATGGGGGTGAGGATCTCGTCCCCGACCTGCGCGCCGGCCTTGTGGGGCTGCGCCTCTTCCACGGTCCATTCGGCGGCGGGGTCCTCGACCACCTCGACGACCTTCTTCACCGTCCAGGCGTCGAACTTGCCGGTCTCCGGATTCCAGGTGGCGCGAACGGGCTCCTTGATCCGGTGCTGCTTCTTGGCGGCCGAAGCCATCGCGTCCTCGAGCGCCTGCACCCAGCGCTCGTAGTCGATTTCCTTCTCGCGCGCGACCTGGCGCAGCACATCTCCAAGATTGACTTCCGGGGCTGTCTGTGTCTGAGCCATACCGTCCTGTTCCTACGCGTCGATCACCAGCTTCGCGAGCTGGATGTCCTGCAATCTGAGGCGCAACACCGGCCTGCTTTCGATCTCCACAATCTCCACTTCGCCTGCCGCCTCGTCGAAAGACGCCAGGCGCCCGACGACCGTGGCGCGCTTGCCCGATGCCGGGTCGACGAAACGTACCCTGGCCCGGCTCCCCACGAAGCGCGCGAAATCGCGCGGGCCGTAGAGCTGCCGGTCCAGCCCGGGCGAGCTCACCTCGAGCGTGTATCGGCCCGACCCGAAGTCGCGCACGTCGAGAAATGCCGACGCCAGCTTCGAGACCGTCTCGCAATCCTCGAGACGAACTCCTCCCTCGCGGTCGAGAATGAGGCGCAGAGTGCCGGCCTGGAACTCGACCTGCAAAAGCTCGCAGCCCTGGGCTGCAGCGATCTCGGCCAGCTCCGCGCCGATCTCGGGGTCGATCCCTTTTCCGGCCATCCCGTCCAATGCCTGCCGTACAACAAAAAAGGTGGGCTAATCGGCCCACCTCACAACCGTTAGGCAAGCTGTCAAGGGGGATGATAGCGCGGCGCCCCCGGTATGGCAAGTTACGGGAAAGCCGGGGTTTGAGGTTCCGCGTCAGAGTGACGCGATGGCACTGCGGAGCGGGCACGGCGCTTGCTAAGAGGGCCAATGGCAGGGCAAACAGAACGATTCCATAGGAGATTCCTCAATGTCGTCTTCCACGCATCCGAGCCGAACCGTCACGACGCTGGGCTTGCTCTTCGGAGCCGTGATCTTCGGAATGGTGCTCGCCGGCGGGCTCGACCTCTCGGCCAAGGGCGTGGCCGCCCCGGCCGCAACCGCGGCGTCCGCCGTGGCCTCGCCTGCGGGCGAAGCGCCGTCCCAGGCCCGCGGCGGGACGGCCTACCTGCCCTCCTTCGCCGATCTGGCGGAGAAGGTCCTTCCGGCGGTGGTGTCGATCGAGGCGCAGACGATCGAAAAGGCAGACGCCCGGCGCATTCCGGGGCACGGCGGCTCGCAGGACCCCTTCCAGTTCTTCTTCGGTCCTCGCGGCGGCCAGCCGCAGGGGGACGACAACCGTGAATACCGCTCGGACTCGGGCGGCAGCGGCTTCGTGGTCAGCGCCGACGGCTATGTGGTGACGAACAACCATGTCATCGAAGGGGCGACGAAGCTTCGCGTGCGGCTGGAGGAGCGCTACTACGACGCGACGGTGAAGGGCGCCGACCCGGCGACCGACCTGGCGCTGCTCAAGATCGACGCCGGCCGACCGCTCTCCTTCCTGCCGCTCGGCGACAGCGATCGCCTGCGCCAGGGCGACTACGTCATGGCGATCGGCAACCCGTTGCTGCTCGACCACACCGTGACGGTCGGCGTCGTGAGCGCCAAGGGCAGGGCGATCGGCCTGACGCGCGATACGTCGTTCGAGAACTTCATCCAGACCGATGCGGCGATCAACCGGGGCAACTCCGGCGGTCCGCTGGTCAATCTGGCCGGTGAGGTGATCGGAATCGCGACCGCGATGAACGGCGGCGCCGAGAACATCGGCTTCGCCGTCCCCGTGAGCACTCTCAAGGCCGTGCTGCCGCAGCTCAAGGAGAAGGGCAAGGTCAGCCGCGGCTACATCGGCGTCAACATCACCAACATCGACTTCGATCGCGCGCAGGCGTTCGGCCTGGCCGAGGCCGGCGGCGCCCTGGTGACCCAGGTGGTCGACGGCTCCCCGGCCTCGAAGGCCGGAGTGGAGCACGGCGACGTGGTGCTGTCGGTGGACGGCCGCAAGGTGAAGGAGACCCGCGATCTCATCGACTACGTCTCCGCGCAGGGGCCGGGAAAGAAGGTCGAGCTCGAGATCCTGCGCGACGGCAAGCGCCTGCAGCGCACGGTGGAGCTCTCCGAGCGCCAGGAAGCGGACGAAGCCGCCGAAGCGGCCACCCCGGGTGACGAAGGCAAGCGCGGCTTCGGCTGGCTCGGCCTGCAGTACCAGGATCTCACTCCGGCGCTGCGGCAGAGCCTCGGCCTGGCCGGATCGGTGGAGGGGGTGCTGGTGCGCGATGTCGCGGCCTCGAGCCCGCTCTACGACGAGGGCGTGGCGGAAGGCGACCTGATTCTCGAGGTCAACGGCCAGGCGACGCCCAACGTGAAGGAGTTCGAGAGTCTCGTCGGCGGCGTGCCCTCGGGATCGTTCCTGCGGCTGTACCTGCGAAGGGTGAACCCGCAGGGGCAGGGCAGCCGGCAGGTGAACTACTTCGCCATCGTCCGCGTGCCCTGAGTCCGCACGGCCGCGGGCCGTGGCAAGACCAGCAGGCCTCCTCATCTCCTCCGGGCCGGCTCGATGGCGAGCCGGCCCCTTTTTTCGTTTGTTACACTCGAAACATGTGCGCCGCCGCCAAAGCGTCGATTCTCGTGGTGGACGACGAAGCCGCCATCCGTGAGAGCCTGCGGATGGTGCTCGAGTTCGAGGGCTACCGGGTGGAGGAGGCGAAGAACGGCCTCGAAGCCCTGCAGAAGGTCCGCGAGCGTCCGCCGCACGCCATCCTGCTCGACCTGCGCATGCCGGAGATGGACGGCGCCGAGACGTTGCGCTCGCTGCGCGAGCGCGGCTACGACATGCCGGTGCTGGTGGTCTCCGGCCACGCCGACATCGCCACGGCGGTGGAAATGACCCGCCGCGGCGCCTTCGACTTCTTCGAGAAACCCTTTCAGAGCGACCGGCTGCTGGTCTCGGTCCGCAACGCCGTCGAGGCGCGGCGCCTGTCGGAAGACAAGGAGGGCGCACCGGGCGGGGTCGACAGCTCCCTGCTGATCGGAGTCTCCCCGACGATGAGGCGCCTGCGCGAGACGATCGAGCTCGCGGCGCCGACCACGGCGACCGTGCTGGTGACCGGCGAGAGCGGCACGGGCAAGGAGCTGGTCGCGCGCGCGATCCACGAGTCGAGCGCGCGGCGCGGGCAGGCCTTCGTCCAGGTCAACTGTGCGGCGATTCCAGAAGAGCTGATCGAGTCCGAGCTCTTCGGCCACGAGAAGGGGAGCTTCACCGGTGCGGTGCGCCGCCAGACGGGGAAGTTCGTCGCCGCCGACGGCGGGACGATCTTCCTCGACGAAGTCGGCGACATGTCGGCGCGCACCCAGGCGAAGGTGTTGCGGGTGCTCGAGAGCGGCGACGTGGAGCCGATCGGCGCCGACAAGGTCGTCAAGGTGAACGTCCGCGTCGTCGCGGCGACCAACCGCAAGCTCGAGGACGAGATCCGGGAGGGGCGATTCCGCGAAGACCTCTTCTACCGCCTGAACGTGGTGCCGATCCGAACCCCGCCGCTGCGCGAGCGCCTGGAGGACGTTCCGCTGCTGGTCGAGCACTTCTCGCGCCGTTTCTGCGAGGCCAACAACTACCGCCGGAAACGCTTCGCCCCGGAGGCCCTGGAGCTCCTGCAGATGCTGCCCTTCAAGGGCAACGTCCGCGAGCTGCGCAACATGGTGGAGCGCCTGCTGATCCTGACGCCGGGCGATGTCATCGGCCGCGAAGCGGTGGCCGGGGCGGCGGGGAGCGCGCGCGTCGAGCTCGGCCAGTCGTTCCAGGGGCTCAAGACGCTGCGCGAGTTCCGCGACCAGGCGGAGAAGCTCTTCCTGGTGCAGAAGCTCGGCGACCACCAGTGGAACGTGACCCAGACGGCGCTCGCCATCGATACCCCACGCAGCAATCTCTACAAGAAGATGGAGCAGTATGAGATCCGACGACGCGACCCCGCACTCCCCGCGAGCGCAGACGACTAGCGCCCTGCTGGAAACCCTGGAATCCTGCGGCGCCCTGCGGCGCGGCCACTTCCTGCTCTCTTCGGGACTGCACTCTCCGGCCTACGTCCAGTGCGCGCTGCTGCTGGAGAGTCCGGAGCGGGCGGCGCAGGC
This sequence comes from uncultured Thermoanaerobaculia bacterium, assembly GCA_964595975.1. GTDB lineage: Bacteria > Acidobacteriota > Thermoanaerobaculia > Multivoradales > JAGPDF01 > JAGPDF01. The sequence continues at coordinate 29,256 of CAZQTL010000016.1, read as the reverse complement.
CGGCGAGGGAATCGCCGCGCTGCTCGCCCACCTCGCGCCGGAGTCCGTGCTGGCCCCGGCGCTCGGCGGCGTGATCATCGGCCACGAGGTGGCGCGGGCGCTGGGTGTGCCGTTCCGGTTCGCCGAGCGTGCCGGCGAGAGGCTCGCCCTGCGACGCGGTTTCGAGCTCGCGCCCGGCGAGCGCGTGGTGATCGTCGAGGACGTGGTCACCACCGGCAAGTCGACCCTCGAGACCGCAGAGCTCGCCGAAGCCGCCGGCGCGGTGGTCGTCGGCATCGGTTCGATCATCGACCGGAGCGGCGGCCGGCACGGCTTTGCGGTGCCCTACGCGGCGCTCCTGCCGCTCGATCTGCCGACCTACGACGGGGGGGACTGCCCCCTGTGCCGCGCCGGCTCGCAGGCCGTCAAGCCGGGAAGCCGGCCGCAGGGCGGCCAGGCGGGTTGAGCCGGTTTCCTGCGCTGGCGCCGGTCAGCGCAGGGCTTGACGATAGAGCACGTCGACGCTGGCCTTGAGCGCCTCGAGCCGTCCCTGGGCTGCGGCTTCCTTGCCGGAGATACGCAGTGGCCAGACGTTGTCCGTCGAGTCGTAGACCTCGACCTCGTAGGCGCTCTTGCCGGCGTTCCAGCCGCCGGAGCCGGCGCGCCGGATTCCCCAGCCCGAGGGCAGGTAGCTGCGCAGTTCAATGTCGGTGAACGTCAGTCGGTTCGAATCGGCCATGATGGGCAATCTTGTCGCAGAATCCGCCGCCGGCCAAGCGCCGGCGGCGCGGCGAGGCGGTTCGGCGGGCCGGCGGCGCGCCACGGCGCGTTCCGCCGCCGGTTCGCACTGGTAGCATCGCTGCGAGGGTGAAAATGGAAATCGAGCTCAACGAAGAACAGACGATGCTGCGCGACACCGTGCGCCGTTTCGCGGCCGAGGTCGTGGCGCCCCGCGCCCGTGAAATCGACGCCAGCGGCGAGTTTCCGCTCGACTACTACCATCAGGCCGGGGAGCTCGGGCTGGCGGGCGTCTGCGTCCCCGAGGAGTTCGGCGGCGCGGGGATGGACATGGTCTCGTACTGCGTGGCGATCGAGGAGATCAGCCGCGTCTGCGCCTCGAGCGGGGTCATCCTGTCGGTGAACAACTCGCTGGTCTGCGATCCGCTGATGCGCCACGCGACCGACGAGCAGAAGCGCGAATTCCTGGCGCCGCTCGCCGCCGGCCGGAAGCTGGGCTGTTTCGCGCTCACCGAGCCGGGGGCCGGAAGCGACGCCGCCGCGCTCAAGACGACCGCCACGCGCGACGGCGACGACTACGTTCTCAACGGCAGCAAGGTCTTCATCACCAACGGGACGCACGCCGATACCGCCATCGTCTTCGCCACCGTCGATCCGGCACTGAAACATCGCGGCATCACGGCGTTCATCGTGGCGATGGACAGTCCCGGCTTCAGCCGCGGGCATCACGAGTACAAACTCGGCGTGCAGGCGTCCGGAACGACGCAGCTCTACTTCGACAACCTCCGGGTGCCGGCGCGCCAGCGGCTGGGCGACGAAGGGAAGGGCTTCGGCGTCGCCATGTCGACCCTCGACGGCGGAAGAATCGGCATCGCCGCTCAGGCCGTCGGCATCGCCCAGGGCGCTTTCGAGGCGGCGCTCAAGTACGCCAAGGAGCGCGAGCAGTTCGGACATCCGATCGCCGATTTTCAGGCGATCCAGTTCTATCTCGCCGACATGGCGATGGAGCTCGACGCCGCGCGTCTCCTCGTCTACAAGGCGGCCTGGGCCAAGGAGAACAGCAAGCGCTGCACCCTCGAAGCGGCGCAGGCGAAGCTGTTCGCTTCGGAGATGGCGCAGCGGGTGACCAACAAGGCGCTGCAGATCCACGGCGGCTACGGCTACACCCGCGACTACGACGTCGAGCGCTTCTTCCGCGACGCCCGCATCACCGAGATCTACGAAGGCACGAGCGAGATCCAGAAACTGGTCATCGCCGACTCGATCCTGAAGGAAGGCTGATTCCCGGTGGCGGTCGAGTTCTCCTTCACCGAAGAGCAGGAGATGCTGCGGCAGGAGATCCGGCGCTTCGCCGAGGAGCGGATTCTGCCGGGCGTGCGCGAGCGTGATCAGACGCACACCTTTCCCGCCGAGCTGGTGAAAGAGGCTGGCGAGATGGGCCTGCTCGGCATGCTGGTCGAGGAGCGCTACGGCGGCACCGGCTTCGACCCGCTCTCCTATTGCCTGGCGGTCGAAGAGATCTCCCGCATCTGCCCGTCGATCGGCGTCACCATGAGCGTGTCGAACTCGGTCTGCTGCTGGCCGATCGCCAGATTCGGCGGCGAAGAGGTGAAGCGCGAGTTCCTCCCCGATCTCGCCAGCGGCCGCAAGATCGGCGGCTTCTGCCTCACCGAGGCTGGCTCGGGCAGCGACGCCGGGGCGATGCTCACGACCGCCCGCCGCGCCGGCGACGACTTCGTCCTCGACGGCGCCAAGGTCTGGATCACCAACGCCGGCGTCGCCGGCACCTTCGTCGTCATGGCGAAGACCGATCCCGCGGCCGGCAAGCGCGGCATCTCGGCCTTCGTCGTCGATGCCGCGTCGCCCGGAATCCAGGTCGGCCGGCCGGAAGAGAAGCTCGGTCTGCGGGCGTCGAACACGGCTGCCGTGACCTTTACGGAGTGCCGGGTTCCGGCCCGGCAGCTCCTCGGCACCGAGGGCGCCGGCTTCAAGATCGCGCTCGCGACCCTCGATCACTCGCGGCTCGGCATCGCCGCGCAGGCGGTCGGCATGCACCAGCGCGCGCTCGAGCTCGCCGTCGCCTACGCCAGGGAACGCGTCCAGTTCGGGGTTCCCATCGCCAGCCACCAGGCGATCCAGTTCCAGCTCGCGCGCATGGCGACGGAGCTCGCCGCGGCCCGCGTGCTGCTCTGGCATGCCGCCGCGTCGGAGAGATCCGCGGCGGCGGGCCGCCTGGCGGCGGAGGCCAAGGCCTACGCCAGCGAAGCCGCCAACCGGGCGGTCTGGGACGCTCTGCAGATCCACGGCGGCAACGGGGTCAGCGAGGAGTACGAGATCGCCCGCCTCTACCGCGACGTGCGGGTGACGACGATCTACGAAGGCACGAGCGAGATGCAGCGCCTGGTCATCGCGCGCCATCTGCTGGGCGCGTGAGTTTGCCGCCGGCGCCCGCGACCGGCGGGCTGGGCAACCGGCGCCAGCCGCGGGTCCTCGCCATCGTCCTGAATTTCAACGGCCGGGAGATGACGCTGGCGACGGTGGCGAGCCTCCTCGCCCTCGACTACCCGGAGCTCGCGATCCTGGTGGTCGACAACGGCTCGACGGATGGATCCGACGCAGCTGTGGGGGAGGCGTATCCCTCCGTCCGGCGCCTGCGAACCGAGGTGAATCTCGGCATCTCGGGGGGGCTGAATCTGGGTTTCCGGGTCGGGCTCGACGAGGGCTGGGACCTGCTCATGCCGATGAACAACGACATCGAGGTCGCCCCCGATCTCCTGCGCGAGCTGGTGGCTCCGATGACGGCCGATCCGACGATCGGCTGCGCCGGGCCGAAGTGCTACTACTACTTCGGCGACCGCAACCGACTCTGGTCGGCCGGCGGGCGCCTGCGTTTCCGCGAGTCCGTCACCCGCGAGCGCGGAATGGGAGAGCTCGATCGCGGACAGTACGACCGCGACGCGGAGGTCGACTACACCAACGGCGCCCTGATGCTGATCCGCCGCGAAGCGCTCCTCGCCACCGGCCTCTGGGATCCGGTCTACCACGTCTCGGTGGAGGACGCCGACTGGTGCGTGCGCATGAAACGCGCCGGCTACCGCTGCTGGTACGCCCACCGGGCGCGCCTGTGGCACATGGTTTCGCCGACCACCGGCGGGTACACCGCAGGCCGCACGTTCCGCACCGGGAGATCGACGGCGATCTTCGTCCGCAAGTACGCCGGTCCGGCAGGCTGGGCCGGCTTCCTGCTGGGGTCGGCGGTCGCACTGCCGGCCGCCTTCCTGCGCGAGCTGCCGCGACGCAACACCGCCGCGGTGGCGGCGAAGTTCCGTGGTCTGCTGGCCGGTCTCCGGGTGGCGCTGCCGCCCCCTCCCTCCGCCTGACGCGGCAACGCCAGGCCACCGCTCCGGGGGAGGGTGCCCGCCGGAGGGCCCGGGGTCTTATACTCACCGCTCGCAAGGAACCGAGGAGAGTCCGACCATGGCCGTCAAGGAACCCCCGCAGGAAGCCCCCCCGGCGCCGACCGGCGCGGCCCTCACCCCGTTGCGCGCGGAGGTGAAAGCGCGCGCGCAGGCGGCCCGTGAACGCTGGGAGGCGACCCGCGACCGCGAAGCCGCGGCGCGGCCCTACTGGAAGAAGGACTTCACGACGGTTTCCGGTCAGCCGGTCCCGGAGCTCGTGACGCCGGACGAGGCGCTCGCCGATCCGGTCGCGGATATCGGCGTACCCGGGGAGTTCCCGTACGTTCGCGGCATCCATCCGACGGGCTATCGCGGCAAGCTCTGGACGATGCGCCAGTTCGCCGGCTTCGGCTCGGCGGCCGACACCAACCGGCGGTTCAAGTACCTGCTGTCGCAGGGGCAGACCGGCCTGTCGGTCGCCTTCCATCTGCCGACCCTCTACGGCTACGACTCCGACCACAAGATGGCCGCGGGCGAGGTCGGCAAGTGCGGCGTCGCCATCGACACGCTCGCCGACATGGAGGCGCTCTTCGACGGCATCCCGCTCGGCGACGTCACGACTTCGATGACCATCAACTCGACGGCGCCGATCCTGTTCGCCATGTACCTCGCGGTGGCGGAGAAGCAGGGCGTCGACATCGCCGGTCGGGTTTCGGGAACGCTGCAGAACGACATCCTCAAGGAGTACATCGCGCAGAAGGAGTACATCTATCCGCCGCGGCCCTCGATGCGGCTGATCACCGACCAGTTCTCCTTCGCCGCCGAGCGGGTGCCGAAGTGGAACACGATCTCGATCTCCGGCTACCACATCCGCGAGGCCGGTTCGACCGCGCTGCAGGAGCTCGCCTTCACCCTGCGAGACGGCATGGAGTACGTCGAGTACGGCGTCCGCGCCGGGCTCGACGTCGACGCATTCGCCCCGCGCCTCTCCTTCTTCTTCAACAGTCACAACGACTTCTTCGAGGAGATCGCCAAGTTCCGCGCCGCGCGCAAAGTCTGGGCGACGGTCATGCGCGAACGCTACGGGGCGAAGAACCCGCGCAGCTGGATGTGCCGATTCCACACCCAGACGGCGGGCTGTTCGCTCACCGCGCAGCAGCCGGTCAACAACGTCGTGCGCACCGCGGTCCAGGCGCTGGCGGCGATCCTCGGCGGCACGCAGTCGCTGCACACCAACGCCCTCGACGAGACGCTGGCGCTGCCCACCGAGGAGAACGCGCGCATCGCGCTGCGGACGCAGCAGATCCTGGCGCACGAATCAGGCGTCATCAACACGGTCGATCCGCTCGGCGGCTCCTGGTTCGTCGAGGAGATGACGCGCAAGATGGTCGAAGGCGCTTTCGACTACTTCCGGCGCATCGACGAGCTGGGCGGCATGGTCGAGGCGATCGAGGCCGGCTTCCCGCAGCGCGAGATCATGGACGCCGCGTTCGCCTATCAGCGGGCGGTGGAGAAGCGCGAGAAGCTGGTGGTCGGGATGAACGCCTTCACGGTCGAGAACGAGGCGCCGGTCGACACGCTCTACATCTCGGACGACCTCGCCGGCGAACAGATCGCGGCGCTCGACCGGGTGAAGTCGATGCGGGATCGCGGCGCGGTCGCGCGCGCCCTGGACGCGCTGCGCACCGGCGCCCGCGGCGAAGCGAATACCATGCCCCTGATCCTCGACTGCGTGAAGAGCTACTGCACCGTCGGCGAGATCAGCGACGCCATGCGCGACGTCTTCGGGACCTACGAAGAGCCGGCGGTTTTCTAGGGTCGCGATGAGCTCCCTCCTGCCGACGGTTCGCGGTCTCATCGCCTACACCATCTGGGCGGACCGGACGGTTCTCGCCGAGCTCGGCAACGTCCGTCCGGAGGATCTGACGCGCGAGACGGGCACGAGCTTCCACTCGATGCTCGGCACTCTCGCCCACATCCTCGGCTCCGAGCAGCTCTGGCTCTCCCGCTTCCTCGGCATCCCGCTCGGCCACGTGCCGTCGATCGACGACTATCCGACGCTCGAAGCGCTCGCGGCGAGCTACGAGGACTTCTGGCCGCAGCTCGAGTTCTTCCTCGCCTCGCTTTCCGAGGAACAGCTCGATCAGGACTTCACCTGGACGAATCTCGCCGGCGAGACCCACACCGCGCCCTTCCGCCAGGTCCTGCTGCACTTCGTCAACCACGCCACGTACCACCGCGGGCAGGTCGTGAGCCTGCTCCGGCAGCTCGGTTACCTGCCGCCCCACACCGATCTGGTGTACTTCCGGGGGGCCTTCTGAAGCGAGCGGCGGGGGTCGCCGCGGTGCTCGCCCTTGCACTCTGCAACCTCGCCTGCCCCGCGCCGAAGCGGCCGGCGCAGGGTGCCAGGCTGCTCGATCCGGCAACCGTCCCCGAGGTCACCTGGCCGGCGGACTTCGTCCTGCCGGAGTCCGGCCTCCGGGGGGGAGACGACCTGGCGACTTACGATCCGGCCGGACCGCCCTACATCGCGCGGGTTCGCCTCGGGGAGGTCTTCACGCGCGAAGAGCGGCTGGCGCTGGTCGCCCCGCAGGGCTCGATCTTCCGCTACAACGTCGCCGTCCCGGAGCGGGGCAGCCTGCGCTTCGGCGTCGGCGTGCTGGACGGCACCGGCAAGGGCGGCTCGGTGGGCCTGCAGATCCGCATCGGCCGGGCAGGCGACGCCGTCCAGCCCGTCTTCGACCGCCAGGTCGCAGCGGAGGTTCCGGGACGCTGGCAGGACGAGGAGGTCGATCTCTCCGCCTGGAGCGGACAGCAGGTGACCCTCGAGCTCGCGGCATCGAGCGCGGGTGGCGCCGGTCTGCTCGCCGCCTGGTCGACACCGGAGCTCGTCGCCGCAGCGGGGACCCGCGCCCCGGCGGCGCGCGCCAACGTCATGTGGATCAGTCTCGACACCTTGCGGGCGGATCACCTGGGAGCCTACGGCTACGACGCTCGCCCGACGTCGCCCAACCTCGATGCCTTCGCCGCGCGCGGTCTGCGGTTCCAGTGGGCCATCAGCCAGGCGCCGTGGACCCGCCCGTCGCATCGTTCGATGCTCACCGGAGTCTACCCGGCCTCCCGCGGCGGGCTCGATTCGCCGATGATCGGCGAGGTCCTCTATCGCGCCGGGTACCAGACGCTCGCGGCCACCGGCGGCGGGCAGGTCGATTCCACGCTCGGCTTCGACCGCGGCTTCGAGATCTACCGCGTCTGGGACTGGATCCACGATCCGCAGAAGATGGTCGACTGGACGCGGTCCCGCGCCGAGGCCTCGCGGCGTCCCTTCTTCGCCTTCCTGCACTGCTACGAGATCCACGAACCCTATTCGCACACCGAGCTGGCGCAGGGGATGCCGGCGGGCCGGCTCGAAGGCGAGGTTTCCAAGGAGATCTGGAACCGCCTGCGCAAGCGCTTCACCGACGACGAGAAGCGCTATGCCGAGGCGATGTACGACGGCGACCTCGCTTACACCGACGGCAAGCTCGGCAAGTTCTTCGCTGGCCTCGAGTCCGCCGGCCTGCTGGCGGACACCATCGTCATCGTCACCAGCGATCACGGCGAACAGTTCTGGGAGCACGGCTCCTGGGGTCACGGCCAGAACCTCTACGACCACCAGCTGCATGTTCCGCTGCTGGTCTACCTCCCGCCGTCGGTGCGCGCCGAGCTCGAGCGGCGCAGCCGGGCGGGCAAGAAGGGCCCGCCGGTCGTCCAGGGAGTCGTCGAGGATCAGGTGGAGCTGGTCGATCTCTATCCGACGTTGCTCGACCTGATCGGCGTCACCCCCGAAAGCCCGGTCAACGGCCGCAGTCTCGCTCCGCTGCTGGCGGGGGAGGGCTCGCTGCCGGCGCGGGAGGCGTTCGCCGAGCACACCAACGTCAAGGAGAAAGAGCAGAAGGCCCTGCGCACGGCGCGCTACAAGTTCATCCTGTCGATTCCCCGGCGGTCCTCGGAGACCAGCGATGAGACCGTGGAGCTCTTCGACCTCAAACGCGATCCCGGAGAGCACACGAATCTGGCGCCGGGCCTGGCCACCCGGGTGGCGGAGCTGCGGGCGAAGATCGGCCGGATCATCGACGGCAGTGACACCGCCCGCGAGGAGGAGGTCCCCGCCGAGATCGACGCCGAGCTGCGCGAGCAGCTCAAGGCGCTGGGCTATCTCGGCAACTGACCGCCCCCAAATGGACTTTCCCCTGTTAGAATCAACCAGATGGCCGACACGAACAGACGCATTCTGATCGCCAAGCCCGGCCTGGACGGGCACGACCGCGGCGCCAAGGTGGTCGCCCGCGCGCTGCGCGACGCCGGTTTCGAAGTGATCTACACCGGACTCCGGCAGACACCGGAGCAGATCGCCGCCGCGGCCGTCCAGGAGGACGTCGATGCGGTAGGCCTGTCGATCCTGTCCGGCGCCCACAACCGGCTCTTGCCCGAGGTCACCCGCCTGCTGCGCGAAGCTGGGGCCGAGGAGATGCTGGTATTCGCCGGCGGCATCATCCCCGACCGCGACGTTGCGACCCTGAAGCAGGCCGGAATCGACCAGATTTTCCTCCCCGGGACCAACACCGGGGATATCGTGAAGTACCTCGAACAGCGCCTCGTTCGAGCCTGACCGGAGCGACTCCCCGGACGAAGGCCGCTGGCCCCTGGGAGGACTCGGAGGAGCAATGACGAAGACGATTCTGCTGGCTGACGACAGCGTGACCATCCAGAAGGTCGTGGAGCTGACCTTCATGGACGAGGACTTCCGCGTCTCCGCCGTGTCGAACGGCGCGGAGGCGATCGCGCGGCTGAGCGAGTCGAAGCCGGATGTGGTCATCGCCGACGTGCACATGCCGGGCGCCGGCGGTTTCGAGGTCTGCCGGCGCTCGAAGGAGCTCTATCCGACCGTGCCCGTGCTCCTCCTGGTCGGCACCTTCGAGGGCTTCGACGCCGACGAGGCGATGCGCTGCGGCGCCGACGGTCACCTGAAGAAGCCGTTCGACTCCCAGGAGCTCATGCGGCGCGTGCGCGAGCTCGCCTCGGCGCCCTCGCGCTCCGTGCCGGTCCCGCCGGCCTCTCCCGAGTCGGTCGCCGACGAGACGGCGGCAGCGGCGCCGGTCTTCGCCGCCGACGATATCTACGCCCCGCAGGCCCCTGCCGAGGACCTGTGGGAGCCGATCGCCGACGACCTGCCGGCGCTCGAGATCGAGAGCGCCGTCGTGGAGCCGCCGGCGCTCTACGCCGCTCCCGAGCCGGCGGTCGAGAGCGCGACCCGCTTCGTGCCGGTGCAGAGCGAGTCCGAGCCGGTGGCGCCGCCCCCGGCCCCGATGCCCATCGCGGTCCCCTCGCCGGCGACTTTCGCCGGTGCGGCGCTCTCCGACGCCGACGTGGATCGCATCGCCCGGCGCATGCTCGAGCTGGTGGGAGACAAGGCGGTGCGCGACGTCGCCTGGGAGGTCGTTCCCGACCTCGCCGAAGTGCTGCTCAAGAACCGCATCCGCGAACTGGAAGCCTCTATCGACTAGCCTTCCGGGTCGGTGCGCGCCCGCTGCGGCGGGCCTCGTCCTCCGGCCCCTTTTCCGGCGTCCTCGACCGGCCGCCTCATGAGGACGACTCCGATCATCGAGATGGACAAGCGTTTCGAACCCAAGAGCTACGAGAGCCGCTGGCAGGAGGAGTGGGCGGCCCAGGGCTACTTCGTCTGTGCCGTGCCGCCAGCTCCGGGGGCCGGCGGCGCTCCGGCGCCCTACTGCATCATGATTCCGCCGCCGAATATCACCGGCAAGCTGCACATGGGCCACGCCCTGCAGTCGACCCTGCAGGACCTGCTCACCCGCTGGCGGCGGATGCAAGGCCGGAACGCGCTCTGGCTTCCGGGCACGGATCACGCCGGAATCGCGACGCAGCTCATGGTCGAGCGCGACCTGGCGAAAGAGGGCAAGTCGCGCCACGACCTCGGCCGCGAGCCGTTCCTTCAGCGGGTGTGGGCCTGGAAGGAGCAGTACCAGGGCAACATCCGGCGGCAGCTCGACCTGCTCGGCGCCTCCTGCGACTGGACCCGCGAACGCTTCACCCTCGACGAGGGGCTCTCGCATGCGGTGCGCGAGGCGTTCGTCCGTCTCTACGAAGAGGGACGCATCAGGCGCGGCGAATACCTGGTGAACTGGTCGACCGGGCTCGATACCGCCATCTCCGATCTCGAAGTGGAGATGCGCCCGGTGAAGGACAAGCTCTGGCAGATCGCCTATCCGATCGCCGGCAGCGACGAGCGCGTCGTCGTCGCGACGACCCGACCGGAAACTCTGCTCGGCGACACCGCGCTCGCGGTTCACCCCGAGGACGAACGCTACCGGCATCTCGTCGGCAGGCAGGCGGTGGTCCCGGTGGCCGGCAGGTCGATCCCGATCGTCGCCGACGAGTCGGTGGAGCGCGAGTTCGGCACCGGAGTCGTCAAGGTGACGCCGTACCACGATCCGGCCGACTTCGAGACCGGACGCCGGCACGGACTGCCCGGTATCCAGGTGATCGATCGCAAGGGGCGGATGACCACCGCTGCGGGGGCCGAGTTCGCCGGTCTCCCGGTCGACGACGCGCGCGAGCTTCTGCTCGGGAAGCTCCGGCAGGCGGGGCTCCTGCTGCACGAAGAGGAATACCTCCACAACGTCGGCTTCTGCCAGCGCAGCGGCGTGCGTGTGCAGCCTCTCATGTCGACGCAGTGGTTCTGCGACGTCTCCACGATGGCGGCGGAGGCCCTCGCGGCGCAGCAGGACGGACGGCTGGAGCTCGTCCCTGCCTCCTGGGGAAAGACCTGGGAGCACTGGCTGGCCAATATCCGGCCCTGGTGCATCTCGCGCCAGCTGTGGTGGGGGCACCAGATTCCGGCGTGGTACGACGAGGCCGGAAACTGTTTCGTGGCCCGCAGCCGCGCGGAAGCAGCCGCCCAGGCCGGGCACGACCGGCTGACGCAGGATGGCGACGTGCTCGACACCTGGTTCTCTTCGGCGCTGTGGCCGTTCTCGACCCTCGGTTGGCCCGAGAAGACCGCCGACCTCGCCTACTTCTATCCCACGTCGGTCCTGATCACCGGCTTCGACATCCTGTTCTTCTGGGTGGCGCGGATGGTGATGATGGGCCTCCATTTCACCGGCGAGAGCCCCTTCGCGCGCGTGCATCTCACCGGGCTCGTCCGCGACGCCGACGGCGTCAAGATGTCGAAGACCAAGGGCAACGTCCTCGATCCCGAAGACCTGGTGGAGGAGTACGGCGCCGACGCGGTGCGCTTCACGCTGGCGCTGCTCGACAGTCCGGGGCGCGACATCCCCCTCGATCCCGAGCGCATGGCCGGCTACCGGGCGTTCGGCAACAAGATCTGGAACGCCACCCGCTTCGCGCTCTCCAAGGTCGGCGACGCGCGGATTCCGGAGTCTCTCGACTTCGAGCAGCTGGCGCTGCCGGAGCGCTGGATCCTGTCGCGCCTCTCCGAGACCGCCGCCAGCGTCGATGCCGCTCTGGAGGATTTTCGCTTCGACCTGGCTTGCAGGGATCTCTACCACTTCTTCTGGAGCGACTTCTGCGACTGGTACATCGAGATGGCCAAGCCGGGTCTCGAACCGGGAAGCGAAAGGCTGCTGGTGAAGGAAGTGCTCCTCCTGACGCTCGATCGGGCCCTGCGACTTCTGCACCCGGTCATGCCCTTCCTGACGGAAGAGCTCTGGCAGAAGCTGCCGGGACATGAGGCCATCCATCCGCGGACGATCTGTCTGGCACCGTTCCCGACGCCGGAGGCGTCCTGGAAGCTGGCCGGCGAGGACGGCGGTCTGGTCGAGCTCTTCCGGGAGACGGTAACGGTGCTGCGCAATGAGCGCGCCGACCGCAAGCTGACCCATCGCATCAAGGCGGATCTCTACCTGCAGCCGGCGGTGGCCGGGAAGGTTCCCGACGGGCTGACCTTCCTGGCCTCGGTCGAGGGTCAGCGGCTGCTCGGTTCGATCGCCGGAGTGCAGAGAGTGATCGTCGCCCCGCCGCCCGCCGGCGCTCTCAACCGGAGCGTTCGCTTCGAGATCGAGCTGACTCCCGTGTTCGAAGTTCCGGCGGAAGCCATCGACCCGGAGAAGTTGCAGATCGAGCTCGCGAAATGCGAAGACAATATCGGCAAGGTGCGAGCGCGGCTGGAAAGTGCCGACTTCGCTGCCAAGGCCCCTGCGGCCGTCGTCGCCGGCGCGCGCAAGAACCTGGAAGCCCTCGAGCTCGAACGTTCGCGGCTGCGCGCCGCGCTCGGGCTGGATTCCCGACCGGCCTGACGTGCCTGCGGAGCGCGCGATTCCGACGACCGAGCAGCTCTGCCAGGAGTGGCAGCGCGGTCTCGGCGGTGCACCCGGTTCGCCGCTGAGCGGAATCTTCGTCTCCCGCCTCGATTCGACGCAGCGCCTGGCTCGGACGCTCCTCGACCAGTGCGTGCACGAGGACGAGGGCCCACTGCCGTTCGTCGTCGCCGCGCTCGAGCAGACCGCCGGACGGGGGCGGCAGGGGCGGGCGTGGCGCAGCCCTGCGGGGAGCGGTCTCTACGCCAGCCTGGTGATTCCGGTCGGGGCGAGCGACCGGCTGCAGGAGCTGCCGCTGCGGACGGCCGCGGCCCTGGCTCTCTTCGCGAGCGCCGCCATCCAAGGCGAGTGCCGGATCAAGTGGCCGAACGACCTCGTCGTGGGCCGGCTCAAGCTGGGCGGAATCCTGGTCGATGCGGTGACTCCTCCGAGCCCGGCCGAATCCTGGGCGATCGTCGGCTTCGGCCTCAACTATCGGACGCCAGACCGCGCGCAGGACCCCGACGCCACCTCGGTGTTCGAAGAGGCGGTTCGCGGTCGCGTCGAAGCGCCGGCGTTCGCACGCTGGGTGGTGGACGGAATCAGCGCCGTCTGGCAGGCGGTGACGAGCCCGGACGCCGACTGGGTGGAGCGCTTCGCCGGTCTCTCCGCGCACCGCGCCGGCGACAGGATCCGCTTCGGAGTCGATGGGGCGGAGGTGGAGGGACTCTTCGGCGGCTTCGACGAACGCGGATTCCTCAAGCTGGGGACCGCCTCCGGGGTGCGCCTGGTTCGATCGGGGGAGATCTACTCGTGGTGAATTCGCGCCCGGCTGCTGCGGTCCTCGTCGTCGTCGACGTCGGCAATACCAACACGGTCTTCGGAATCTACCGCGGCGACGACCTGGTGGCCGACTTCCGGCTCTCGACCGATACCGAGCGCACGGCCGACGAGTATGGGGCGATGCTCCTGCCACTCTTCGGCCGCGCCGGAATCGACCCGGCGTCGGCGTCGGCGGTGATCGTCTCCTCGGTGGTGCCGCCGCTCAACACGACTCTGACCCGCCTGTCCGCGGAGTTCTTCGGCCGCCCGCCGCTCTACGTCGAGCCTGGCATCCGCACCGGCATGCCCATCCGCTATGACAATCCGGCCGAGGTGGGCGCCGACCGCATCGTCAACGCGGTGGCGGCGCGCGAGCTCTACGGGGCGCCGGTGGTGGTGGTGGACTTCGGCACGGCGACGACTTTCGACCTGGTCAATGCCGCCGGCGAGTATGCGGGAGGCATCATCGCGCCGGGGATTCTGATCTCGGCCGAGGCGCTCTTCGCGCACGCCTCGCGCCTCTACCGCGTCGACGTCCGCCGGCCGGCCGACCTGATCGGGCGCAACACGGCAGGCGCAATGCAGGCCGGAATCTACTTCGGCTACATCGGGCTGGTCGACGGAATCCTCGAGCGCCTGCAGGCCGAGGTCCCCGGTCTGCGCGAGATCGTCGCCACCGGAGGACAGGCGGAGCTCATCGCCTCCGGCTCCCGCTTCATCCGCAAGACCGAGCCGTTGTTGACGATGATCGGCCTGAAGCTGATCTATGAACGCAATCGCGCCTGACGAGCCCCCCACCGCCGAGGATCACGCCTACTTCCAGACGATCGAGCGGACCTTCCTCGGCCTGCGGAAGAAGGCGGCTCTGCTCACTGCCGCCGACTGGCAGGAGGCCCAGGCGTGGCATCGCCAGGGGGTTCCCGTCGCGCTCATCCAGGACGTGATGGAGAAGCTCTTCGAGCGGCAGCGGGCGCGGAAGGGCCGCACGATCTCCGGGTTGCGCTACTTCCGCGCGGCGGTGGAAGCGGCCTGGGAGGAGATGCTGGCGCTCCGGGCCGGCGGCCGCGCCGAAGAGGCGCAGCCGCTGCCGGTCGCGGTGCGGCTGGAGAACCTGTCCTCGAGCCTGCCGGCGGCGCTGCCGGACCGTGCGCGCTGGGTGGCGGCGCTGGCGTCGATCCTGTCGACCGGGGGGCAGGCCGACGAGGCCGAGAGCGCTTTGCGCGCCCTCGATGCCGAGCTGCTCCGGACGTTGCGCTCCGGACTCACCGCCAGGGAGCGCCAGGCCCTCACGGCCCAGGTCGAGCAGGCGCTGTCCAGACTGCGAGGCCGCCTGGCCGAGGACGAGCTGGCGATCGCCAGCGAGCGCCTGGGCGATCAGCTCCTGCGCCGGCGCTTCGGGTCGCCGGTGCTGTCGCTCTTCTCGCCCGAAGCGCGGGGCGAGAGCGAGAGCTCCTCCGCTCCAGCGCCCGACCTGCCGGACTCTGCCAGTTAGCCGGAGCGGAATCCGTCTTCACCAGCTGTGAAGACGCACCCCGCGCCGGCAGCGATTCCAGCTGTCCTCTTCCTGCTCGCCGTCCACGCGGGAGGGAACCTCGTCTCGTTGCCGGTCGGTCTGCTGAGCGTCGGCCTGGCGCTCGCCGCCGCGCTGGGCGGGCGCGCCGGAGTGCGCGCAGGAGCCCTTCTGGCCGGCCTGCTCTGTGCCCGCCTGGAGACCCCCGGAACCCTCGATCGGTTCGACCCTGCCCGGCCGGTGGAGGCTGTCGGCCGGGTCGCCGGCGAATGGCGGGAAGAAGCGGGAGGAGCCAGCGCGCCGCTGCGCCCGGAGCTGGTGCGTCAGGGCGTCCACCTGTGGACGGCGCCGCCGCCCGTGCGCCTCGAGCTCGCCACCGGCATCGCCCGCCCGCCCCGCGGGAGCCGGGTGCGCCTGCGCGGAGCTCTCGGCCGTTCACCGGGCTTCGCCAACGCGCATGCGGTCGCGCCCGGCGGCTACCGGTTGCGGGTGAAATCGGCGCGCCTGCTGAGCGTGGAGGAGGCGCCGCCGCTGTCGGCGCGACTGCTCACCGGGTTGCAGGAGTCCGTCGCGCGCCCTCTGGCCGAGTGCGCCCGGCGGCATCCCGGCGTGGGTTACGCGCGAGGACTGCTGCTCGGAGAGCTCGAGGACGTTCCGGCGGGGGAGCGCCGCGCCTTTCGGCGCTCGGGCCTCGCTCACCTGCTCGCCGTCTCCGGGATGAACGTCGCGCTGGTGGCCGGAGTCGCCGCTGCGCTCGCATCGTTCTGCCGCCGGAGTGTCCGGTTGGCGCTCGTGGCGGCGGCCGTGGTCCTGCATCTCGCGGTCGTCGGACCGGTACCGTCGCTGCTGCGTGCCACGCTGATGACGGCGTCGGCGCTGCTCGGGCTCGCTTTCGAGCGTCGCGCCCTCGCCCTGCAGTCGCTGGCGATCGCCGCCACCGTGATGGTGGCGTGCGACCCGGCGCTGGTGCGCGATCTGGGATTCTGCCTCTCCTGTTCGGCGACGTTCGGGCTGGTGGTCGTCGCCCCGGAGCTGCTCAGGGGCTGGCCGCCCGGCCGCCATCCGCTGTCGCAGGCGCTCGCCGTCTCGTGGGCGGCTCAGGCGGCGACCCTTCCCTGGTCGGTGGCGGCGTTCTCGTACCTCTCGCCGGCGGCGCCCGTTCTCAACCTGCTGGCCGTGCCGCTCGCCGGACTGTTGCTCGTGGCAGCGCTGGGATGGGTCGCGCTCGCACTGCTCCTTCCCGGGTTGCGCGACCTCGCCGCCCTGCCGCTCGATCTGCTGGCATGGCCCTTTCGCTGGCTGCCGTCGCTGCATACCGGTCCGTGGCTCTGCCTGCCGTTGCCCCCCTCCTGGTGGCTCGGCCTCGCGCTCGCAGCGGTGGCGCTCGCCGCCGGCAGCGGACCGCGTGCTTCCCGGGCGGCTTGCCTTCTCGCCCTGTTGCTCACCGCCCATCCATCCGGGCCGCCGGTCTCCCGGCCGGAGGTCGAATGGGTGGTCGCCGACGTCGGACAGGGCGACGGAGCCCTGCTGCGCCGGGGATCGGCGGCGATGCTGATCGACGGTGGAGGATCGTCGCGGCCGGGTTCACAGGGAGGGCGAGATTTCGCCACCCAGGTCTGGTTGCCGCTGCTGGCGGCGCGGGGTATCTCCCGGCTGGAGACCGCGGTCGTCACGCACGGCGACAGCGATCACTGCAGCGGCCTGCTCGACGTCGCGAGCTATGTCCCGATCGGCGAAGTCTGGGGGGCGCCCGAACTGCGTTCCAGCCGTTGCGTGCAGGAGCTGCTGGAGCTCTCGCGAGCGCGCTTTCGCGCCCTCGCTGCCGGCGATGTTGCGCGCGCCGTGGGACTGGCCTTCGAGGTGCTCGGTCCGCCCCGAGAAGGCGGGGGCAAGGACAACGATCGTTCGCTCGTGCTCGCCGTGGAGGCGGAGGGCCGGCGGCTCCTGCTGACGGGCGACATCGAACGCCGCGGCGAGCTCGAGCTGCTCGCCCGCGCGCCCGAGGCATTGCGCTGCGATCTGCTCAAGGTCGCCCATCACGGTTCTGCGACGTCGACCGGCGAGCGCTTTCTGGCGGCGGCGCGCCCGCGCTGGTCGGCGATCTCGTGCGGGGTCGGCAATCGCTTCGGGCATCCTCACCGCGATGTCGTCGCTCGAATCGAGCGCGCTGGCGGATGGAGCCTGCGCACCGACCAGGTGGGCGAGATCGCCGTGCGATGGCAGCGCGGTTCCCCCCTCGGGCTGGCGCTCCCGGGCTCGCCCCGCGCCGTCCTGCCGTCCGCGAACGAGTAGACTTGCGATGCCGTGTCCCGGGTTCTCGCCATCGTCGGTCCGACCGCCTCGGGGAAGAGCGCGCTGGCGCTCGCGCTCGCCGAAGCCACCGGCGGCGAGATCGTCAACGCCGACGCCCTCCAGGTCTACCGCGGTTTCGACATCGGCACCGCGAAGCCGACGCCGGCCGAGCGTCTCCGGGTTCCGCACCATCTCGTCGACATCCTCGATCCCTCCGAACGCTATTCGGCCGGCGAGTTCGCCCGCCGGGCGCGCATGGCGCTGGCCTCGATCGCATCCCGTGGACGGACGGCGATCCTGGTCGGCGGCAGCGGCCTCTACCTGCGGGCGCTGTGGTCGGGAATCGCGCCCTTGCCGCCGGCCGATGTGGAGGTTCGCGGCCAACTGCTGGAGCGCCTGGAGCGGGAGGGCCTGGCCGCGCTCTATGCCGACCTCGCCGCGCTGGATCCGCCGACGGCGGCGCGGCTCGGCGCCGGTGATACGCAGCGGATCCTGCGCGCGCTCGAAGTCGCGCTCGCCACCGGCGAGCCGCTGAGCTCCTGGATCGCCCGCCAGCCCTTCGGCAGCGCGCCGGTAGTGATGCGCAAGATCGGATTGACGCTTCCGCGGGGCCTTCTGTACGATGCCATCGCGGCCCGTGTGCAATCGATGGTGCGGGCGGGTTGGCTCGAAGAGGTCCGCGCGCTTCTCGCGCGCGGGGTCGATCGCGGCTCTCCCGCATTCCAGGCGATCGGCTACCGGCAGTGGCTGGAAGTTCTGGATGGAGAGGTGGGGTTCGAAGCCGCCCTGCAACAGGTGGTCACCTCGACGAAGCGATTCGCGAAGCGTCAGGAGACCTGGTTTCGGCGCGAAGAGGGAGTGGAGTGGTGGGACGCCCGCAGGACCCGGGAGTGCCTGACGTCGATGCTGGAGATGCCTGCAGTGGCAGGTGGTGAGCCGGAGAAGATCGCCGGAATCGCAGAGCCAACCGGTGCCCCGGGCGGCGGAGGGTAGGATGAACAAACCGAGCATCAACATTCAAGACGGCTTCCTCTTCCAGAGTCTCAAGGACGGCCGGGCGATGAGCATCGAGCTCGTCACCGGAAAGCATCTCGAGGGCAAGATCCGACGCTTCGATCGCTTCGCGGTCGTCGTGGAGCTCGCTGGGCGTGAGGTCATGGTCTACAAGCACGCCATCGCGACCATCGCTCATTCGGGCGAAGGCTGACCGGCCGACTCCGACAATGCGGTTCCGACGCCGATTCGCGGCGGCAGGGTTTTTCGGCCTGGCGGTGGCGATCGCCTGCTCGCCGGCGAAGACTTCCGCGCCGGCACCGGCTGTCGACGCCGCGCTGCGCCCCTTTCTGCTCGATCCCACCCTCGAGTGCGCCACGGGTTCTGAGACGGGCTTCGAGTCCTCGCTGCAGGTCGCCTATCGCGAGCTCATCCGGTCGGGAGATGGGGCGGCCGCGCTGCGCGCCGCCAACGCGGTGATCGCGCAGGAACCGGGTCAGCTCGCCGCGCAGACGCTCCGCGCCGAAGCGCTGCTGGTCGGCTCGCAGGCGCGAGCGGCGGCCGACTTTCTGCAGCCTTTCGCCGCCGCTGCCGCCGATTGCCTGCCGCTCGCGCTCGTCTTGGGACGGGCACAAGAGGAGTCCGGCGACCTGCCGGAAGCCTACGTCGCGTTCGCGACCGCGGCGGGCCGTTCGGCGACCGCCGCCGATCGCGCCCGGGCCCTTTCGCCGCGCGCGCAGGAGATCGTGCGTAACCGGTTCGCCGACGCCCTGCGCGCCGGCAAGCGGGAGGCGGCAGCGTGGCATCTTTCACGGCTGGAGCGCTTTTGGCCGAACTCCGAGGCCGCGCTGCGCTCGACCATGGAAATGGCGCGGCTCGCCGAGGATGCGCGCGGCGAGCTGGCGGCGGTGAAGGCTCTGCAGGCCTCGAGTCCGCAGGATCCGGCGCTCTCGCTGCGCCGCGGCCAGCTCGAGCTCCTCGCCGGAGACCCCCGCGTGGGGCTGGCGCTCATCGAAGCGCTGGCGGCGGCGGCGCCCGGCGACCCGGCGCTGCAGACCGAGGCGGCGCGCGCCAAGTTCGCCTGGCGTCTGCTCAATTCTCCCGAGCAGGTGCGGTCCCTGCGCGACAAGGTCCAGCTCACCCGCGGCGATTTCGCGGTGCTGCTCTACTGGATGGTGCCGCAGATCCGCACCGCCAGGCCCGGAGCGGCGCAGATCGCCTCCGACATCGTCGATCATCCTTCCCGGGACGAGATCGCCCGGGTGGCGAACCTCGGCCTGATGTCGATCGACGAAACCCTGCATCGCTTCTCCCCGGACGCGCCCCTGCGGCGTCCGGATGCGGTCTCCGCGCTGCTGCGCCTGCTCGCCGACGCCAACCCGGAAGGGGAGTGCCGCCTGCCGCGGAGCGGTGGACGGGAGGGCCTCTGCCGGGCCGGCGCGAGCTGCGGCCTGCTGGAGGACCCGCTGCTCTGTCAGGCTGGCTCGGGCATCTCTGGAAGCGAGGCGATCGAAATGCTGCGCCGGGCTCTCGACCGCCTGGAGGGGGCATGAACTTCACCGTACCGAACCTGCTCTCGATCCTGCGCATGGGACTGATCCCCTGGTTCGTCATTTCGGTGCTCGACGGCGACGCGACGCAAGCCCTGTGGATCTTCGCCATCGCCGGAGTGACGGACGCCCTGGACGGATTCATCGCGCGCTTCTGGAAGCAGCAATCCGCGCTCGGCGCCTACCTCGATCCGCTCGCAGACAAGCTCCTGCTGGTGACCTCGTACGTCATGTTGTCGATCCCCAACCTGCGCATCGGTCTGGTGATTCCCGCCTGGGTCACGGCGCTGGTGATCACGCGCGACGTCGTCATCGTCGTCGTCGCTCTGGTACTCCACCTCGCGATCGGGATCTCGCGCTTTCCGCCCTCTCCCTTGAGCAAGATCAACACTGCGGCGCAGCTGGTGGCGATCATCGCCGTGCTCCTCTCCAGCCGGGGCCCGCTGTTCGAGGCCGGTGCGACGTTCTTCGTCTATCTGGTCGCCGCTCTCACCATCGGTTCCGGCATCGAGTACATCTACCGGGCGAACCGGATGGCGGCGCATCGCGAGTGACCCGGGCCCGACTGGCATGACCGATTTCGTCCATCTCCACCTGCACAGCCAGTACAGCCTGCTCGACGGCGCCAACCGTCTGGACGACGTCATCCAGGCGGCGGCTGCCGCCGGCATGAAGGCGATCAGCCTCACGGATCACGGCAACCTCTTCGGCGCGATCGAGTTCTACGACAAGGCGAAGAAGGCCGGGATCAAGCCGATCATCGGCATCGAGGCCTACGTCGCGCAGGGGAGCCTCGCGGACCGCAATCCGGCGCGCGGCAGCAGCAACCATCTCGTGCTGCTCGCCCGCAACCAGACGGGTTACCAGAACCTGATCAAACTGACGACGCGTTCGTACCTGCAGGGCTTCTACTACAAGCCGCGGATCGACCACGAGACGCTGCGGGAGTTCAGCGAGGGACTGATCGGCCTGTCGGCCTGCCTGAAGGGTGAGATCAACGAACGCATCCTGAGCAACCGCGAGGCCGAGGCCGAAGCGCGGGCGCGCGAGTACGCCGAGATTCTGGGACCCGAGAATTTCTATCTCGAGCTCCAGGATCACGGGATCCCCGACCAGCGCGCCGCCAACGAGGTGCTGCGGCGGATGTCGAAGCGCCTGGGCCTGGGGATGGTGGTCACCAACGACTGTCACTATCTGCGTCAGAGCGACTCGGTGGCGCACGATGTCCTGCTCTGCATCGGAACGCAGCGGGCGCGCTCCGACCCCGATCGCCTGAAATACGCATCCGATCAGTTCTATCTGAAGTCTGGAGACGAGCTGGCGGCTCTCTTTCCCGAGGACGGTGAGGCGATCGCGAACACCGTGGCGATCGCCGAACGCTGCAACGTCGAGATACCCTCCGGCACGTTCCATCTCCCCGCCTTTCCCCTGCCGCCGGGGGAGTCGATCGAGAGCTTCTTCGAGCATCGGGCGATGGCCGGTCTCGAAGAACGCTTCGAGGAGATGGCGCGCCGGGGAACCATCGATTCGCGGTACTCGATGGATCTCTATCGCGAACGGCTGAAGTTCGAGATCGGCGTCATCAAGCGCATGGGCTTCCCGGGCTATTTCATGATCGTCTGGGACTTCATCCGCTTCGCGCGCGAGAGCGGCATTCCGGTCGGACCCGGCCGCGGCTCGGCGGCCGGCTCGCTGGTCTCCTTCGCGCTGCGCATTACCGACATCGACCCGATGAAGTACGACCTGCTGTTCGAGCGCTTCCTGAATCCGGATCGCGTGAGCATGCCGGACATCGACATCGACTTCTGCATGCGGCGCCGCGGCGAGGTGATCCAGTACGTCAACGAGAAGTACGGCAGGGACCGGGTCGCCCAGATCATCACCTTCGGAACTCTGGCCGCGAAAGGCGTGCTGCGCGATGTCGGTCGGGTCCTCGGCCTGCCGTTCGCCAAGATGGATCGCGTCGCCAAGCTCCTGCCGGACATGACGAAGTCGCTGGCGGAGGCGGCGCGATCGGTGGACAGCCTGGTCGCCGAGGTCGCCAGGGATCCGGAGATCAAGGAGGTCGTGGACATCGGCAGCCGTCTCGAGGGACTGACTCGCCACGCCTCGGTGCACGCCGCCGGAGTCGTCATCGCGCCGGTGCCGATCGACGAGCTGGTGCCGCTCTACAAGACGAGCCGGGACGAGATCACGACCCAGTGGGACATGAAGGCGGTGGAGCGCCTCGGCCTCCTCAAGATGGACTTCCTCGGGCTGAAGACCGTCACCGTCGTCGACGACACCCTGCGCACCCTCAAGATGCAGGGGATCGATCTCGACCTCGATGCCGTCCCGCTCGACGACCCGGAGGTTTTCCGCCTCTTCTGCGACGGACGCACGAACGGCATCTTCCAGTTCGAATCGCGCGGCATGCGCGACATGCTCCGTCGCGCCCAGCCGTCGCGCTTCGAGGAGCTGGCGGCGTTCAACGCCCTCTACCGGCCGGGAGCGCTCTCGGTCGGCATGGTGGAGGAGTTCATCCAGCGCAAGCTGGGCAAAAAGAAGGTGCAGTACATCCTTCCCGAGACCCGGCCGATCCTCGAAGAGACGTTCGGAGTCATCGCCTATCAGGAGCAGGTGATGCAGGTCGCCGTGACCATCGGCGGCTTCACCATGGGCGAGGCCGACGTGCTGCGCAAGGCGATGGGCAAGAAGGACCCGGTCGCGATGGCGAAGCAGAAGGAGAAGTTCGTCTCTGGTGCCGCCGCCCGCGGCTTCGCCAAGAAGAAGGCCGAGGAGCTCTGGGAGTACATCGAGCCCTTCGCCGGATACGGCTTCAACAAGAGCCACAGCGTCGCCTACGCGATGCTGGCCTACAAGACCGCCTATCTGAAGGCGCACTACCCGGTGGCTTTCATGGCCGCGATGCTGTCGTGCGAGATGGGCGCCACGGACGAGATCGTCAAGTACGTCAACGAGAGCCGGGAGATGGGCATCCGGATCCTGCCGCCCGACGTGAACCAGAGCGAGTGGACGTTCTCGGTCGTGGGCGACGCGATCCGTTTCGGTCTCGGCGCCATCAAGGGCGTCGGCGAGAGCGCCGGCGAGGCGGTGCTCGCCGCCCGCCGGGCGCATGGGAGCTTCAAGAGCTTCGCCCACTTCGTGCTGGAGGTGGATGCGCAGGCGGTCAACCAGAAGGTCTTCGATGCGCTGGTGAAGTCCGGAGCCTGCGATTCGCTCGGCACGACTCATCGCGCGGCGCTCGCCGGGTCGATCGCCGGGCTCGCCGACCAGGCGCAGCGGAGGCGGCGGGAGATCGAGGCCGGGCAGAGCAATCTCTTCGGCTCGGGAAGCGCCAGCCCTCTGCCGCCGGAACCGCCGTCGACCGTGCGGCCATGGACGGAGAGCGAGCGGCTTCGCCTGGAGAAAGAGGCGCTCGGCTTCTATCTCTCAGGGAATCCGCTGATCGAATTCGAGGCGCACCTGAAGCGGCTCGTCTCCCACACCACCGACCAGCTGCGCGGAGGATTTCAGGGCACCGCCACCGTCGGCGGACTGGTCACCCGGATCTCGCGCGCGAAGATCAAGAGCGGCCAGAATGCCGGCAGGGTGATGGGGCGTTTCGTCCTCGAGGACCTGCACGGCTCTCTTCCGGTCACCGTCTTCGCCGACCAGCTGCAGCGCTACGACTCCCTGCTGGTCGAAGATGCGGCGGTCATCGTCAAGGGCCAGGTGCGCGAGCGCGGCGCCGAGAACGAGATGACCGTGGAGGAGATGACCCTGCTGGCGAAGGCGGTGGAGAAGCTGGTCTCCGGCGTACGGCTGTCCCTCGACCGGGAGCTGCCGCAGACCGAGATGCTCCGCCTGCGCGACGTCCTGACCGACCATCCCGGCGAGGTGGCGGTCGAGTTCGAGATGCGGCTCGGCGACGAGCTGGTGCGCATCGCGCCGCAGGAGCGTTTCCGCGTCGACGCGACCCCGGCTCTCTTCGCCGCCATCGAAGGCATCCTCGGCGCCGGTCGGGTCCAGCGTCTCGGACTCTGAGCGGCGGTAGAATCGCCGCCGTCATGCGGCCTCCGGGCGACCAGCAGTCCGCCACCGCGCATGGCGCTTCGCTGCCGGCAGGCGGAGAATCCGCGCTCGCCCAGGAGCTGCTGCGCCGCTTCTCTCGCCTTCCCGAGGGGCGGATGGCGGTGCTGCGGCGGTGCGCCGAGGTTGCACAGGCGAGCGCCTGCGACCTGTACTGGATCGGCGGCGGCGTACGCGACCTGTGGCTGGGAAGGGAGGAGCTCGACATCGACCTCGTCGTCGAGGGCGAGCTGGCCGAGTTCGCGCCGCGCCTCGCGACAGCTTTCGGCAGCGAGCTGCGCACGCACCCGAAGTTCCTGACCGCCGAGCTCTCGGCGCCCGGCGGCTTCCGGGTCGACGTGGCGCAGGTGCGCGCGGAGAGCTATGCCGCGCCGGCCGCTCTGCCATCGGTCGTTCCGGGGACGCTTCACAGCGACCTCGCCCGCCGTGATTTCACGATCAACTGCCTGGCGATACCGCTCGCGCCGGGTTTCGGAGAACGTCTGATCGACGAGCGGGGCGGCCTGGCCGATCTCGAGCGGCGCCGCCTGCGCATCCTTCATCCAGCCTCCTTCAGAGACGACCCGACGCGGATCTTCCGCGGCCTGGAGTTCGCCGAGCGCTTCGGCTTCGAGCTGGATGCGGAGACGCTGCGGCAGGCGGAGCGGGCGATCGCCGACGGCGCGGTCGCACGGCTGTCGCCGGCCCGGCTCGGTGACGCGATGCGCCGGGCGCTCGATCGCGTGCCGGGAGCCGGCGGCGTGCTCCGGCGCATGAGCGACCTGTCCCTGCTCGGGGCCATCGAGCCGGAGCTGGCTCGTACTGCCGGGGCGGATGCGCGCCTCGAAGCGGCGCTGGCAGCCTTCGCGGCCAGTACGGGACGCGCCCTGGAGGCCACCTTCGGTTTGTCGTTGCTCTGCCTGGCGCTCGAGCTCGATCCGCCGGCTCAACAGCGGCTCGCTCGCCGGCTCGCGCTGCCGGCAGCGGAGGAAGCCCTGGTGCTCGCGGGTCCGGCGCGGGTCCGCGCGGCGCTGGCGGTTCTCGCGGCCGGGCCCGAGGCGAGCGCCGCTCACCACCAGCTCGCGGCGCTGGCGGACGAGGAGCTCGCGATTGTCGCGGCGCGCGGCCCGGCCGCGCAGAGCTGGGTGCGGCGAGAGTGGGTCGAGTTCCGGCCGTTGCGGCTGCAGATCAGCGGCCGGGATCTGCTCGCCGCCGGCACGGCGGCGGGACCCGCTCTCGGCAGGGCGCTCGCACAGACCCTCGCCGCCAGATTGGACGGCAGGATCTCGTCCAGCGACGAGCTGGACTACGCGCTGCGGGCGCTCGCGAGCGTGCCGGGCGGAGCACCGCGGTGACCGCTGCCCTGCGGCCGGCGAACGCGCTCCGGAGCCCGGGACAGCGCTCCGGCCTCGCCTTCCTGCTCGCCGCGGCGTGCCTCGGACTGGGCGGCGCCCGCGCGATCCTGGCGGTCGATCCCGCCGTCGAGCTCTTGCGCCGCGACTGCTCGAGCGAGCTGGGCCGCAACGAGGTGACCCTGTTCGGCAACGGGACGATCCGCTGGCGCGAGTGGCGCGAGGCGAAGTCGACGATGCGTCTGGCGGAGCTGGGTCGCGACGAGGTCGAGGGCTATCTGCGCCGGCTCGCCGCCTACGACCTCACGCAGATCCAGGAGAGCCCCGGAGGCGTCGCAGGTGCGTGGATGGAGCGCTGCGAACTGACGGTATCCCTGCCCGGGGCGGCGAAGCGGAGCTTCCGCTACGGTCGGCTGGACACGCATCCCCTGGCACTCGCCGACCTGCTGCGGATCGCGGAGGAGCTCGCGGCCCGCGCCCAGCAATCGCCGGTCGCCGGCGGCCTGCCGTCGGACTACGTGCCGCGATACGGAGATCTCCTGCTGCGCGTCGACGACATCGAGTTCGAAGTCGTCGGGCGCACCGCGGACGGTCACGGCATCGAGCTCAGGGGAAAGGTGCAGCCGCTCAGCATGTATCTCACGCTCGACGAGCTGCGCCGGCAGTTCGTGCGCGTCGTGCGGCGGGGGCCGGACAAGTGAAGCCTCCCGGCCTGCGGATTTCGAGCGGCTCGCTGCGTGGGCGCAGGCTGGAGGTCCCGGCCGGTATCCGGCCGACCGAGCAGAAGGTGAGGGAGGCGCTGTTCTCGATCTGGGGGGCAGCCCTGGCCGATGCGAACGTGCTCGACCTGTTCGCTGGCAGTGGGGCGGTGGCGATCGAATCCGTGAGCCGCGGGGCCCTGTCCGCGACCGCCGTCGAGTCCGGCCGGACGGTTCTCGCTCCGCTGAAGCGCAACCTGGCTCTGCTGCCGGCGGGAAGCTGCCGCCTGCTGGCGCTACCCGTCGAACGAGCGTTGCTGGAGCTGCAGGGACGAGGCGAGCCGTTCGACTTCGTCTTCGCGGATCCGCCCTATGCCTGGATTCCGGACGGCGGCTTTTTCGCCGCCTGTTCGGCGTTGCTGCGCGCCGGGGCCCTGCTCACCGTCGAGCACAGCTCGCGGGTCGTCCTGCCGGTCGAAGCCGGCGACCTGGTTCGCACCGACACGCGGCGATACGGCGAAGCGGCGCTGACGTTCTACGGCCGCAGCGGCGTGGAGTGAACGGAGCCCTTCCGAAGGCTCAGTACCAGACCCACTTGTGGCCGCTCTCGCCGTTGAGGTAGAAGACTCCGTCGTCGCGGTCCCGCTTGCGCAGCACGATCCTGCCGGTCGCCGGAGTCTCGACGCGGACCTCAAGATAGTTCTCGCCGATGTCCTTGAAACGGTAGGCACCGACGCGATCGGCCGAGCCGTCCGGATTGAAGATCGGTCCCGAGCGCACGGGGGCGTCGTCCCAGCCGTCGATGGCGTTCGCTCCGTTGGGCGCGCCGTCGCCCGGCCCCTGGAAATAGACCTTGAGCGGCACGACCGCGGAGGCGACGAGGATTCGGTCCGGCGGCGCCGCGAGGGCGTTGTCGCGATCGAGGTCGACGAAGGCGAAGAACTTGTTCTCCGTCGCGTCGTAGTTGACCTGCGCCGGGGCGTTCATCTTGATCGCCTCCATGCGCGCCGCCTGCATGAGCGCGGATACCTGTCGAGTCGTCCCGGTCAGTTTGTAGCGATTGAGCATGCCGAGAAAGGCGGGAGCCGAAATCAGGATGAGGATGCCGACAACGGCGACCACGATCAACGTCTCGAGGAGCGTGAAGCCGGCTGCGCGGTGCGAATAGGGGCGTCGGGCTGTAGTCATGGCTCACTCCCGCGGCGGAGTATAGCTCCCCGCGGTCAGGAGGGCAGTGGAGCGTCCCGCTAGAGGCTGGTGAGGGTCGACTCGAGCCAGGCGAGGAACGGGCCAGGGAAGGCGCCGAGGGCGAGCGTTCCCGCTGCAGCGAGCACGGCAGCCAGCTGACCGCCGAAGTCGAGCTTCAGTCCGCCCGGGCTGGCGATCTCGTCGCGCATGTACAGCATGTAGATGACGCGCAGGTAGAAGACCACGCCGACGAGGCTGGCGAAGATGCCGACCAGAGCCAGGCCGAGATGCCCATGCTGGATCGCGTGGGCGAAGATCAGGTACTTGGCGACGAACCCTGCGGTGGGAGGAATCCCTCCCAGCGAGAGCATGCAGACCGACATGCAGGCGGCGGCGACCGGGAAGCGGAACGCCCACCCGGAGAGATTCGCGATCGCGTGTTGCTCGCCGGGCTTGGCGTAGAGCATCGAGACGAGGACGAAGGCGCCGCCGTTCATGAGCGTGTACGAGACGAGGTAGACCAGCATCGGCCGCCAGCTCGAGGCGCCGGGCGACGCGAGCGGAATCAGCAGGTAGCCCATGTGGGCAATGCCGGAGTAGGCGAGCATGCGCTTGATGTCGCGCTGGGCCAGGGCGAAGAGGTTCCCCACCAGCATCGAGGCGATGGCGAGCGCGCTGATGAGCTTCGTCCAGTCGCCCACCGACGGGGCGGAGGCGACCAGCATGACGAGGCGGGCGAGAACCACGGCCGAGGCGGCCTTCGGCGCTACGGAGAGAAAGGCGACGAACGGCGACGGAGCGCCCTGGTAAACGTCAGGTGCCCAGGCGTGGAACGGCACGAGTCCGAGCTTGAAGCCGAAGCCGCAGACCAGAAGGAGGAAGCCGAGGAACACCAGGCCGGGGGACCCCGTTCCGGCGGCCAAGGCGTCGGCGATACCGGCGAGGCTGGTCGTGCCGGTTTCGCCGTAGACCAGCGCCGCGCCGTAGAGCACGAAGGAGCTGACCAGCGCTCCCATGAGGAAGTACTTGATCGCGGCCTCGGAGGAGACCGCTTCGCGGCGATGGAAAGCCGCCAGCCCGTAGAGCGCGACCGAGAGCAGCTCGAGCGCGACGAAGATGGTCACCAGCTCGACACCGCGCACCAGGAGCAGAAGGCCGGTCGCGCACCAGAGGAGCAGCGCCGGATACTCACCAAACAGCAGCCGCTCGCGCCGGAGATAGCCTTGCGCGGCGAGCAGACCGATGGCGGTCGCCAGGAGGATGGTCTGGGAGAAGGCGCCGGTCAGGGCGGTCGACTCGATGAGGCCGTGGAAGTAGCTTCCGGCGGGTTGTTGCGCCAGGACCGCCGCGGCGGCTGCAACACCGGCGAGCGCCATGGCGTTGAAGGCCGGACGCAGACGGGGCGCGAAGGCCTCGAGGAGGAGGATCAGCGACGCCACGCCGGTGAGCACGATCTCCGGAAGGAGCGAGAGCCAGTCGGCCTGCGGCAGCGAAAAGAGCGGGTTCATCGCGCGCTCCCGTTACCGGCCGGCGCGGTTCCGGCGGTGAAGGTCGAGGCCTGCGCTGGCGCAGCGGCAGGCGCGGCGAGAGTCACGGACTCGGGTGGTCCGGCGGCCATCTGCGCGCGATACGTCGCGAGCACGGACGCCAGCGCCGGGCGGCTCGGCTCGAGGAACCGGCCCGGGGCGACGCCGATCCAGAGCATCAGGACGCAGAGCGGCAACAGCGTCATGACTTCGCGCAGGCTCAGGTCCTTGAGGCCCCTGTTCTCGTCCTTCGTGATCGGCCCCCAGATGGTCTCCTGCAGCATCTTGAGGAGGTAGACCGCCGCGAGCACGACGCCGAAGGTGGCGATTCCCGTCGCCCAGCGCAGTCCGCCCTGCCACGATCCCATCAGGATCATGAACTCACCAACGAAGCCGTTGAGCGCCGGCAGGCCCACCGAGGCGAGGGTCGCGAAGACCAGCATGACGGCGAACCAGGGGATGGACTTCGCGAGGCCGCCGAACTCCTCGAACTTCTTGGTGTGCCGACGGTCGTACAGCATGCCGACGAGAAGGAAGAGGGCGCCGGTCGAGAGACCGTGGTTGACCATCTGCAGCACCGCCCCCTGCCAGGCGATCTCGTTGAAGGCGAAAAGACCGAGCATGACGAAGCCGAGGTGAGCGATCGAAGAGTAGGCGACCAGCTTCTTCATGTCGATCTGGGCCCAGGCGACCAGGGCCCCGTAGACGACTCCGACGAGCGCCAGGCCGACGATCCAGGGCGCAAGCTGCGTCGCGGCTTGGGGGAAGAACGGGATCGCGAAGCGCAGAAAACCGTAGGTTCCGAGCTTGAGCAGGACGCCAGCCAGGATCACGGAACC
>CAZQTL010000015.1:0-34126 GCA_964595975.1 uncultured Thermoanaerobaculia bacterium | reverse complement strand
CGACGCGATGCGCACAGCGACGGCCGGGACGACCGATCCGATGACCGACGGCATGACCCGCGACCAGCGCTTCTTCGTCAGCTTCGCGACCGCCTGGCGGTCGCAGATGACGCCCGACACGCTCAAGGTGCTGGTCGCCTCCAACCCGCATGCGCCGCCGCAGTTCCGCTGCGCCGGCGCACCCTCCAACCTGCCGGCGTTCGCCGCCGCCTTCTCCTGCACGCCCGGCCAGCCGCTCGCCCGCACGGAGGCCGAGCGCGTGGTCATCTGGTAAGCAGCTGACCCTTCTCGCGGTCTGGAGCCCAGCCAGCGGGCGCAGCGGCTGAGCTCCTCGCCGGACGACGAGAAGCCCCCGTCACCGACCACGCGGGAATCCGCGGCCGCGAGCGTCCCGGGGATTCGGCTGGCACCTCGAGGCCTGCACCTCGAGGCCTCGAGGCCGCACCTCGAGGCCGGGGTACCTCACGGCAGCCCGATCACCGCCGCGGACCAGGGCGTGATCCAGTGACTTTCGAAGCCGTCGGCGAAGACCAGGTCGACGTCCAGGCGCGCGAGGCCGATGCGATAGTTGAAGTTCGCATCCACCTCCACCTGCCCCGCGACCGCCACCCGTCCGCCCTGCAGCGTCACGGCCTCGGCGTAGTCGTTGTCGGCGTCTCCCGGCCCGGCGTCGAAGGCGACGACGCTCAGTCCGCCGAAGCCGAAGCTCGCATCGAGCACCCCGTCCGCCGTGCATCGCAGAACGAAGAAGTCGCTCACTCCGGCGGAGGAACGGAAGTTGCCGGCAACGAGGACCCGGCCGAGACCGTCCACGACGACGTCCGACCCGGTGATGGTGACGCTGCCGAGTGAAAGGTCGACCCTGCCGTCGCCGGAAAACGCCGGATCGAGCGCTCCTGTCGGCAGCAGACGGGCGATCCCCATTCCCCATTCGAGGACATCGGTCTGTACCGATCCGGTGAGCAGGAGCTCGCCGGTGTTGGGATCGCGCGCCAGGCCGTGCAGAATGTCGTCGTCGGCGCCGCCGAGATCGAAGGCGACGCCGGCCAACCCGTTGCCCGAGAAGCCAGTGTCGAGCACGCCGGCGGCGGTGACCTGGGCGACGAACCAGTCGCCGTTGGCGCCGTCGGTACCGTAGAAGGAGGTGCCGGCGACGATCACCCGGCCGCTTTCGCCGAAGGCGATCCCCGCCACGGAGTCGTCGAACTGCGTTCCGGACGGGTCGAGATTGCGCCAGCCGTTGCCGGAGAAGCCGGCGTCGAGGACTCCCGATTCGGAGAGCACGGCGACGACGCCGGTGCGCGCGCTGCCGGAGTCCCACACGCCGCCCAGGGCGATCTTGCCGCTCAACGGGTTGACCGCGATCGCCCTCACGTATTCCGCGCCGCCGGGCACGTCGAGCGTCCAATAGCCGTCGCCGTCGAATGCGTCGTCCAGCGTGCAGTCGGGATAGGCGAAGCGGGCCACCGCCAGCCGGTCGCCGCCGTAGTCGGCCGAACCGGCGACGAGCAGTTGCCCCCCGAGACTCCACGCAGCGGTGTTGGCATGGCCCGAGGTCGCGCCCCCCGGCGGATTGAAGAAGCAGGTCCCCGAGGTCGAAGCGGCGCCGTCGCCGACCGCCTTCCAGAACCAGAGGCTCTCGGCGCTCGGCGTAACGTAGGTCCCGACGACGACCAGCCGCCCGTCGGGCGCCGTCACCAGGCCGTGTGCGAGGTAGCTCCCGCTGCCGGCGAAGAGGACCTTCCCCGCCGTCCAGAAGGTCGAATCCGGATCTCCCTCCGCGGCGAGGACGGGGCCGTACGCGAGGCAGGCGAGCACGACGGCGGCGAGGGCCGGGCGGACGGGCAGGGGCATGAGGGGATCTCCTGCTCTCTCTACCGCCAACCGTCGTGGGCAGGGGACAGACGCCTTCGTCGGCCCGGCAGCTCTCGCTGCAACGGAGGGAGGACTCTCCCCCCTACGGCATCACGACCGCCGACCAGAGGGCGGCGCGGCCCTGCTCGAAGCCGTCGACGAAGAGGTAGCGGCTCTCGAGGCGCATGAGGAACGAGATGTCGCGGGTCGCGTTCGTGGCGCGGCCGACGACGACGGGGCGACCGCCCCAGAGCTCGAGATGCTGCGGCTGGTCCCCTTCGATCGAGCCCGGGTCGTAGTCGAAGTCGTGGTCGGCCGTGCCGGCCGTACCCCAGGAGGGGTCGAGCGGAAACGTCCCGGTCGTCGCGAACTGCCGCCGGCGCGAGCGCATGCCGTCTCCACCTTCCGGCAGGAACTCCGCGTTCGTCACCATCAGCCCGTTCCCCTGCGCCGCGACCTGGGCCGGCAGGAGCGCCTCGCCGAGTGTCGCCCCGGCGGCGCCGGTGGTCGAGATCGCGCGCACGAAGGAGGTGACGCCGCCGATCGTCCCGCCCGACACCAGCACCGTGCCGTCGCTCGCTATCGTCAAGTCGTCAGCGGTCGAATCGGTCGAGTTCGACTGCACCAGCGGCAGCACGCCGTCGCCCGAGAATCCGGTGTCGAAGCCGCCGCCGGGCAGGTAGCGGAAGAGGTAGAGGTCGGTGTCGGTGACGCCCCCCTCCTTGAACGGCGTCGCCAGGACGTAGATCCGCCCGCGCGCGTCGAGCGCGAGATGCGCTTCGCCGTAGTAGCCGTCGGTGCCGGCGGCGAGAATCTCCAGCACGCCGTTGCCGTCGAAGCCGTTGTCCACCGCGCCATCGGCCGTGAGACCGACGAGGAAGAGGCGGCCCTTCGGCCCGCTCACCTCCGAGCGCACGAGCAGGATGATGCGCGTGGCGGTCACGGCGAGCGTCGGCCGGCGGATCTGCGCCAGGCCGAGGACGGAACAGGACTCGGTGTCGCAGAACGAGAAGTCGTCGAAGAAGGCGAAGCCGCTCCCGGAGAAGTCCGTATCGAGCGCGCAGCCGCCGGCGGAGCGGTCGAAGCGGGCGATGAAGGCGCGCTCGGTCGTCTCGGAGCCCTGGAAGGTGATGGCGCCGGCGACGAGGAGCTGCCCGGTGTCGGAGAGACCGGCCGCGAGGCCGCGGGAAGTGACGCCGAACGGGATGATCTGCCCGGTCGTCTGCTCGCAGGAGAGCTCGTCGATCGTCTCCCCGTCGGGTCCATAGGCGCGAAACGCGAGGTGGTCCTCGGTGAAGTTCCGCGTCGCGACGAGAAACAGCTCATGGTCGCCCGGCACGACGGCGGTCGTGGCGACCTCCGAGACGAAGAAGCCGTTGACGATCTCCCAGTAAGTCGATCCGCCGCCGGCGAAGCCGGGGTCGAGGTCGCCTTCGTCGGCGGCGGCCGGCAGCGCCGCGAGCGGCAGGATGGAGGTCGCGGCGGCCAGCGAGAAGACCAGCAGGAACGACGGGCGGCTGGGCATGAGGGCTCCTGTCTCTCTTCATCCGTCGTAACCCCGGCAAGGGGGACAGGGAAAGGGCGGGAAATCGGCTGGCACCTCCAAGCACCTCCAAATGAATGGCCGAGCTCGGCTATTCTTCCCCGCCATGCGGATCCTCGTGCTCGGAGCCAGTGGTGCGGCCGGCGGGAGCCTTCTCGACGTCGCTCTCTCGAGCCCGCTGGTGGAGGAGGTTCGGACCCTCTCGCGGAAGAGGATCGAGACCGGTTCGGCGCGGCACGTCGGCGTCGTCCACGACGATCTCTTCGACTACCGGGCGGTCGCCGGGACGTTCGCCGGACTCGACGCCGCCTTCTACTGCATCGGCCGTTCGGTGAGCCAGGTCGGCGAAGAGGCGGCCTATCGCCGGCTCGCCTTCGAGGCGGCGGAGGTCGCGGCGGCGCAGCTCGCCGCCGCGAGCCCGGCGGCGGCCTTTCACTACCTCAGCGGACAGGGGGCGAGTCTCGCGAGCCGGCAGATGTGGGCGCGCGTCAAGGCCGAGGCCGAGCAAAGCCTCATCGCGCGCTACGCGGCGGTCTGCTGGCGCCCCGGCGCGATCGACGCCCGCCGCACCGAAGGCTGGCCGTTCTTCTACCCGGCGGTGATCCGCACCATGCGCTGGATCTTCCCCTCGCGGCGCTATTACATCCGCGGCGAGGATCTCGGCCGCGCCATGCTCGAGGTCGCCGCCGGCAACGCCCGCTCGCGCATCCTCGAAAATCCCGAGATCCGCGCCATCGCCGACCGCGTCCGCGCGCAGGAACGAATCGCCGGCGACTGACTCGGGCAGCGTACCTCGCAGGCGTGCCGGCGAGTCGCAGGCTCGCGAGGGTCCAGCGTGTTCTTCGAACGCAAGCCTCTCCCGCCCGTCGGCCGAGCGGCTTCACTCGTCGAGCACCTGCCAGTCGAAGTAGAGGTCTTCGAAGACGGTGCGGTCGGTGAACTTCTGCCACTCGGCGTCGGTCATGGTGTCGGGCTTCTTCGGGCGGTCCTCGTCGGTCTGCAGGACGCGCCCCTGGGCCTTGCGCAGCAGCGCTTCCTTGATGGAGGGCAGCGGGTGGACCCACGGCGGGCTGTTCTTCGTCGTCGCCCAGTGGTTGACCGCCGTGATCATCGCCGTGAACTCCGCCGCCGCCGCCCCCTGTCCCATCCAGGCGAGGTTCGGCTGCTCGTCGCCCGACGTGCCCGAGAGCGTCGCGTTGTGGCTGCCGTGATGGCCGACCTTGTAGAGCACGGCGCGTGAGAGGAGCTCCCTGGCGGTCACCGTCCCGGTGCCGTCGCGGAAGCGCAGGTCCTTCCACGACACCCAGTTGCCGCGCTGCGCGTCGGCGGCGAAGAACAGCACCTTCTTCGACTGCGGCAGCTCGAAGGCGACCACCAGACTGGTGTTGTTGATGCCGGTGTTGAGCTTGAGCGCCAGCGTCTCGGCCGCGTAGAGCCACTCCGCGTCGATGCGTCGCCAGGAAGCGGCCGCCGGGACTTCGATCCGGTCGCCGTCGTCGTCGGCGCTGGTGTCGTTGCCGTAGTTCGAGCGGAACAGCGCCGTCTCGCCGTCGAAAGCGTACTCGCGGGGAATCGAGTAGTGGCGGCGGAACGGCGACGAGCGCTCGATCTCCTCCCCGCCGGCGGAATTCGCCGCCTTGCCCGCCGCCGCGAACGACAGCGGGCGGGCGGCCGGAAAGCCCTCGCCGTCGCGAGGATCCTCGTCGGCGATGAGCTCCGCCGACTCCGGCGGACCGAAGACGAAGGCACGCACGCCGGCCGCGCCGTCGAGCGCGACGGGCTCGATCCCGGGGTAGAGATAGAAGCAGCCCTTCCTGCCCGCCGCCTTGTCCTTGACCAGCTTGAGCCCCTGCTTGTTGACCGACTTCTCGGGATCTTCGGCGGCGGCGAGCATCGCCGCCATGTCGGGCTTCTCCTCCCCGCCGCCGACTTCCAGCCCGAGGAGCGCGTCGAGGCGCGCCACCGCCGGATCGCTCTCGCCGACGGCGAGGGCGAGCTCGCGGCGCGCGCCGAGGAGGCCGAGGAGCTGGTCCTTGTGGCGCGTGCGCAGCTGGTTGGCGAGGGTGTTGTCGGGGTCCTCCGTCCAGGCGACCCAGGCTTCGTCGATCTCGAAATCGTCGAAGTACGGCTTCGTCGCCTTCCACAGGCCGTTGAGATGGTCCTGGTGCTCGTGGGTGAGGATGACCAGGTCGAGGTGCCCGCCGCAGGCGGCGCGCAGGTGCTCGACGACGTCGGCGATCGAACGGGCGTTCGTGAAGTAGTCGCCGGAGTTCGAGCCCGGCTTGTAGCCGCAGTCGATCATCACGTAGTAGGGGTCGCCGCCGCCGGCGCGCGGGAAGGCGAGCAGGAAACAGTCGCCGTGCCCCTGGCGGTACATGCGCACGGTGACACCGTTGGCGGGCGGCACGAGCGGAGGGATCGGAACCGGCGGCGGCATCAGCGCACCTCCTCGGTCAGATGCAGGAGCGCGAACGGTTCGTTCCGGCCGGAGACGTCGCGGTCGCGCAGGCTCATCGCCTGGCCGCCGTCGAAGGCGTTGCCCGAGCCCCCCTGTTCTCCCCTGAGGAAGCGGCGCACGCGGTCGAGCTCGTCGTCGTCGCCGATCGTCCCCGGCGTGCGGATGATGCGGCGGATCTCGCTCGTCGCCGGATCGACGAGGATCGTCGCGCCGGCGCGATATCTGAAATCGGGCTTGCCCCGGCGCGGCCGGCCGGCGGCGCCGCGGGTGTCCATCTTCTTCTGCTCCTCGGGGTCGAAGTAGCCGTCGCGCCGCTGTGTGATCTCGATCACCAGGTCGCGCGTCAGCTGACCGCTCGCCGCCCGGCGCAGAGTCGGTCGCACGGCGTGGATCTCGACCGCCGGTCCGCCGCCACCGCCGCCGACACCCTCACTGCTGGCGCTGGTGGCCCCGCGGGCGACCGTCGGCGGCGCCGCGCCGTCGTCGATCTCGAGCCCGAGGAGGCGAGCGTAGTCCTGGCCGAGGCTGTCCTTCTCGAGCAGCCAGCTCCACAGCTCGGCGCGCATCGGATCGAGCACCTTCCAGACCTCGAAGCGGTCGCTTTCGAGGTTCCACATCGGCGCGGCCTTGGCGACGAAATCGCCCAGCCGCGCTCGAAGCTCCTCGGGCATGTGGCGCAGCTTGCCGTCGGCGAGCATCTCGTTGATCACCTCCGCCCCCGCCGGCCAGGCGAGGGCGTCGATGCCCATGCTCGAGATGCCGCGCGGGTAGATCCCCCACTCGCGAAAGCTCTCGACGAAGACGATGCGGAAGCTCTCGCGCTCCTCCGGGGCGTAGTCGAGGTCGGCGGTGATCACCCCGCGCAGAAAACCGCCGAAGGTGATGCCCACCGGCGGGCAGTAGTCGATGGCACGGATGCACATCTGCAGCACGCGGTCGGCGCAGCGCGCCGCCTCCTGTGCCAGCCGGGTGGTGAGGTCGGGGTGGATCTCGCCGTCGGGGAGCTTGCCGGTCCCCTGCGTGGCGATGCGGAACAGGTCGGCGGTCCGCGCGCGATAGATCTGCACGAAGGCGCGGAAGACCGCCGCCACCAGGATGGCGCCGCGGGCGTGCGCGCCGACCGTCCCCTCGAGCGCCCGTGGATCGGGCGTGCGCGGCGTCCACCTGCCGGTCTTCTCGTCCCGGCCGCCGAGGGCGTCGCGCAGCGCCATGCCGCGACCAGTGGCGCGTCCGAACTGCTGCGCCAGCTGGCCGAGGAGACTCTCGCTGTCGAGGTCGCCGCGGGTGCGGCGGATCTGGCTTTCGAGCACGGTCGGATAGGTGAAGTGCTGGAAGAGGGCGACGATGTCGGCGAACGCTTCGTGGAAGGCGTGGACGTCGGGGTTGGTCGGCTCGTTGAAGCGCGGGTGGACGCCGTCGAGCAGGGCGTGGGTCGTCTCGTGGGCGACGATGTCGTGCGACAGGCAGGTGAAGACCAGCGTGCCCGGGGTGTTGTCCTCGTCCTTCGCGGCCACCGGGAAGTAGCCGAAGAGCAGGGCCTTCTTCGCCGGCGAGTAGTAGGCGTTGCGGTCGCGCAGCGCGTGCGGATAGATGCGCAGCCGGCGCACGAACTGCTCGCGATACTTGCCGTCCTTGCCCTTGATCCGAAAGTCGGCCCACAGCGCCTTGCGGCCGAGGGCGCGCTCGAAGTGCTGGATCGTCGTCATCGCCACGGCGTAGACCATCTGCTGGTGGAACTGCGGATTGGACTCCGACGGCGCGAGACCGTCCTGAGCCAGCAGATGCGGATGGTCGAGGTCCACCGGGTAGTAGAAGACGTCGCTCGCCGGATCGACGTCCACGACCTCCAGATACTCGCCGACCGGCCCCGGCGCGAGCTTCTCCCAGCGGATACCGACGGTGATCTCGTTGAAGGCGGCGGTTTCGAGGCGCGTCGCGAGGCTGGGGTCGAACGCCAGGACGCGCAGCCGCCGGGTCACCGGCGCCGGGACGCGCGCCGCCTCGAGGTGCTGTCGGATGATTCTCATGCCGGAGTCCTCCTTCGCCGCCGTGGCTTCCCTTCAACACTCCTTGCGCAACACCTCGAGACGGGCCAGGACATCGGCCGGCAGCACGCGCTCCCCCGGATCGGCGAGGCCGAGGCCCGCGAGATAGGCGTCGAGATCGCCCTGACAGGCGAGAAAGCGCAGCACGTTCTCGGGCCGATAGGCCTGCCGGAGATCGGGAAAGCGCAGCTCGCCGTTCGGCTTGCGCTCCGCCGGGTCGGCCTGGATGCGATGGATGACCGACACGGCGAGCGTGAGGTTCGCCGCCTCGGGCCACTGCAGGAGGCTCCGCCGGCCACGCCCGAAGCGCAGCCGCATCCCGTCGAGCAGGCGGTAGAACCACGACTCGCTGCGGTACAGGCGGTCCTGGGCGTAGCCGTGGTAGACCCCCGCGAACTCGTCCGACACCGCCAGGCCCTGCGCGGCGGCCTCGTCGAGCAGCCAGTGGAAGGCGAGGTTGGCCAGACCGTCGTCGACGTAGCCGCCGCCGACGTTCGAGTGCACGCCCGCGAACCAGCGCTGGGCGAGGGTCTGCGCCGGGTGGGCGCCGGTCCAGACTTCGGGCCGGAAGTCGTAGCGCGCCTCGTCGATGGCGAGCGCCTGCCGCGCGTGGCGCACGCAGACGGCCGGCCGTGCGCCGACGTGAAAGCTGCGGCTGGCCGTCGAGGTACTCGCGCCGGCGGCCCGGAAGCGCGAGCCCAGCGCCATGACGGTGTCCCAGAGGCCGAGGAAGGCGACGTCCACCGGCTGGAACGCCGCCAGCGGCTCCTTCGGCCGCGGCTCGGCGGCGCGCTCGGCGTCGATCGCCCGCCGCACCTCGGTGGCGGCCACGGTCCCCCGGCCCGCCAGGTAGTCGCGGAAGAAGCGCGGCAGGTAGTAGGCGTCCCCCTTTGCCGGCAGACCTCCGGCCCAGTCGAGGAAGCGCGTCAGCCCCTGCGCCTCTGCGGCGCCGCGGCTGAAACCGAAGACGAAGAGCTCGTCGCCGGGCTGCAGGTTGTGGACGAGGAAGGTGAGCGCCTCCTCGATGTTCGACTCGAAGCCGGCGCCGAAGGCGCCGCCGAGGAGCTTGTCGGCGCTCTGCAGGAGGCTGTTCGAGGTGCCAGGGAACTCCGACATCGAGCCCACCCCGGCGTCGTAGTAGGTCACCTGCTCGCGGCCGCTCGCGGCGTCGAAGGGCAACACCGAACGGCAGAGCTTGAGGACGTTCGAGGGCTTGAGGACGCGATGCCCGTCGCCGCGCTGCTTCTGCACGTATGTGCTGTTCCAGGTGCCGTCGAGGCAGAGCACGAGGCGGCGGGGAGTCGGCGGGGCTGGCATCGTCGGCGTGCCCTCCGGAGCGGCGGCGAACGCGGCGACGCCGACGGTGAAGAGGAATCCGCCAGCAAGAAGGGGCGCCGCCGGGCCGCGCACGAAAAAAAGCTAGCACAGCGCGTCCAACCGTCCGGCGCGGTCCGAAGTGGGCTCCGGCGGGAGCTCCGCGCTCCTTTTCGAGCGCCGCGCCGGACCTATCCGATCGGGCAGGACGGCCGGCGAAGAAAGGTGCTATACGAAACTGGACCGGCAGAGAAAGGGGGCCTCCCATGGCCACCTCCGCAGTCCGCTCCCGTCCCTGGATTCCCTGCCTCATTTTCGCCGGATGGCTCGGCGGCGTCGCCGAGGGCGCGCCCCCCGCGGCCGAGCGGACGGACGCCGGAGCTTGGACCTCCGAGACGGCGTTTCCGCTCGCTGGCGTTGTACGGGCCTGGGGGATCTTCTTTCCCGCCAACGGCAAGTTCTACGTCCTCGGCGGCCGCCAGTCGGATGCCGCCGGCAGCGAGATCCTCCACCCGCGCGAGTACTACCCGCTCGGCCAGACCTGGGCGGCGAAGTTCACCGCCTTCCCCGACAACCAGGTCTCCAACATGGTGGGGGGAGTCCTGAAGGTCAACGGCACCGACTACATCGTCCTGGTCGGCGGCGCGGCCGCCGGCGCGACCACGGCCAGCTCCGCCGTGCTCGTCTTCGACCCTGTCGCCGACACCGGGACCGCGCTCGCCGCGGATCCCTGGCCGGGCAACGCCGGTGGCGTGGTCCTGCCCGGCGGCGCCGCGGTCTACGCCAACAAGCTCTACGTCTTCGGCGGCCTCCATCTGGGGGTCGGCATGGTGGACACGATCTGGAGCTTCGATCCGCTGGCCGCCGCCGGCAGCCGCTGGACCGAGATGTCCGCCACCCTGCCGACGCCGTTGGGCTACATCCCCACGGCGACCTCGGGCCGGTACATCTACCTCCTCGGGGGCTCGGAGTACGTCGACGGAAGCCCCAGCGATTCGACGCACGCCTACCGCTACGATCCCCAGCTCGACGTCATCGCCCCGATCACGGCGGTACCCCGTCCCACCGGCGAAACCCGCGCGGTCACCCAGCGCGACGGCAGGATCTGGCTTCTGGGCGGCGGACGGAACGCCCCGAATCCGGCGACCCAGGTCGACGTCTACGACCCGGTCACCAACAGCTGGTCGCTCGGCCCGCCGATGCTCACCGCGCGACGCAACTTCGCCGCCGACGTGAACCCCGCCACCGGCGAGGTCTTCGCCGTCGGCGGTTACGCTCCGACCACGGCCATCAACACCACGGAACGGTGGAGCGCACTCATCTTCAACAACGGCTTCGAGCTCGGGGCGCTGTGCTTCTGGAACAACACGGCCGACGTCTACTACTTCGCCACCAACTCGGGCGCGGTCCTGGTCCCCGGCACGACCGACACCGGCAACCACACCGACGACGGCAGCACCGTCATCGCCCTGCCCTTCCCGTATCAGCTCTACGACACGTTCTTCGAGAGCGTCGCCGTCGGCTCCAACGGCCACCTCACCTTCGGCATCGTGAGCGACAGCGCCAGTCCCAGCTGCATTCCGGTCTCGGGCCCGACGTACGTCATCGCTCCCTACTGGACCGATCAGTGCACGACCTCCTGCTGGTTCACAACCTGCAGCGGCTGCGGGATCTTCACTTCGACCAGCGGCACCGCGCCGCATCGCATCTTCAACATCGAGTACCGGACCGTCTACCGCGACAGCGGGAGCGCCGGCGTGCCGCTCAACTACGAAGTCCGTCTCTTCGAGGGGCAGATGGGCTTCGAGCTGGTCTACGGCGCGATCAACCCCTTCACTCCGTCGTCGCCCAGGAACCTCTCCGTCGGCGTGCAACTCGACTCCGGCCCCTCGAACTACAGTCTGTACGGTTGCGACCCCACCGGGGGCTCCGCCC
This sequence comes from uncultured Thermoanaerobaculia bacterium, assembly GCA_964595975.1. Lineage (GTDB taxonomy): Bacteria > Acidobacteriota > Thermoanaerobaculia > Multivoradales > JAGPDF01 > JAGPDF01. Next base: position 22,977 of record CAZQTL010000015.1, on the reverse strand, counting down.
CGCCGATTCCACCCGCCGGCAAGAGCCTGATCTGGGCCGCCTGCGGGACGCCCTGACCGCGGCCGCCCGGCGCGATCCCTGACCAAGGTCAGGGATCGCTTCCGACCGGCGTGAGGCGACAGCGCCGCGCATCTCCGGCAGATTCCCCGTGTCTTCACTGGGATCGGGGGATCGCCATGGAACTCTGCACTCGCTTCGCCGTCACGGCCGTCGCCGGCGCTCTCGCCGCCGCGCTCGCCCTGCCCTTGCCGGCCGGAGCCCAGGCCTACCGGGTCGCCGACATCAACACCACGGTCTCGAACGGCGACTCGATGCAGGTTCGCCTGGGAGCCCCCTTCGCGGGGGAGCTCCTCTTTCCGCTGCGCAGCGGCAGCGACTTCGCGCAGCTCTGGCACAGCGACGGCACGCCCGGAGGAACGGCGAGGGTGGCGAACGTCGTCCCGGGCAGCAGCTCGGTCGTCGGCACGCCGGCGGCGCTGGGCGCCATCGCCCTGTTCGTCGCCGCCGCTCCCGAGAGCGGCAGCGAGCTCTGGCGGAGCGACGGCACCGAGGCGGGGACGTTCCTGCTCAAGGACATCCGCCCGGGGACGGCGAGCTCGCTGCAGAGCCTGCTCGTCGTCGCCGGCTCGTCGGTCTTCTTCACCGCCAACGACGGCACGAACGGCCTCGAGCTCTGGAAGAGCGACGGCACCGCGAACGGTACCGTCCTGGTGCGCGATCTCGCTCCCGGGCCGGCCGACGCCGCGATCAGCGAGCTCGTCGCCCTGGGCGGCGCGGTCTACTTTCGCGCCACGACGCCGACGACCGGCTCGGAGCTCTTTCGCTCCGACGGCACGTTCGCCGGCACGACGCTGGTGAAGGACATCGCCGCCGGCAGCGACAGCTCGACACCCTCGCGCCTCACCGTCGTCGGTTCCCAGCTGTTCTTTCGCGCCGACGACGGCTCGAACGGCGGCGAGCTCTGGGCGAGCGACGGCACGCCGGGCGGTACCGCACTCGTCGAGGACATCCGCGCCGGAGCGCCGAGCGCCGACCCGCGCGACCTCTTCGCCCTCGGCGCGAGCCTCATCTTCATCGCCGACGACGGGCTCACCGGCCCCGAGCTCTGGAGGTCCGACGGCACCGCCGCCGGCACCGATCGGATTCTCGAGATCGTCCCCGGCAGCGCCGGCATCGACATCACCACCAGCGGCGCTCTGGCCCTCGGGTCGAACCTCTACATGAGTCTCGACGAGCCGGCGGCCGGCACCGAGCTGTGGAAGACCGACGGCACCGCCCTGGGCACCGTGCTGGTCGCCGACATCGAGCCGGGCGCCGGCGACAGCTCGCCGGGCGCCTTCCAGGCGCTCGGTTCCCTGCTGCTCTTCCAGGCGCGGCGCGCGGCGGAGGGCGACGAGCTCTGGCGGTCCGACGGCACGCCGGAGGGGACGGCGCTCCTGAGCGAGATCTGTCCCGGGGTGATCGGCAGCGCGATCGAGCCGATCGGCGTCCTCGGCGGCGCGTTCCTGTTCGGCGCCCGCACCGCCACGACCGACAACGAGATCTGGATCTCCGACGGCACCGAAGCCGGCACCCAGCTGCTGCTCGACCCGACGCCGGTGCTCGAAGCCTCGGGCGATCCGCGCTCGCTCGTCGCGACGGCGAACGGGCTCCTCTTCACCGCCAACGACGGCATCAACGGCAGCGAGCCGTGGCGAAGCGACGGCACCGAGGCCGCCACGACACTGCTCAAGAACATCTCCCCCGGCTCCAACAACGCCAATCCGGCCGAGCTCACGGTGGTCGGCACGACGACCTATTTCGCCGCCCACGACGGAAACGAGCGCGAGCTGTGGAAGACCGACGGTTCGAGCTCGGGCACCGTGCGGGTCGCCGACATCCGGCCCGGGAGTCTCGGTTCCGACCCCGCCGGCCTCGCCGCGGTCGGTGCCACGCTCTACTTCCGCGCCAACGACGGCGTCCACGGCAGCGAGCTGTGGAGCTCCGGCGGCGACGCCGCCTCGACCGTACAGGTCGCCGACATCGCGCCGGCCGCGGCCAGCTCCACGCCGTCAGCGCTCGCGGCGAGCGGCGACTTCGGTGGTGGCCTGGTCTTCGCCGCCCAGACCGCCGCGCACGGCATCGAGCTCTGGACGTCCGACGGCAGCGAGGCCGGCACCCTCGAGGTCGCCGACCTCGCCGCCGATGCCGCTTCGTCGTCGCCCCAGTTCTTCCTGCCGTCGGCGCTCGGCCTCTTCTTCGCCGCGACGACGCCGGCCGAAGGACGCGAGCCGTGGTTCGCCTTCGATACCGGCGCCGGCTTCACCGCGAGCTCCCTCGGCGATCTCCGTCCCGGCGCCGCGACCAGCGACCCCTTCGGGTTCGTCGCCGCGTTCGGCTCGACCCTCTTTGCCGCCGACGATGGCAGCCACGGCCGCGAGCTCTGGGCGACCCTCGGTTCGGCGGCGACCACCGCGCTGCTCGTCGACATCGCCCCCGGCGCCGCGAGCGCCGCGCCAGAGGAGATGACGCTCTTCGCCGGCCGGCTCTTCTTCCGCGCCTGCGATCTCACCGCGGGCTGCGAGCTCTGGGCGAGCGACGGCACGGCCGCGGGGACGACGCTGGTCAAGGATCTCTGGCCGGGGTTTCCGAGCGGCGCGCCGCGCAATCTCACGGTCGCCGGCGAGTGGCTCTTCTTCGCCGCCTGCGACGACGTGGCCGGCTGCGAGCTCTGGCGCAGCGACGGCAGCGCGGAGGGCACGAGGCGCGTCGCGGACATCGCCCCGGGGCCGCTCTCCGCGAATCCCGAGAACTCCCTGCCGAACCTCCGGCGGACCCTGGCGGTCTACGACGACATCGTCTTCTTCCGCGCCAACGACGGCAGCGGGGTCGAGCTCTGGGCCTATCCGATCCACCTGTTCCGCGACGGCTTCGAAAGCCAGAGCACCTCGGCCTGGAGCGCGACCAACCCATGAAGCCGGCTGCCTCAGCGCCGTTCTGACCAAAGTCAGGCCGGCGGACTGACCGAAGGGGCAGGCCGCGGCCGCATGTCCTGCATAGCGTCACCCTGTTCACTTCGAAGGAGGAGGTCTCCATGACCGGATCGTTTCGCTGCTCGCCGCTGCTCGCCCTCGTCGCCGCCCTGATGCTCGGCCTCGCCTCGCCGGCGCCCTCCGGTGCACAGGTCTACCGCGTCGAGGACATCAACACCGCCGACGTGCAGTCCGATCCGCTGGGGATCCGCGAGGGTGTGACGCTCGGCTCGACGGTGCTCTTCGGCGTCGGCACGGACCACGACAGCGCGCAACTCTGGAGCTCGAACGGCACTCCGGCCGGAACCCAGCTCGTGCGCAACGTCGCGCCCGGGCTGGAATTCGGCCTGGTCGACCACCTGACCCAGGCGGGCGGGCTCGTCTACTTCGTCGCCGAGGACCCGGGCTTCGGCACCGAGCTCTGGCGCACCGATGGCACCCCCGCCGGGACCTTTCGCCTCACCGACGTGAGCCCCGGTCCACAAGACTCCAACGTCAACGGGCTCTGCGCCGTGGGTTCCACGCTCTTCTTCTCCGCCAAGAGCCCGACGCAGGGGGCGGAGCTGTGGAAGACGGACGGCTCGGTCGCGGGCACCGTGCTGGTGAAGGACATCGCGCCCGGGACCGCCGACGGCGCGCCCGCCCAGCTGACGGCCGTGAGCGGCACGCTCCTCTTCCTCGCCAACGACGGCGTCAACGGGGAGGAGCTCTGGAAGTCGGACGGCAGCGCGGCCGGTACCACGCTGGTCAAAGACATCTTCTCCGGCCCCCTCGGCTGCGGTGGCACGCACTTCGTCCCCGTCGGCTCGACGCTCTTCTTCGCCGCCGAGGACTCCAGCAACGGCGTCGAGCTCTGGAAGTCGAACGGCACGGCCGCCGGAACCGTCATGGTCGAGAACATCGCCCCGGGCGCCGCCGGCTCCGGTCCCGAAGACCTCATCGCCTTCAACGCCACGACCCTGATCTTCACCGCCGACGACGGGACGAACGGAGTCGAGCTGTGGAAATCCGACGGCACGGTGGCCGGCACCTCCTTGATCGAGGACATCGCTCCCGGAAGCGCCAGCATCGACGTCGAAGAGAGCTACATGGCCGTCGTCGGGTCGGCCGTGCTCATGCATCTCAACGATGGCGTCATCGGCTCCGAGCTCTGGCGCACCGACGGCACGGCGGCCGGCACCTTCCTGCTGCGCGACTTCGATCCCGGCCCGGACGACGGCTACCCCGCCGACTTCATCGTCCTCGGCTCGCAGCTGATCTTCACCGCCACCACGCCGGCCGAAGGGGGTGAGCTGTGGAAGAGCGACGGCACGGTCGCCGGCACGGTGCTGGTGCGCGACATCGTTCCCGGCGTCGACGGCACCAATCCCGCCGGCTTCGGCGTCGTCGGCGGTTTCGCCCTGCTGTCGGTTCAGCTGTCGGCGGGCGATTCCGAGATCTGGCGCACCGACGGTACGTTCGCCGGCACGGTGCCGCTCGTCGACCCGACCCCGATCGAGGTCACTCCGGGCAATCCGCTCGAGCTCGCTGCCGGCAACGGCGTGCTCTTCTTCGTCGCCGACGACGGAACGACCGGAAGGGATCCGTGGAAGAGCGACGGCACCGCCGCCGGCACCTCGCTGCTCAAGGACATCAGCTCCGGCGTCGGCAGCTCGGATCCGGAAGAGTACGTCGACGCCGGCAGCACGACCTATTTCAGCGCCATCGACGGCGGCGGCCGCGAGCTCTGGAAGACCGACGGCACGACGGGCGGCACGGTGCGGATCGAGGACATCCGGCCGGGGTCGAACGGGTCCTTCCCCGACAAGCTGGCGGTCATCGACGGCACGCTCTACTTCCGCGCCAATGACGGCACCAACGGCCTCGAGCTCTGGCGGTCGCAGGGCACCGCCGCCAACACCGAGATGGTCGTGAACCTCGAAGCCGGCTCGGGCTCGAGCAACCCGGCCGAGATCCGTGACAGCGGCAGCTTCGGCCGCGGTATCGGCTTCACCGCGTTCACCACCGCCGGCGGCACTGAGCTCTACACGACGACCGGCGCGGTCGGCAACTTCGCCCTCGTGGATCAGATCGAGGCGGGGAGCGGCTCCTCCTTCCCGACCGAATTCCTCTACTCCGGCCTGGTGGCGGTGATGACCGCGAAGACCACCGCCGCAGGCTTCGAGCCTTGGGCGATCGTCGATGCGGCCGGGAGCTTCCTCAAGACCTCGCTCGGCAATCTCAATCCAGGGGCCGCGGACAGCTTCCCGGAGGAGTTCACCCCGGCCGGCGGCACGATCTTCTTCAGCGCCGACGACGGCGCCGCCGGCCGCGAGCTCTGGACGACCGGCGGGAGCGCGGCGACCACCGCGCGACTCAAGGACATCTTTACCGGCGCCGGCTCTTCCGAGCCCTCCGAGCTTCTCGCATTCGACGGCAAGCTCTTCTTCCGCGCCTGCGACGCGGCGGCCGGCTGCGAGCTCTGGACCAGCGACGGCACGCTCGCCGGTACGCAGCGCTTCAAGGACATTCTGCCCGGCACAGGGAGCGGCAATCCCAGCCACCTCGTCGCCGTCGGGGACGACCTCTACTTTTCGGCCTGCGACGATGCGACGGGCTGCGAGCTCTGGGTCTCGGACGGCACCGCGGCGCGCACGCGCCGCCTCGCCGACATCGCGCCGGGGGCGGCGTCGTCGAATCCCACGGCCGATTTCACGGAGAGTCAGAGCGATCCTCTCGTCGTCGCCGGCGAGCGGCTCTTCTTCTCCGCCGACGACGGCTCCGGCCGCGAGCTCTGGGCGGTGCCCCTCTTCCTCTTCGACGACGGTTTCGAGAGTGCGGACACCGCCGCCTGGTCGGCGACTTCGCCCTGAACGGGACACCCTGGCGGACGGGCCGCGGCAGCCGGCAGCTCCGCGGCCGTGTTACCCTTTTCGCAGGGACGAAGGAGGGCGGCGCCTGCATCGTCATCCCGTGACGTTCTATCTGCCTGGCGAGCGCGATCTCGATCGCCTGCGCCATCTCGATCCCGACGGGGACTGGGACGAGTTCGTTCGCGGCGAGCGCGCCTGGATCCTGCAGACCTACCTGCGGCTTCACCGGGCCGGCCATCCCGTCGTCCTCAGCGGGGAACCCTCCGACGCCGGCCTGGTCGTCTACCATGCCAAGCATGCCCGGAGCCTGATGCGCCGGGCACATCGCCTGCACAGCGCGGTTCTCGTCGGCGTGCGCGCCGACAACAGCGAGCCGGCAACGGCCGACTTCGAAGTGGAGCAGAACCGGGTCTACGCCGACGCCCGGCGGCGGTTCTTCGTTCCCCACTGGCCGCAACCCGGCCTTCTGGCGCGCGATCCGCGACGCGGCTCGCGGCTCGAGCGCGTCGCCTTCAAGGGCTTCCTCGCCAATCTCGAGCCCGCATTTCGCCACCCGGATTGGGCGGAGTGGCTCGCCGGGCGCGGAATTCGCTGGGAGCTCGACGCCGTCGAGTTCGAGCAGCTCGCCGGGACCTCCGATCGCCTGAGCTGGAACGACTTCCGGGAGACCGACCTGGTGCTGGCGGTGCGCCCGGGAGAGCCGGCCCGTCACACCAACAAACCGGCCACCAAGCTGTGCAACGCCTGGCACGCCGGAGTCCCGGCGCTGCTCGGGCCGGAACCCGCTTATCGCGAGTTGCGTCGCGACCCACTCGACTACCTCGAGGCGGGTTCTGTGGAGGAGGCCAAGGCGGCCATCGATCTCCTGCTCGCCGAGCCGGATCTCTACCAGCGCATGATCGACCACGGCCGGCGGCGGGCGGCGGAGTTCACCGCCGGGAGCATCCTCGAGCGCTGGGTCGAGCTGCTCTGGCAGACCCTGCCGGAGGTTGCGCCGGACCGGCCCCTGCAGCGCCTGCCCTACCTGCTTCGCCCCCTGGTGCGCCAGACGCAGCGCGTCCTCGCCGGCCGGCCGGCCCGCTGACGCCGGGACTGCGGATCAGCCCGGCCGGCCCGCGGCCGTCGGTGCCGCCAGGTGTGCGTCGAGCAGGTCGAGGATGCGGCTGTCGAAAGCGCGATCGAACTTGCGCGCGAAGTGGAACGCGCCCGAGGTGAGTTGCGCGAAGTCGGCCACTCCGAGGGTCCTCGGACGCCCGTCGCGGCTGCCGAGATTGTCGCTGTAGCGCAGATTGTCGTTGGTCAGCCGCAGGCCGCCGGCATGGACCAGCACGGTCTGCACCAGCGACTCGTCCGGGCAGATCGTGCGCTCGTAGTAGGCGACCAGCTGGCGATCGCGCTTCACCCGGTCGAGGACCAGCTCGGCGCACTCGCGCTTCAGGGTCGTCCACTGCCAGCCGACGTAGCAGGCCCGGTCGGCGGAGAAGGGAGTTCGCCAGGCTCGCACTCCGACCCGCGGGCCGTACACCAGATGGACGTGCAGCAGGCTCTGCAGGCCGTTCGCGGCGCGCGCCAGGCGCAGGAGCGGCGCCGGCCACGAAGTGGCATCGCGATACTGGAAGAAGTAGCGATTGCGTCCCTGGCGGCGGCGACGCCAGGGGCCGGTGTCGCCCAGCGCCGGCCAGTAACGCAGGAAGCCGTCGCAATCCGCGGCGGCGAGCGCCGCCTCCGACTGGGCGAGCGCCATCGTCGGGTAGTCCTGGCCCGAGAGATAGACCAGCCAGTCGTACTGCAGGCGCTGCTCGCGCAGCCACGCGACGGCCTGCAGATAGGGATCGAGCATCGACAGGTAGCCGCGGCGAAGCGGGCCGTGCACCGGCAGCAGATGGCACTCCGCGGCGCAGGGGAGGTCGCCGGACGTCAGGGCGCAGCCCGTGTCGTCGTGCGCCACGATCACCAGCGAGTCCGGGCTCGCAGAGCCCAGGACCCGGACCAGTCGCGCGATCTGATCGGCGTCGCGGTGGCTCTGGATCAGGTAACAGACACGCATTCCGTTTCCCCGGCGACGGCCTCGCTCCGGGCGGCAGTCTACCGCCGTCTACCCGGAGTCTGCGAAACGCTCGCCGATTCCGGCGCCGCCCTGCGCACCGTCTAGCGGTCCCCGGGCTCCCGGCCGCGGCCTTCGGCGCCCGGTTGCGGCAGACCCCGCAGCGCCGCCACTTCCCGCCGCAAGGCGCGCACCTCGTCGAGGATCGACTGGGTGTGGGCTTCTCCCTCGTCCTTGAGATCCTCCGAGACCTGGGCCTGCATCGCGTTGACGACCACTGCGATGAAGAGATTCAGGACCATGAACGTCGCGACGAGCAGGTAGACGACGAAGAACACCCAGGCATGCGGCGATTGCCCCATGATGCCGCGCGCGATATCGGGCCAGCCCTCCACCGTCATCACCTGGAAGAGTGTGAACAGCGAAGCGCCGAGGTGACCGAAATGCTCGGGCGAGATCGCGCCGAACAGCTTCGTGGCCATCACCGCCGAGACGTAGAGCACGAGGAACATGAGGCCGACGATCGACGTCATGCCGGGAATGGCCTTCAGCAGGGCGCCGACCACTCCGCGCATCGAAGGCACCAGCGAGACCAGCCGCAGCACGCGCAGCACGCGCAAGGCGCGCAGCACCGTGAAGGCCCCTCCGGCAGGCATCAACCCCATCCCCACGATCACGAAATCGAAGACGCGCCAGGGATCCCGGAAGAAGGCCCCGCGGTAGACGAAGAAGCGCAACAGCAGCTCGACGACGAAGACTCCCAGAACGAGATGATCGAAGGCATGGAGCCATGGGCCGAATCGCGCCACGACCACGGGCGACGTCTCGATGCCGAGGGTGATGGCGTTGGCGGCGATCAGCGCCGTAACCGCCCTCTCGAAACGGTCGTTCTCGATGAAGGCCCGGATGCGCTCGCGCAGGCTCGCCTGGGGTCTCGAAGTGCTCGTTGTCACCGCATTCTCTCCCTGGAATCGACGGTCGAAGACGGAGGATTCCATCATCAAACCCGGCCTTCCGCCTCCTACCCCGCCGCCAGGTGTTAATTTCCGCCTCGTGAGAGCCTTCGAGTCGATCCCTGCCCGCCGCCGCGCCGGCGCGGAGCTCTGTTTCGCCCTGGCGCTGCTCGCGTCCTCCTCGGGCCGCGCTGGGGCTTCCGCTGCGACGGCGGCCCCTCCCCTCGTCGCCCCGCTCACCACGCAGGCGATCCGGGTCGACGGCCGTCTCGACGAGCCCGCCTGGCGGGAGGCTGCGGTGGTCGCGCTCGGCTGGGAGACCGAGCCGGGCGAGAATCTGCCGGCGCCGATCGCGACCACCTGCCGCCTGCTCTACGACAGAGAGAAGCTCTACGTCGGCTGCCAGGCCGCGGACCCGCATCCGGAAGAGATCCGCGCCCGCTTCACCGACCGCGACCAGGCCTACGACGGCGACTTCGTCGGCGTGAGGCTCGACCCGTTCCTCGACCGCCGGCGAGCCTTCGAGTTCTACGTCAGCCCGCTCGGCGTCCAGATGGACCTCTTCCGCGACGATCTCGCGGCCGGGCGGCCCGGGGGCGACGACGACGAGGACACCTCCTGGGACGCGCTGTGGGACTCGGCCGGACGCATCACCGCCGAGGGCTACGAGGTCGAGCTCGCGATCCCCTTCTCCTCGCTGCGCTTTCCGCCCGGCGGCGAGAGCCTGACCTGGGGCATCGGCTTCGCGCGCGTGCAGCCGCGGCGCGACCGGCTGGAGCTCGCGAGCGAGCCGTTCGATCGCAACCGCAGCTGTTCGGTCTGTCAGCTCTCGACGATCACCGGCTTCACCGGCATCTCCCCCGGCCGCCATCTCGAGCTCGATCCGACGCTGACCGTGCAGCGGGTCGAGACGCGGCAGGAGATTCCCGACGGACCGCTCGAGGCCGGCGACGTCGACGTCGAAGCCGGGCTCACCGCCACCTGGGGCGTGACCCCCGACATCATCCTCTCGGGCACGCTCAACCCGGACTTCTCGCAGGTCGAGGCCGACGCGCTCGAGCTCGACGTCAACCAGCAGTTCGCCATCTTCTATCCCGAGCGCCGGCCGTTCTTCCTCGAAGGAGCGGACCTCTTCACCACCCCGTTCCAGGTCGTCTTCACCCGCAACGTCGCCGACCCCGACTGGGGCACGAAGGTCACCGGCAAGCGTGGCGCCTCGGCCTTCGGCGCCTTCGTCGCCGAGGATGCGCGCACCTCGCTCCTCATCCCCGGCAGCGAGCGCTCCGCCCTTGCCGAGCTCCCTTTCGGCACCACCGACGCCGTCGTGCGCTACCGCCACGATCTCGGCATCACCTCGGCGGTGGGCGTCGTCGCCACCTCGCGCGAGGGGAGCGACTACTCGAACCAGGTGGCCGGGCTCGACGGACTCTTCCGCCTCGGCGCCGTCGATTCGGTGCGGGTGCAGGCCCTCGCCTCGCGCACCGAGTATCCGGACGAGATCGTCGCCGAGTTCGACCAGCCGGCGGGCGAGCTCGCCGACCAGGCGCTCTACTTCTCCTACAACCACGACTCGCGCGACTGGCGGCTGTCGGCCGCCTACGAGGACGTCGGCCGCGACTTCCGCGCCGATCTGGGCTTCCTGCCGCAGGTGGACCGCCGCTACGGCAAGGCGCTCGCCGAGCGCACCTGGTGGGCGGCGCCGGACGCGCGCTGGATCCGCCTCAGCCTCGGCGTGGACAGCGCCCGCACCGACACCCAGGACGGCGCGCCCCTGGAGCGCCTGAACGAGCTCTGGTTCATCTTCCACGGCCGGCGCGAGTCCACGCTCTTCACCCAGCTCGCCGACCGCGAGCGCACCATCGGTGGGCGGCGCTTCGACGAGCTCTACGTCGAGGGACAGGCGGAGGTCCGCCCGAGCGGCGCGCTCGAGCTCCACCTCGGCTGGAACGTCGGCGACGACGTCGATCTCGAGGAGCTGCGGCCGGCGAAACAGGTGACGCTCTCCCCCGGCCTCACCTGGGAGCCCGGCCGCCACCTGCGGGCAGAGCTCGAGCACCGCTACCAGCGGCTCACGGTCGACGATGGGTGGCTGTTCACTGCCCAGCTGACGGAGCTCCGCCTGGTCTGGCAGTTCAACCTCCGCAGCTTCGCCCGGGTGATCCTGCAGCACCGCGACCTGGCGCGCGACGCCGGCCTCTACACTGCGCCGGTCGACGAACAGAGCCGGCGCCTGTTCAGCCAGCTCCTCTACTCCTACCGCCTGAACCCGCAGACCGTCTTCTATCTCGGCTACTCCGACACCGAGCTCGAGACCGACCGCTTCGACACCCTGCCCACCGACCGCACGCTGTTCGTCAAGCTCGGCTACGCCTGGCTGCCGTAAGAGCCCGCTCGCCGCCGCCCTAGGGAAGCACCGCGCTCCAGGCGCCGGAATCCCCACTCTCGAAGCCGTCCGCGAACAGTCCGCCACGCTCGTAGGCGCCGGCGTCGGGGGCCAGCGCCGCCGAGCGCGGCGCGTGCGCGACGTCGTAGCGCCCGCCCGACCTCGCGGGATCCCCGAGGTCGATCGCCGGCGAGAGCGCCGTCAGCCGGAAGCCGCCGAGCGCGGGCGCCTCGAACTGCGGATTGACGCCGATCAGGTTGTTCGCCGGGTCCACCGTCGGGAAACCCTCCTGCACGATCTCCGTGCCGTTCGCCCAGACGATCGAGTTGTCCAGACGCAGCGCGCCGGTGCCGGCGTTTCGCCACAGCCGGAGGCCGCGCTCGACGTGATCGGTGACGGTCCAATGGGAGAGACCGATCGCACCGCTGCCCCAGTTCAGCACTTCGGCGGCCCGCCGGGGACCTGCGGCCAGCAAAATATTGCGCGCCGACACCGGCTCCGGCGAGTTGTGCTCGAGGCGCAGGTCGACGCCGTCCTCGCTCCAGTCGTTGCCGTAGAAGAACAGCCGGTCGAGGGCGAAACTGCCCGAGAAACCCGAATGGATGTCGAGCGCGGTCGCCGGCCAGGCGCCGGCAGCGGGACCGACGAGCTGATTGCCCTGCAGGTCGATGTCCTCCATGAGCAGCGTCGACGCGCCGAACGGCCAGATCGCGGCGCCGCCGGCGACCGCCGCAGCTCCTGCGCCGGCGACGGCGGAGTTGGAGTAGATCGCGCTCCGCCGGATCTCGAGCGTCGCCGTGTCGGAGAGACCGGCGTAGAACGCGCCGCCCGTGGCCTGGTTGCCGGCGAAATCGCTCCGCGCCTCGTTCCACTCGAAGGTCGTATCGACGATGCGCGCCTGCGTGTCGCCGCGCAGCTGCAGCACGAGAGCTCCGCCTCGCACGCCGAAGACGCCGCTGTCGTGCTCGGCGGCGTTCTGCGCGAAGAGCGAGCCCTCGATGGTGACCCGGCAGCCGCTGCAGGTCGAGCTCGTCTCGACGTAGACCGCGCCGCCGGCGCGCGCCTTGTTCAGCCGGAACGCGACATTCCTGAGCGTCAGCTTGACGTCGGACAGGTCCATGGCGAGCAGCGCGCCGCCGGTCGCGACGTTCTGATCGGTCGAAGCATCCCCTTCCCGGATTTCGCAGTTCTCGATCGTCAGGTCGGCGCCGTTCAGGAGCTTCAGGAAGCGCAGCGAGACCGGCGGCGACACGATCACATAGCAGCCCTTCGGCGCCGGATCCGGTCCGCGCAGAACGAGCGGCCCGCCCGCAGAAACGAAGGCGAAACCGGCGCTCCAGGCGTGAGAGGTGTCGAGCAGGAGCACGACGTCCGGCTCGACCGCGGAGCCGGCGGGGCAGGCGTCGATGGCGCTGTTCGATCCGGCCGCGACCAGCGCCTCGCGCAGCGTGCAGTTGCCGTTCTGCGTCGACGGCTCGTCGATCGAGGTGTCGACCGGAATCGTCGCCGCGCCGGCCGGAGCCGGGATCAGTGAGAGCGCGGCGATGGCCGGCAAGAGGGGGCGAAGGGCGGAAATCCTGCGGGGCATCCTCTCCATGACCACTACGCGCAAAATCCAGGCGCCACGGCTCATGGCGGGCCGCAACTCCCGGAAGCCCTGGAGATCGCCCGGCGCCTTTCCCCGAGCCCGCCCGGCACCGCTGCCACCGGCGAGGCGGATGGGCACTTCTGCGAAAGGGGGACCGGCCCGGTCTCGCGACCGGCGCCAGTCCCCTGCTTCCTTCCTGGTGGAGCCGCCAGCCGTCTACTTCGCGACCGGCCTGCCCTCGACGTCGAGGAGAACGACCTCGCCGAGGTTGAGTGCCTTCAGCTTCTCCTCGATCTTCGCCCGGTCGCCGACGACGACGATCGACGCCTTCTCCGGGCGGGCCCACTTCGCCGCCGCGGCGTTGGTCGCCGCGAGCGGCACCTGGGCGATGCGGTCGGGCTCGGCCTGGAGCTCGGCCAGCGGGCGCTTCTGCAGCCAGAGGGCGGCGACCTTGCCGCCGACGTTGGCGTAGGCCTCGTACTCCTGCGACGTGCCGCGCAGGCGGCGCAGCCGCGAGCTCTCGAGCTCGGCGGCCGCGATCGGCTTCTCGCCGGCGAGACCCTTGAGCTCACCCACGAACTCGACGACCGACTCCGCCGTCTTGTCGGTCTGGACACCACCGCCGCCGTACCAGATGCCGCCGTCGGTGTACTGCAGCAGGTTCGAGAAGACGCCGTAGGAGTAGCCCTTGTCCTCACGCAGGTTGAGGTTCAGCCGGGTGCCGAAGCCGCCGCCGCCCCAGATCGAATCGGCGAGCGTCAGCGCGTCGTCGTCGGGGTTGCCGACCGCCGGCGCCGGCAGGAACTGCGACACCACCGTCTGCGCCGCATCCTGGCGGTCGACGAGGTAGATCTTCCCCGCCGCGGCCGTCTGCGCCGGACCGATCGCGATCTCCGGGGCGCTGCCTCCGGTCCACGAGCCGAAGTGCTTCTCGGCCAGCTTCACCGCCTCGTCGAGCCCCAGGCCGCCGACGAAGATCAGCGCCGACGAGCCCGGCTTCACCCGCTCCTGCCAGAAGCGCGCGATGTCGTCACGGGTGATCGTCTCCACCGTCGAGGGCAGACCTTGCGCGGGCCTGCCGTAGGGATGCTGCCGTCCGAATGCCAGGAAGTTGCGCACCCGCGCGGCGACCGCGTTCGGGTTGTTGTTCTGCTGCTGCAGGTTGGCGAGCAGGTTCTGTTTCTCGCGGTCGAACTCGGCCTGCGGGAAGGACGGCGTGCGGATGACTTCGGCGACGATGCCGAGCGCCGCATCGACGTTGCGGGTGAGCACCTCGAGCTGCAGGTTCGCCCCTTCACGGGCGGCGCCGCCGGTGAGCACGGTGCCGAGGTCGCCCAGGGCCGACTCGATCTCGAGCGCCGAGCGCTTCGCCGTGCCGAGATCGACGTTCTGCGCCGCGAGATAGGCGGTGCCCTCCTTGCCGGCCGGATCGGCGACGACACCCGCGCGGGTGGTGAACTGCACCGCCACCTTCGGCAGGTCGCGGCGCTCGACGACGAAGACCTCGAGGCCGTTGGCGAGCTTCTTCGTCGCCACGGTCGGCGCCACGAAACGCTTCTCGGCGCCGATCGGCGGCGCCACCGCGCGGTCCGGTCCGGCCGCATCGACGCGGGTCGAGCTCTCGGGGCGGAAGCGCAGGGTGAGCCGCTTGTCGGTATCGAGGTACTTGCGGGTCGCCTCCTGCAGCGCCGCCGGCGTCACGCCGCGCCAGCGCGCCAGATCCCAGGCGAAGCGGCCCGGGTCGCCGAGGTAGGTGTTGTACTGATTCAGGAGGTCGGCCTTGCCGCCGAAGCCGCCGATCCGCTCGAGGCCGGAGATGTACTGCGTCTCGAGCTTGTTCTTGGCGCGGTCGAGCTCCGCTGCGGTCGGGCCCGAGGCGGCGAGGCGCGCGATCTCCTTGGCGATCAGCGTCTCGAGCTCGGCGACATCGACGCCCGGGCGGGCGTTGGCGATCACCACGAAGCAGTTGGCGATCTCGGTGCCGAACTGGAAGGCGTTGACCGTCGTCGCCTTCTGGGCGTCGTAGACCAGAGCCTTGGTGAGGCGCGACGACAGGCCGTCGGTGAGGACGCGCGCCGCGAGGTCGAGCTCGGCGTCGCCAGCGCCATAGAGCGCCGGCGTCGGCCAGACCATGTAGACGCGCTGCTGCGGCACACGGTCGGCGATCTCCAGCGTCTTGCCGGCGTTGAGCACGACCGGCGAGACCTTGGGCCGGGCGAGCGCCGGTCCGGGCGGGATCGAACCGAAGTACTTCTCGACCAGCTGCTTGGCGACCGCCGGGTCGAAGTCGCCGGCGATGACCAGCGACAGGTTGTTCGGCGTGTAGTAGGTGCGGAAGAACTCCTTCACGTCGTCGAGCGAGGCGGCGGAGAGATCGGCCATGCTGCCGATGACCGGCCAGGAGTAGGGATGACCGAACGGGAACAGCTCGTTCGCCAGGAGCTCGATCCAGCGGCCGTAGGGCTGATTCTCGACCCCCTGGCGGCGCTCGTTCTTGACCACGTCGCGCTGGTTGTCGAGCTTCGCCTGGTCGACGCCGTCGATGAGCGTCGCCAGGCGGTCGCTCTCGAGCCAGAGGAGCTTCTCGAGATTGCCCGACGGAACGGTGGCGAAGTAGTTCGTGCGGTCGTTGTCGGTGGTGCCGTTGACGCCGCCCTCCTGGAGGTTGGCGCCCAGCTCCTCGACGACCGAGAAATACTCGCCGGGGACGTTCTTCGAGCCCTGGAACATCATGTGCTCGAAGAGGTGGGCGAAGCCGGTCCTGCCGGGCTTCTCGTTCTTCGAGCCGACGTGGTACCACTGGTTGACGTGCACGATCGGCAGCTTCCGGTCGACGTGCAGGATGACCTGCAGGCCGTTCGGCAGGGTGTACTTCTCGAATTGGATATCAGGAATCTGGCTGGCGCCAGGCGCCGGAGCGGCCGGCTGAGGCGCGGCGCCGGCGAGGCCGGCGAAGGCCAGGGCGGCGAAGATCAGGGCGGTGGCAGCCTGCGGGAGAACGGATCGGACGGGTCGGAACACACGTACCTCCTGGAAGTGGACACTCTAGAAACGTACGACCCCGCCCGCGGGTTGCAGGCGGCGGGGGACGCCAGCGCCGGCGCCCAGAACCCCGGGTCGCCGGCTGCGTACCTCGGGTAGCTTACGCCGCCGCGGCCGACATGGCGGCAACCCGGAGATCCCGATGCCTGCGAGCCGACCCGCCCTGACCGCCTTTTCCCTTTCCCTTTGCCTCGTCGCGGCGGCCGGAGCTGCGGGACCGGCCACCACCGGCTTCACCGTC
This sequence comes from uncultured Thermoanaerobaculia bacterium, assembly GCA_964595975.1. Classification (GTDB taxonomy): domain Bacteria; phylum Acidobacteriota; class Thermoanaerobaculia; order Multivoradales; family JAGPDF01; genus JAGPDF01. The sequence continues at coordinate 6,863 of CAZQTL010000015.1, read as the reverse complement.
GAGACCCTCGCCCCCGGCGTCCATGCCCTCGTCCGCTCCAAGGCCCTCGGCTTCTTCCTCGACGCCAACGTCCTGTTCGTGGTGGGCGACGACGACGTGCTGGTGGTGGACGCCAACCTGACGCCGTCGTCCGCCGAAGCGTCGATCGCCGCGCTGCGACAGCTCACACCGAAGCCGGTGCGCTACCTGGTGAACACCCATCGCCACCACGACCACGTCGGCGGCAACGAGGTCTACCGCCGCGAGTTCCCCGGCGTCGAGATCGTCGGCAGCAGCGCCATGGCCGCCGACCTCGCGGAGTCCGGCAAGGCGACGATGGACGGCTGGACCGGCTGGGCGGCGGAGATGACGGCGGAAATTCCGAAGCTGCTCGCGAGCGGCAAGGGCTACACCGGCCAGCCGCTCACCACCGAGGAGCGCGCGAGCCTCGAAGGCGACCTCGCCGCCGCGCGCGCGCTGGTCGCCGACGCGCCGCGGATGCACGTCGTGCCGCCCACCCTCACCGTCAGCGACCGGCTGACCCTGCGGCGGATGTCCGGCGGCCAGGCGCGAACCATCGAGATCGTCGCCCTCGGCAAGGGGCACACCCGCGGCGACCTGGTGGTCTGGCTGCCGCAGGAGCAGATCGCCGCGACCGGCGATCTGCTCGTCGCGCCCGTGCCGCTCGTCGGCGCCGACCAGTCGTACGTCGAGGAGTGGATCGGCACCCTCGACCGCCTGCAGGCGCTCGGTGCCGCGACCTATCTCCCCGGCCACGGCGCGGTGCAGCGCGGCGACGCCCAGCTCGTCCTCTATCGCGACTTCCTGCGATCGGTGCTCGAGCAGACCCGGGCGGCGATGGCGAAGGGCGCAACCGCCGAGGAGGCCGAGGCGGGGATCGACGTCGCCGCGTTCCGCGACCGCATGGCGGGCGAGAGCCCCGTGCTGCGGATGCTGTTCGCCAACTGGGGCCGCGTCCCCGCGGTCGCCGCGCTCTACCGCGTGCGCGACGAGGCGCTGAGCGCCCGGCCCTGACGCGTCGCCCTACTCCGCCGGCCGGTCGACGGCGCCGACGAGGGTCGAAACGGTGCCGGCGATCTCGTCGCTGACGACGACGGCGACGCGCTGCCGGCCGCGGCCGACGAGGACCTCGGCGCGATAGGCCCAGAAGGAGCCCAGCGCCTTGTCGAGATCGGCGGCGGGGACGGCGATCGCGATCGGCGAGCTCTCGCCGAGGCGAATGTGCTGCGCTTCATTGAGCACCGCGACCCGGGCGACCAGCCGTGCCGCGCGCCGGGCGCCGCCCGCGCTGTCGGCGCCGTCGGGCACGAGACTCACCAGGGCGAGGGGAATGCGCACCAGGATCGGCACCCGCGCCTCCTTGCCCTTGCGATCCTCCGGCAGCGGCGCCCCGAGCTCGAGCTGCAGGCCGAGCGGGTTGACCGTGGTCTCGAACGTCGCCGCGGCGACCAGCGCCGCCTCGGCGCGCTCGGTGAGCGTGCTGCGGCGGTAGCTCTCGCGGTGGCGCACCGAGAGCTCGTCGTCCTGGGTGAAGACGCGGATGGTGTGATCGGCGGCGCCCGCCGCTTCACTGACCGTGAAGCCGAGCGAGTAGGAGGCCGCGGCGTCCTCGGCGACGCCCGAGAGGCGGCCGGACAGGCCGTCGTCGAGGAACAGCGCCTCGCCGCCGGTGGCCGCCGCCAGCCGCTGCAGGCTCGACGCCGCCTCGGCGATCGCCGGATCGCGCGGCGGCGGCGCCGTGGAGTTCGCCCCCGCGCTGCTGTACTCGGCGCCGGACGAAGCCGAAGGCGCCTCGCGCGGCGAGATGGTGTAGAAGGCGACGCGCGCGTTCTCGGCCGCCCGCACGGCGCGCTCGAAGTCGTCGAGCATGGTCAGGCGCGCCGTGCCGATGCGGCTCGACGGCGCCTGGCTCGTCGGAGCGTCGCCGCGCTTCTGGTCGAGGAACCCGGTCAGGAAGGCGTCCGGCTGCGAGGTGAAGCCGGCCGAGGCGAAGAGCACCGACTTGCGGCCGTCGATCGCGGCGAGGCCGCCGATCCACTCGCGCAGCGCCGCGATCGCCCGCGCCTGGCGATCGATCTGCTGTTCGCCGTAACTCTCGACCTGGAGCCGGAGATTCGCCGTGTCGGTCTGGTCCTGCCCCGCGACGCGCGCCGCCTGCTCCTGGCCGACCTCGCCGGTATCGGGATTGACGACTTCGATCTGGGCGCGCGGCCGGCCGTTCTCGCGCACCTCGCGCTCGAGCTGGCCGCGTTCGGCGGCGACGAGACTGCCACGCCCGCGCAGCGCCTCGAGCTCGGCGAAGGCGCGCTCGAGACGCGCGCGGTCGGCGGTCGGCGGCGACAGAATGCGCAGGTTCTCGGCGAAGGCGGCGATCATGATCTGCTCGTTGCCGCCGGCGCGCGGCAGCACGAAGGCCTTCACCTGGTCGAGGATCTCCTTGCTGGTGCGCCACTCGAGGGCGCTCTGGTCGACGAAGACGAAGAGGTTGGCGCGCGACAGGTCGACCGTCTCGATGTCGCCGGCGTCGCCGGTCCGGGGCGCGGCCGCCGGGCGCGCGCCGGGCGCCGCGAAATAGTCGATGGCGACCGGCTTGCCGTCGACTTCGAGGCGGAAATCCTCGCGCAGGAGATCGGTGATCCGCCGTCCGGAGCGGTCGGTGACGACGACGTCGACGTTCACCACTTCGACCTCGACGCGCTCGCCGAACGCGGCGGAGCCCTCCTGCGCGGCGAGCGGTGAGAGACAGCCGAGCGCGAAGGCGGCCACTGCAGATCCGGCGAGCAGAAACTTCATTCGCGAGCCTCCGGTTGGTCGAGTCGTCTGCCGCAGCCTCGCGTCCTCCCGTCCGGCGGTGTCCCTCGGCGGCGGCGAGCGCCGATCGTGCAGCAAATCGGCCGCCGCGGCAAGGAGCCCCGACGCCGCTCGAAACCGCTCGACGCCGCGCGCCCGCTCGCCGTACACTGCTCGCAGAGGGCGCGCCGACGCGCGCGCCGAGGGGATCGCCGATGGCGAAGTGGGCCGCCTTCCCGTACGGCAACGCCGACTACAGCTACGACCTGGCCGGGCTCCGGCGCCACTGGTCGCACCTCCATGCCGGCGACGCCGAGCCGTGGCCCGAGGACGACCGGGTCGCCGCGGCCTGGGTGCTGTTCCATGCCGGCGAGTTCCACAAGGCCGTCGTCGCCGGCCTCAAGGCGGGCGGCGCCGGCGTGACGGCGGCCAACAAGGCGCAGTGCATCTACGCCCACTACCTCGAGCGCCATCCGGAGACGCAGCTCGCGCTCTACCTCGAGGTTGCCCACCGCGCCGAGGCGCAGCAGCACACGGAGCCGGAGAACCCGAACGCCTGGTACTGGCAGGCCTATGCGCTCGGACGCTATAGCCAGGGGATCAGCGTCGTGCGGGCGCTGGCGCAGGGGCTCGGCGGCAAGGTCAAAGCGGCGCTCGAACGCACGATCGACCTGGCGCCGCGGCACGCGGATGCCCACGTCGCACTCGGTTCGTTCCACGCCGAGGTGATCGACCACGTCGGCCGGCTGGTGGGGCGGACGCAGGGGGCCGACGCCGCGACCGGCCTCGAGCTCTACCGCCGGGCGCTGAAGCTCGACCCGGCGAGCGTCATCGGCCGCATCGAGTTCGCCTCCGGCCTGCTCAAGCTCGAGAGCGAAAAGGGCCGCAAGGAGGCCCGGAAGCTCCTCACCCAGGCCGCGGCGGCGACGCCGCGCGACGCCATGGAGCGCCTCGACGTCGAAGCGGCGCGGGCGGAGATGGCCGCCCTCGAGCAGCGCTGAGCGGCCGCAGGGGCTCGAGGCCGGCGGGCGGCGCCCGAACCACCGCTTGAATCGCAGCGACTCCGCCGGATAGACTCCGCCTCCTGCACGACGCGCCACGGGATTCGTTCCAGGATGGCCGGCTTCAAAATGGGGCGGTAGCTCAGCTGGGAGAGCACCACGTTCGCAACGTGGGGGTCGAGGGTTCGAATCCCTTCCGCTCCACCATTTCTTATGTCACTCTGCTGCAATGACTTACGCTTCGGCCTCTGGATCCGATGAAGCGACCTGCCGGGGCAACTCGCGATGCCCCAACGAGTTGAGCGTGTTCGAATCCCCTCAGGTCGGGGCCGGTGAAGGCGCGACAGCGCCGACCGTGAGGCTCCGCAGAATGTGAGCGAGAGCGTTGAACAAAGCCGCGTCACGCGGCTTGATTGCCTCGCCAGCAGCCGGCTATTATCTTACCGGTAAGACTGGAGGCCGCCATGGAATCACTCGCCACGACCAAGCTTTCTTCCAAGGGACAAGTCGTCATCCCGGAGGAGATTCGCTTGCGCCTCAGACTCAAGGAAGGGACGCAGTTCGTGGTCGTCGGAGATCGCGACGTCGTGATTCTCAAGACGATCGCGCCGCCGGCGATGGCGGAGTTCGACGAGCTCGTGCGCACGGCTCGCGGCGCTGCACGCAAGGCGGGCATGCGGCCGGCGGACGTGAAACGGGCCGTCGCGAAGGTCCGCGCAGCTCGGTGAGGATCGTCCTCGACACGAACGTCTTCGTCGAAGGTTGGATGCGCACGCCGGGGTAGTAGTCGATGACGCTCCGCAGGTAACCGAGGAACCGCTTCTTGAAGTGCCGGGGGTTCGCGTAGCCGCAACCGAACCGGAGCGCCAGAGACGCCCAAGGGATGGTGACCGGCGTCCGGAGCCGAAAGAAGCGCCACGTAAACCAGACGTAGATGTCGATCTCGAACGCGGATTGGCCGGGCCGCTGCCTCCGCGGATCATCCTGTCGCCCGGCCCCCGCCGACTTTCTCCAGCGTTTGCCCGCTCGGCGGGGCCCGGCAATCAAGCGGCCTTGGTTCCCTCTTCCCGCCCACCTCAAGCATCGCGGCTCCACCTCCACCAGGAGTGGACCATGCCCAGCGCGGTAGCGGACCAGGCGAGCAACGCGACCGGCAACGTGGCGCGAGCGAGCGCGGCGAGCGGTGCCATGGGAAGCGCGGCCGCAAGCTGCCAGGTGGCGGCGGCGTACATGCCGAGCGGGAAGACCATTGCCCAGTACTGTGAGTCATAAGTCAGCGCGTGGCGACGCCAGAGGTGCCGCCAGGCGCCGAGCAACAACAGCAGCGGGATCCACCAGGTGCCTGCCGCCCAGAAGAAGAGTGTGAAGCCGCGCAGGAACGGTACAAGCTCGGAGAGGAGTGGCGAGCGACCGGCTGCGAGGAGCAGAGTGGCTCCGGCTAGCGAGGTGATCGCCACCGCCCCCATGCTGATCCAATAAGGCGGGGTAAGTGTCGCGGTCTCGAGCTCGAGAAAGGTGAAGCGATAGAAGATGAGGGTAATGATCGACAGGTAGAGCATGCAACCGATCAGAAACAGCACCAGGGCGCCGAAGAGCACGATCGGCGCGGGCCAGCCGAACGGATCCACCAGACTCGCCCCCAGGACCGCGACCGACTGCGTGGACACCGTCGCCAGCAGCCAGGCGCCGTTGATTCCCTGACCCAGCGTCGGCTTGTTTTCGCGCACAACGACGGCGAGGAAGAAGGAGTACATCACCAGCACCCACAGGCCAATCCCGGCGGCGAAGCCTACCTCGGCGACGCCTCGCCAGCCGGCGACGCGCAGACACTGGCTGCCGAGAACGTTCGTCGCCGCCACCAGGGTGAAATACCCCGGGCCGCGAGAGTGATCGCCGAGATCGGCGAGGAGGCGCCGGGGAAAGAGGGCGGTCCGCGCGCAGGTCAGTGCGAGGAGGACCGCGTAGAAGACGAGATTCGCCGCCAGGAGCAGCCGCGCAATTCCCCCGAAGCCGAGTAGCTGACAGGCGATCGAGACGATGCCGGTCGCCATCACCAGGGCGAAGTACCCGGGAAAGAGCGTCGCGATCACTTGAGTGAAGCGACCGCGCGGCGTCTCCCCCGGGCTCCCGTACACGTTCGCCCCTTTGCCGCTCAGCGGTCGAGCCGGTAGACGTAGCGCAGCAGGCCGAGAATGAGCACGAAACAGACCGCGCTGACCGCGGCGGCGGGCAGCGCGGCGGCATGATCGCCGCCGAGATGGGCGTTCATCGTCGCAGTCAGGAGCCAGAGCTGCAGCACGACGATCAGAACCACGATCGCGACGATGCCGGAGAGGATCGGGACCTTCTGGGCCCGCGTGAAGCGCCGCCGGCCGCTCACGAGGTGCGCTCCGTGATGCCGACCGCGAAGATTTCGTCGCCGCGGATCTCGAGCTCGACCTTGGGCAACGGCCGGCGCGGCGGGCCGGAGATCGGCCGGCCGGTGGCGAGATCGAAGTTTCCGGAATGGCAGGGGCAGTGGAAGCGCCCCAGCTCCGGCTGCGGGATGACCGGGCAGGAGAGATGCGTGCAGCGTTGATCGAATGCCACGAGCTCGTGCTCGCTCAAGCGGACCAGGAGCTTCGGTTGGCCGGGGCCCGGAAAGTCGAACTGCAGGGTCGCGCCCACCGGCAACTGCGAAAGACGGGCCACGGCGACCTCGCGCCGGTCCACCCGCTTGCCGAGGTAGCTCTTGGCGAGAATCCAGGCCTGGCCGGCGACGAAGGCGAAGCTGGTGAGGGCGAGGAACTTGGTGAACTCGCGCCGCGCGACGTACTGATCCTGGGGAACATCGACGGGAAAGTCCCGGCGCCACTTCGGCTGCTCCTCCATCGGCCGGCCGTCCGGCGCAATCGTGAGCTCGTCCGGGTCTCGACGGCTCAAAGCGAAGTCTCCTCGAAGTAGTTCGCGAGCAAGGGGTCGACCGGCGCTGCGCTCGGAGCGCCGCGCTCGAGGGGTGCCGTGATCTGCAGCAGGTTCCCGGCGAAGGACTTCGGCACGACCATTTTCACCTTGGTCGTGACCTGCTGGGCG
>CAZQTL010000014.1:0-34856 GCA_964595975.1 uncultured Thermoanaerobaculia bacterium | reverse complement strand
TCCCCATGAACGGCGCCGCCGGCGCCGGGTTGAGCGGACACGAGGCGCTCGCCACCTTTTCGGCCGCAGGCCGGAACGCCGGGGAGATCGACGATGGATGCGGCGACGGAAACGCCGCGTCAGCGGACGCGGCTGCGGCGATTGCGGATGTAGTCGGTGAGGAGGAATTCGCCGAGGTTGTCGGGAGATGCAAAGTAGGCACGGCCGCGATTGACCTTGGTGAGCTGGTCGACGAACTGCTGCAGGAACGTGTCGGTGGCGATCATGAATGTCGTGATGACGATCTTCTGCCGCCGGCAGAGGTCGGCCTCTTCGAGCGTGAGGTTGACGATTCGCAGGTCGAGACCGAACGGGTTCTTGTAGACCTGTCCGTTCTCGGTGATCGCCGAGGGCTTGCCGTCGGTGATGAGGATGATCTGCTTGTTGGGCTGCTTCTGCCGGGCGAGCAGGCCGCGCGCCAGCGCCAGCGCCTCCCGCGTGTTGGTGTGGAACGGCCCGGCCTCGAGATAGGGGAGGTCGCGGATCGCGATGCGCTCGGCACGGTCGCCGAAGGTGATCACCGACAGGTGGTCCTTGGGATACTTGGTGGTGATCAGCTCGGTGAGCGCGAGCGCGACCGTTTTCGCCGGCGTGATCCGGTCTTCGCCGTAGAGGATCATCGAGTGGCTGATGTCGATGGCCACGACCGTAGCGCAGGCGGTCTGATGCTCGGTCTCGAAGACCTCGAGGTCCTCCTCCGCCAGCTCGAGCTCCCCCTGGGTTCGCTTGAGCGCGTTGCCGAGCGACCTCACCGAGTCGATTCGCGCCAGGTCGTCGCCGAAGGCGTAGGGTCTCGCCTCGGGCAGGGTCTCGACACCGTCGCCGCTGGCGCGGATGGCGTGGTAGCCCGGGGCGCCTTTGGTGAGTCCGGAGAAGATCTGCTCGAAGGCGCTCCTGCGGATCTGTCGTTCGCCGGCGCCCGAGAGCACCAGTCCGCCATCACCGTCACGCTCCAGCATCCGCTGTTTCTCGAGCTCGGCGAAGAACGCCTCGAGGTCGACCGACTCGTCGATGTACCCTTGCTCCTGCAGGTAGCGCATCCACTCCATGGCCTCTTCGGCATCGCCGGCGGCGGCGAGCAGCAGCTGGTTGAAAAGGCGCGTGAGATCGATCCCCGCCAGCATCCGGCGCAGCAGGTCGGGGTCGAGATGGAAGTAGCGGTGGCGCATGGCTGGTTCGGCGGGACCGGCCTAGTTGATCTCGCCGGTGCCGCGCCGCGGTCCACGCCGCGGCGGCTTGAGCAGCTGGAACTTGAGGAGCTCCTTGTAGCTCACGGTGCTGTCGAGGTCGTGCCGGGCGAGCTTGACGCCCTGATGGAGGCCGTCGAGCACCAGCTCGGACCAGAACGCCAGCTGTTCGCGGCTGGCCCCCTGCGGCGTGGCCTGCGCGACGAGGGCCTGCAGTCCGGGCACTCGCGCCAGCTCGGCCTCGTAGTCGGCGAACGGCATCTCGTCCGACAAGGTCACCGCGTTGCCGGCAGCGAACCAGGCGAGAATCGCAGCGTAGGGTCCAGGCTCGTCGATGCCGGCTGCGCTGCCGGCGCCACCCGGGGCATCGCGCTCGAGCTCGGGGAAGCGGCTGTCGAACAGTTTCTTGACCGCGGTCCCGATGAGCTTCCTCGCCACCACTTCGGGACCCTGCTGCTCGCCCTCGTAGACCATCTCCAGCTTCCCGGTGAGCGCCGGCAGGAGAGGCGGCAGGTCGCACAGACGCGGGTAGACCGGCCGGTCGCCGGTGGTGAGGGCGCGCCGCTCGAGGTTCGAGGCCAAAAGCTCGACCGCCGAGATCGCCACGCGCGCCGAAACGCCCGAGGTCTGATCCACCAGCTCGCTCTCGCGCGCCGCGATGGAGATCTCCTCGACCAGCATGCGCGCCTCGTCGGTGAGGACGATCGGCGCGTCGTCGCGCTCGGTCCAGGCCTCCTGGGCCGTGATCTGGGCGGCGAGGGCGGCCGAGGGCGGGTAGTGGGTGAGGATCTGCGAAGCGATCCGGTCGCGCAGCGGCGTGATGATCGAACCGCGGTTGGTGTAGTCCTCGGGGTTGGCGGAGAAGGCGAACAGCATGTCGAGCTCGAGGCGCACGGGAAAGCCGCGGATCTGGAGGTCGCGCTCTTCGAGCAGGTTGAGCAGACCGACCTGGATGCGCGGCGCGAGATCGGGCAGCTCGTTGATGGCGAAGATGCCGCGGTTGGTGCGCGGAATGATGCCGAAGTGGATCACCTCGGGATCGGCGTAGGTCAGCCGGCGGGTCGCCGCCTTGATCGGGTCGATGTCGCCCAGCAGGTCGGCGATCGAAACGTCCGGCGTGGCGGTCTTCTCGCTGTAGCGCGCCTCGGCGGCGAGCCACTCGACGGGTGCGTCGTCTCCCGCCTCGGCGATCCGCCGCGCTCCCCAGGTGGAGATCGGCGACAGCGGGTCGTCGTTCACTTCGCTGCCGGCGAGCACCGGGATCTCGGGATCGAGGAGGGTGGTGAGCTGACGCAGCAGGCGGGACTTCGCCTGGCCGCGCAGGCCCAGGAGGATGAAGTCGTGACCGGCGAGCAGGGCGTTGGCGATGGCCGGGATGACCGTGCGCTCATAGCCGACGATGCCGGGAAAGAGCTCCTGCTTCGCCGCCAGCTTGCGCCGCAGGTTGGCGCGGATCTCCGCCCGCACGGTGCGCGAGCGATAGGCGGAGCGCTTGAGCTCACCGAGGGTACGAGGGCGTTGCGTCATGCGTGCTGTGCCTCCAGCCAGCGTTCGGCGTCGATGGCGGCCTTGCAGCCGCTGCCGGCGGCAGTGACGGCCTGGCGGTAGAGCGGATCGGTGACGTCGCCGCAGGCGAAGACCCCGGGGACGGCCGTGCGCGTCGTCGGCTCCTCGACCAGCAGGTAGCCCGCCGAGTTGGTCGGCAGTTGCTCGCCGAAGATGCGGGTGTTCGGCTGATGGCCGATCGCCACGAACAGTCCGTCGGTGGCGAAGACCGACTCGGCGCCGCTCGCGCGATCGCGCAGGCGCAGTCCGCTGACGCCGGCGTCGCGGCTGCCGAGAATCTCGGTCACCTCCGAGTCCCAGATCCAGGCGATCTTCGGGTTGGCGGCGGCGCGCTCCTGCATGATCTTCGACGCGCGCAGCTCGCGACGGCGGTGGATCACCGTGACCTTCGCCGCGAAACGGGTGAGGTAGGTCGCCTCTTCGAGCGCGGTGTCGCCGCCGCCGACGACCGCGACCTCCTTGCCCTTGAAGAAGAAGCCGTCGCAGGTGGCGCAGGCGGAGACGCCGTAACCCATCAGCTCGCGCTCCGAAGGCAGGCCGAGGAGCTTGGCGGAGGCGCCGGTGGCGAGGATCAGGGCGTCGGCGGTGTAGCGCTTGTCGTCACTGCGGAAGTGGAAGGGTCGCGACCGCAGGTCGACCTCGTCCACCATCTCGAACCTGACCTGGGCACCGAAGCGCCGCGCCTGTTCGCGCATCTGCTCGATCAGCTCGGGGCCCTGGATGCCGTGCACGAAACCGGGGTAGTTCTCGACTTCGGTGGTGATCGTGAGCTGGCCGCCGGGCTGGCTGCCCTCGAAGACGACCGGTTCGAGGCCGGCGCGCGCGGCGTAGAGCGCCGCGGTGAGGCCGGCGGGACCGGAGCCGAGGATCGCGACGCGGAAGTGAGTGTCTGGGGACGGCGCTGCGTTCGTCATGCGGCCGAAGAGCTCCTTTCAGAGGTGGATACGCGGTGAGGGGCCTTCCGGACGCCGGTTCCGGAACGCTGCGACTATAACAACCGGGAGTCTGGCTTCATTTCCCGGCGTTGCGGCGCCGGCGCGCGGTCAGGAGGCAGTTCCCGGCCGGAGAACCGACTCGGCGAGCCGCAGCACGTTGCCGGCGCCGCCGACCGTGAGGTTGTCGATCGCCGCCCAGATCCAGAAAGCGCCGTCGCCGGCCGCCTGGACCTCGCCGAGGAGCAGGTCTTCCTCGCCGGCGGCCTGAACCGGTCCGAGCGCGAGCGGCTTCCGGGCGAGCGTGCTGCTCCCGGAACGGGCGAGAAGCTTGCGCAGCGCGGCAGGCTCGATCGCCTTTTCGAGCTCGACGTGAAGACTCACGGTGACGGCGTGGAAGATCCCCGCCTGGGCAGTCTGTACCGCGATGGTGCCGCCGGCGTCGCCGACGAGGCCGAGGGCGACCTCGGCCTGACGCGCGATCTCCGCGCCGGGAAAGACGCCAGGGAGCAGGTTGAAGGCGATCTGCGCCGGGAAGAGCCCCGGCTTGGCCGGCTTCGCCAGCGCCAGGAGAGCCCGGCTCTCCTCGAAGAGCGTGTCGATCCCGGTGGCGCCGAGCTCCGACGCCGGCAGTACGACCGTCGCGACGGCGCGGCGCAGACCGAGGGCGCGCAACGGATCGAGCAGCCGGGTGAGGCCGACGGCGGCCGGCGACGGCGCGAGCAGCCGATCCTGCCCGAGCCAGGAGAATTCCTCGACGCCGGCGACGGCGGGAAATCCATCCCGGGTCGTGGCGCCGTGCGAGGCGACGATGGCGCGGCCTCCGGGCGGCAGCAGGGCGAGCGCCTGGCGGTCGGGCTCGATCTCGCCGCAGAGGATCGTCAGGTCGACCCCGTCGAAGCAGTCCTCTTCCACCCGGGCGACGAACGCCGCTCCGTCGAGGCCCTCGGTGAGCGTGCCGACCATCGCTTCGTCGAGCGCGAAGAGCCGCAGGTCGGAGCACAGGTCCGGGCGTTGGCCGAGGCGCTCGGCGACCTCCTTGCCGAGCAGCGACAGCGAGTGGACGAGGGCGATCCGGCTCACGCGGCGCTCGCGGGGGCGGGAGGTGCGGGGCGGCCGATGCCGGCGCGGTTGAGCAGCCAGAGCGCGGGTCCCGACAGCGCGTAGGCGATCGCCATGACCGGCAGGAACGCCTCCGGATAGAAAGCGAGCAGCAGGATCATCGCCGCCAGGGGGAGCGCCATGCGATAGCTGTGCGGCTGGCGGAAGTCGAGCGACTTGAAGCTCCAGTAGCGGAAAGTCGAGACCATGAGGGTACCGAGGAGCAGGAGCGCCACCGCCATGCCGACGAGCAGCCAGTGCCGTCCTTCGGCCTGCGGCGCGACGATCAGGATGCAGGCGATGCCGCCGCCGGCTGCCGGGCAGGGGAGCCCGACGAAGTAGCGCTTGTCGGCGCGTACGGTCTGGACGTTGAACCGGGCCAGGCGCGTGGCGCAGCAGACGACGAAGTAGAGCGGCACCAGCCAGCCGAGCCGGCTCCACACCGACAGGCCCCACAGGTGGGCCACGAGGCCGGGCGTGGCGCCGAAGGTGATGACATCGGCGAGCGAATCGAACTCGCGCCCGAAGTCGCTCTCCGTGCCGGTCATGCGGGCGATCCGGCCATCGAGGTTGTCGACCACGGCGGCGATCAGGATGCAGCCCGCCGCCCAGAGGAAGCGGCCGCGCAGCGCCAGGATCACGGCGAAGAAGCCGAAGAAGATGTTGCCGATCGTGAAGGCGCTGGGCAGGAAGAACGCGGCCCGCCGGCGGTGACGCAGCAGGCGCGACTCCGGCGCGGTCATCGCGCCGCCGCCGGTGGGGCGCTTCCTTCGCGGGCCATCGGCGTTTCGCCGACGCGCACGCGGTCACCCTTGCGCACCAGGACCTCGTACGAGGCAGGGACGTAGAGATCGACCCGGGAGCCGAACTTGATCACCCCCATGAGCTCGCCGCGCTGCGTCCGGTCGCCCTTGCCGAGATAGGACACCACTCGCCGCGCGATCAGCCCGGCAAGCTGGCGGACGCCGATCCGGTCGCCGTTCGGACGCTGGAAGACGTTGGTGTAGCGCTCGTTCTTGTCGCCGACGTCGGCGCGATAGGCGGCCAGCTTCTGGCCGCGCAGCAGGGCGGAGAAGACCACCTCGCCGGCGACCGGGGCGCGTTGGACATGCACGTCGAAGACCGACAGGAAGGTCACCACGCGCCGGTAGGGGCCGGGACCGATCTCCGCGTCGGAGACCTCCTCGACCGCGGTGACCAGGCCGTCCGCGGGGGCGAGCACCACCCCTTCGGGCCCTTCGTAGTGCCGCCGCGGATCGCGAAAGAAAAGCAGCACGAGCAGGCTCAGCACAGCCACCACGATCGCCGCCGTCCGGCGCTCGAACCAGAACAGAACGGCGGCGATGGCGACGAGCGGCAGAACGAAGGCCCAGGCCTCCTTGGCGAAACTCATCGTCGACCGCTCCGGCGAGGAGAGGCGAAACGCCCGAGCGGGGTCAGGCGGTGACCCGGGAATCCTGATGCTCGCGCATCATCGCCTCCATGCGGTCCTTGAGCGCGAGCTTGTGGATCTTGAGACGCTTCTCCTCAGCCTCGTCCTCCTGCGACGGCAGGGTTCTCTGGGCGATCTGCGACAGGCGCTCCTCGCACTCGTGGTGCTCCTGGTGGAGCAGGCGGAAGGCCTCGCTGGTGCGCAGGAACTCCTGTCTGAGGGCGTCGAGATTCGGCATAGACAAGCTCTCCTTTCCCGGTTGGAAACGATCCGAAACGAGGATAGCACCCGGCTTTTGCGCTCTCAACCCAAATTCAGGGCTGTGCCTTGCGCGCGTAGAGCCAGGCATCGCAATCGTCGCGATAGTAACCCTTGCGGCGGCCGGTGAGCTCGAAGCCGAGGCGGGCGTAGAGCGCCTGCGCGGCCAGGTTGTCGGCCCGCACCTCGAGGTGACAGTCCACGCCCGCGCGATCGAAATCGGCAAGGGCCGCCTCGAGCAGCGCCCGGGCGATTCCCTCCCGTCGCCGCTGCGGCGCGGTGGCGACGCGGAGAAGCTCGGCTTCGCCGGCGATCTCCCGCCACAGCGCCGACCCGACCGGTGGGCCGCCGGGCGCCTCGGCGATCCAGGCGCGCGCCCCCGCGCCGGCCCAGAACGACGCGATGCCCGGGCTCGACCAGGGATCGGCGAAGGCGGAAGACTCCAGCCCGGCGAGGGCCTCGAGGTCGTCGGAGGTCGCCGGCCGGATCCGCCAGGCGGCACGGTGCTCCATCAGGCCTGGGGTGTCCGGGGCGTGAATCCGCGCAGGTAGAGCGGCTCGAGGTCGGTCGCGAGCAGCCCTCCCAGCCTCCCCAACGAAGCGGCGATCGCCACGCCGGGGGCGAGGCCGCCCGGGTTGGCGGCCGGCAGCGCGGCCAAGGTGGCCGGCAGCGCCGGCGACGGGTGAAGGGCGAGCCCCGCTCCCGGCGCAGGTTGCAGTTCGGCCGCGGGCAATCGCTGGGGAGGAGCCTCGGCCACAGGGCGATCGATGTCGCAGCGAAAAGGCTGCGCGAACCACTCGCCACGCAGGGCGTCCACCAACGCCAGCGTGCGGCTGCCGTCGACCGGGCTGCCGTGCAGGGCGAGGGCCGCCAGGTTCGACAGGGCGAAGATCGGCACGCTGAGCGCGGCGCGCAGTCCGAGCGCGGTGGCGAGCGCGACGCGGATGCCGGTGAAGCTTCCCGGTCCGCTGAGCACGACGATGCCGTCGAGCGCCGCGGGAACGACTCCGGCGCGCTGCAGGCTGTCGTCGATCTGCTGCAGGAGCGACGGCCCGGAGCGGCTGGCGCCCGAAGTCTCGGCGAGCAGCGTCCCGTCGCGCGCCACCGCCGCGCTGGTGACCGGCGAGCCGGCGTCGAAAGCGAGCCAGGTCGGCATCGGCGCGAGTCTAGCGTGGACCGGCGACCGCTATACTCAACGACCCATGCGCCCAGGGGTAGAAATGACGCCGATGCTGCGGCACTACCTGGAGCTCAAGTCGCAGCATCCGGACGCCATCCTGTTCTATCGCATGGGCGATTTCTACGAGCTGTTCTTCGACGACGCCCTCAAGGTGGCGCCGCTGCTCGACCTGACCCTGACCGCGCGGCAGAAGGGCACGCCCAACGAGGCGCCGATGTGCGGCGTGCCGCACCACGCGGTGGCGGGCTACATCGGCAAGCTCATCCGGCTCGGACTCAAGGTCGCGGTCTGCGACCAGGTCGAGGACCCCGCACAGGCCAAGGGTCTGGTGCGCCGCGAGGTGACGCGAGTGGTCACTCCGGGAACCATCTCCGAGCTCGCGCTGCTCGACAGCAAGGAGGAGAACCTCCTCGGCGGTCTCGTCTGGCAGGCCGGGCCCGGCGCGGGCGGCGCCGGCGCCTTCCTCGAGGTCTCGACCGGATCCTTCTTCCTGCGCCGCTGGCGCGAGCCGCTCGAGGCGGTCGCCGAGCTGGAGGTCCTGCGTCCGCGCGAGCTGCTCTGCGACGCCCTCGCGCTGCCGGCGGCGCTCGCCGCCTGGGCGGAGCGTGATGTCGTCTGTCGCACGGAGATCGCCGCCCACCTCGAGTCGCCGGCGAAGGCGGCCGAGCGGCTGGCGCGCCAGTTCGGCGTCGCCACCCTGCGGGGCTTCGGACTCGACGAAGGGGAGCCGGGCGTGCGAGCCGCGGCGGCGGTGCTTTCCTACGCCCAGTCGACGCAGCGCAGCCAGCTCGATCACGTCACCGAGATCCGCCTGCGCGGCGCTTCCGATCGCCTGGTGCTCGACGCCACGACGCTCGCCAACCTCGAGGTGCTGCGCACGCAGCGCGACGCCGAGCGCGGCACCTCGTTGCTGACGATTCTCGATCGCACGGTCACCGGTCCCGGCGGCCGGTTGCTGCGCGACTGGCTGCGGCGCCCGTTGCGCGAGGTCGCCGGCATCGCCGAACGTCACGACGCCGTCGGCGCGCTCGCCGCGGATGCCCAGGTGCTCGCCCGCCTGCGCGCAAGCCTGGCGCGAATCGCCGACCTCGAGCGGCTGGCGACCCGCGCCGTCGTCGGGACACTCACGCCCCGCGAAGCGGCGGCGCTGCGCGACACGCTCGGCGCGACGCCGCCGCTCTTCGCCGGGCTCGCCGGGCTCGCGAGCAATCTCCTCGCCCAGGCGGCGGCGACGGATCCGTTGCCCGATCTCGCCGCCCGCCTCCTCGCCGGCCTCGAGGAGGAGCCGGCGTCGCACCTCGACGACGGACGGGTGATCGCCGCCGGCGTCGATGGCGAGCTGGACCAGTACCGCTCCCTCGCTTCGGACGCCAAGCGCCACATCCTCGAGCTCGAGGAGCGCGAGCGCAAGCGCACCGGCATCTCGTCGCTGAAAGTGCGCTACAACCGGGTCTTCGGCTACTCGATCGAGATCACGCGGGCGAACCAGGCGGCCGTGCCGCCCGACTACGTGCGACGCCAGACGCTGGCCAATGCCGAGCGCTACGTGACGCCGGAGGTGCAGGAGCTCGAGGAGCGGATCCTGCACGCCGAAGACCGCCGGCTGGCGATCGAGAAGCGCCTCTATGCCGAGCTCGTCGCCGGCGTCGCCGCGGATGCGGCGCGCCTGCAGCGTCTGGGGCAGGCGATCGCCGCCATCGACGCCCTGGCGGCTTTCGCCGAGGTCGCGACGCGGCGCGGATACGTGCGACCGGAGCTCCTGCCGGCCGGCTCGGGTCTGGCGATCGAAGAGGGCCGCCACCCGGTGCTCGAGGCGGCGCTCGGCGAGAGTTTCGTTCCCAACGATCTCGAGCTCGATCCCGCGAGCTCGCAGGTGGTGCTGCTCACCGGCCCCAACATGGGCGGCAAGTCGACCTACCTCCGGCAGGCTGCCCTGCTGGTCCTGATGGCGCAGGCCGGCAGCTTCGTTCCGGCGCGCCGCGCCGCGATCGGCCTCGTCGACCGGATCTTCTCGCGCGTCGGCGCTTCGGACGACCTCGCCCGGGGCGAGTCGACTTTCATGGTCGAGATGATCGAGACCTCGAACATCCTGCGCTTCGCCAGCCGCGAGAGCCTGGTCATTCTCGACGAGGTCGGGCGGGGGACCGCGACCTTCGACGGCCTGTCGCTCGCCTGGGCGATCGTCGAGCACCTGCACGAGCAGGTGCGCCCGCTGACCCTCTTCGCGACTCACTACCACGAGCTCACGGAGCTCGCCGAGCTGTTGCCGAGGGTCGTCAATCGCACCATGGCGGTCAAGGAGTGGGAGGACCGCATCGTCTTCCTGCGCCGCGTGGCGCCGGGGAGTGCCGACAAGTCGTACGGCATCCACGTCGCGAAGCTCGCCGGACTGCCGGAGACGGTGGTGAAGCGGGCCGAGCAGGTGCTGGCCAATCTCGAAGCGAAGGAGTTCGACCCCGAGGGTCGTCCGCGGCTCGCCCGCGGCGAGCTGCCGGCCGACCGGCGGGCCGCGCAGCTGCCGCTGTTCACTCCGCCCGCCCGCAGCGAGGAGATCGTCGCCGGAATCCTGCGCGAGCTCGATCTCGAGCGCCTGACGCCGCTCGCCGCGCTGAATCTCCTCGCCAGCCTGAAGGATCGCCTCCGGTGAAGGGCGGCAGCGTCCTCTTCCTCGGCATCGAAGGCCGGGCGCTCACCGGCGACGAATCGCGGCTGCTACGCCGTGTGAAGCCGGCGGGCATCGTCCTGGTCACGCGCAACATCGCCGAGGAAGGCGAGCTGCGCCAACTGATCGCCGATCTCCGAGCCGCCGTGCCGCAGGCGATCCTCTGTCTCGACGCCGAAGGCGGACGGGTCGACCGCCTGCGCAGTGTCGTCGCACCGGCCCCGGCAGCCGCGGCCCTGGCGCACTGTCCGCCGGCGACCGCCAGACGCACCGGGCGCCTTCTCGGTCAAGCGCTGAGAACCTTCGATTTCGATCTCGACTTCGCCCCCGTCGTCGATCTCGACCACGGCATCACCGGCAACGCCCTCGACGCGCGCACCTTCGGCACCGGGCCGCGCCAGGTAACGGCCCGGGCGAAGGCCGTTGTGCAGGGTCTGCACGAAGGGGGCGTCGGCGCCTGCATCAAGCACTTCCCGGGTCTCGGAAGAGCCACCGCCGATACCCACCTGAAGGGCGCCCATATCCGGGCGACGCGAGCCGAGCTCACCCGGGACCTGACGCCCTTTACTGAGCTTTTCCCGGATTGCGAGTCCGCCATGGTCGGACATGCGATCTACCCGGGGTGGGGAGAAGAGGAGTGGCCAGCGAGCCTCAGCCCGACGATCGCGACGACGCTGCTCAGAAACCGATCGGGCTTCCGCGGCGCGCTGTTCAGCGACGATCTCGAGATGGGTGCGCTAGCGGAGTTCGGCGCGCTGCCCGAGCTCGGCGTACGGGCGCTGGCAGCGGGTTGCGACGGCCTGCTCTTCTGTCGGCGCATCGAGGCGGCGGCGGAGATCGCCGGCGCCCTGGCCCGCAAAGCCGTGCGCCCGCGGCTGGAGGGGGCGGCGCGGCGTGTGGCGCGCCTGCGGCGGCAAATCGATCGCTGGCATGCGGCGGCGGCACCGCCGCCGCCGCTCGGCGAGCTCAGGCGAAAACTGGCGCGCCTGGCCGCCGACGTCGCCCGCCGGCAGCCAGAGCAACCCTTCGGCTAGAACGGAATATCGTCGTCCTGGAAGTCGCCGCCGGCGTCGTGTCCGCCGCCGGCCGGAGCGCCCCCGCCGGAGTCCCGCGAGCCGCCACCGCCGCTGTCGCCCTTCGATCCGAGCATCTGGAAGTTGTCGCAGATGATCTCGGTCTTGTACTGCTTCTTGCCGCTCTCCTTGTCGTCCCAGGAGCGGGTCTGGATGCGGCCTTCGACGAAGACCATCTTGCCCTTGGTCAGGTACTGGCCGGCGATCTCCGCCTGCTTGCCGTAGACGACGATGTTGTGCCACTCGGTCTCGTCCTTGCGGTTGCCGTCGCGGTCCTTGTAGCGCCGCGACGTCGCGAGCGAGAAGTTCGCCACCTGCTGACCGCTGGGCAGCGCGCGCATCTCCGGATCGCGGCCCAGATTTCCCACCAGAATCACTTTGTTGACCATGAATGTGCTCCCTCTCGGCGTGGCCGGGACGGTATCATACGCATCCCGGAGCCTTGCCGATTCCCTTTCGGAGATATAGGACGTAATCCTTGCGCATCGTCTTGCAGCGCGTCCTCCGGGCGGCGGTCGAGGTCGACGGAGAGGAACTGGCGCGGATCGGCCCCGGTCTGCTCGCGCTCGTCTGCGTCGCCCGCGGCGACGACGCCGAACTCGTCCGGCGCGCGGCGCCGAAGGTGGCCGGCCGGCGGCGCTTGGAAGATGCTGCCGGCAGGATGAACCTCGACCTCGCCAGCGTCGGCGGCGGGATCCTGGTGGTCTCCCAGTTCACCCTGCTCGCCGACACTTCGCGCGGCCGGCGCCCGTCCTTCGAAGGCGCGGCACCGGGCGACCTTGCTGCGCCGCTGGTGGAGCTCTTCGCCGAGACCCTGCGCCTCGCTGGCTTCGTCGTCGCCACCGGGCGCTTCGCGGCGCACATGCGGATCGAGCTGGTGAACGACGGACCGGTGACGCTGGTCCTCGACCTCTGACTCAGGGCAGCGCGATGGCGATCGAGGAGATCGGCACCGGCATGAAGCAGAGGACGAAGATCGCCAGCGCCGCCACCGCCAGCCAGCGGCGGCGGCGGTCGAGAGGCTCCGCCTCGTCCACCACCGGCGGGTGACGCAGGCCCATCACCAGCACGATCAGGCTCCACAGGAACCAACCCGGCCAGACAAAGCCGCCGGCGAGGAGAACGAGCCAGAGCAGGCGCGCGACGCGGAACTGCCGCCGGCCGACGACGGCATAGAGGAGATGCCCGCCGTCGAGCTGCGCGAGCGGCAGCAGGTTGAGCATCGTGGCGAAGCAGCCGACCCAGGCGGCGAGCGCGAACGGATGCGGATTGAGGATCACGTCCGCCGGCAGCGGACCGTGGAAGAAGCGGACGAGGGCCTGGTAGAGAAGACTCTTGCCGGGCAGATAGAGGAACATCGCTGCCGAGCTCTCGGGCACCCTCTGGACCGTCGCCGGCGCGGAGTGGGCGACACCGTAGACGAGGAAGGGGAGCAGCGCGACGAAGCCGGCGATCGGCCCGGCCACGCCGACGTCGAACAGCACCCGCTTGCTGCGAATGGCGCCGCGGATGCGAATGAAGGCGCCGAAGGTGCCGAGACCCAGCGGCGCGGGCAGGAAATAGGGGGGCGTCGCCGGCAGGCCGTAGTGCCGACAGTAGAGATAGTGGCCCATCTCGTGCGCCAGGAGGATCGCCAGCACCGGCAGCGCGAAGGCGAAGCCCCAGCGCAAGAGCTCGGGATCGGTCCACACTCTCTGCACGGTCTCGGGCAGGAGCAGTGGAACCAGGTCGGTGATCACGTCGGTGCGCGCGGCGAGGAGAAAGCCGCCGCCGAGAGTGACGCAGGTGAACAGCGACAGCAGGAACAGTCCGGCGGCGAGCAGGAAGGAACGAGACTCCGACCGGACGGGCGGAGGCGGTTCGGCAGGGGCGGTCCACCATTCCTGCGGTGCAGGTGGAAGCAGCGGGCCCGGCGATGAGTTGGAGTCCGGCAAGGCCGGGACGGCTCAGAGGTTCTTGAGGTCTTTGCCGGGCTTGAAACGCACGGTGCGACCGGGGGTGATCGCCACTTCGACGCCGGTCTTGGGATTGCGGCCGACGCCCTTCTTGCGATCGCGCACCTGGAACACGCCGAAACCGCGCAGCTCGATGCGCCGACCTTCGCAGAGGGCGTCCTTCATGGCGTCGATGATCGTGTCGACCGCCTGGACCGCCTTCATCCGCGGCACATTCGAGACGTCCGAGACCTTCATCACGATGTCTGCCTTGATCATCTGCGCTCTGACCTTTCGGGGAATCTAGCCGTAACCACGAGGTGTGTCAACGCGATGGGTGACCGAGTCACGCCTTGCGCAGCTTCGCCTGCATGATGCACAGCTCGAAGGCGATCTCGGCCTTGGCGATGACGCGGTGCAGGTTGGCGAGATCCTCTGCCGCGAGGTCGGGAAGGCCGTCCGCCTGTGGCTCGAGGAGGAGCGCGGCGACCAGGCGCTCCTTGACTCGCACCGGGAGGACGAGGATCTCCCGCGCGAGCGGCGGCGAAGTGAAGGCGGCGGCGAGGGCGACGTGCGCCGGCAGCGGCAACGGCGCACCGCGAAAGAGCGCGTTGCCCGACTTCAGGCCTTCGAAGAGCGACGGCTGCTTGAGGCTGAGCCGCAGTGCGGCGAGCTTGCCGGTGTCGAGACCCGCCCCGGCCCAGAACCAGGGCGCAACCTCGTCCTTGCGGATGACGAACAGCACCGCGCGCCGGCGCAGGCCGGCGCCGAAGTCGAGCAGCGCCCTGGCGACGTCGTCGCGCTCGCGGGGCTGCAGCAGCCGCTGCTCGGTCTCCTCGACACTGCGCCGGACGGTGGGCGGCGGAGCGGGCGAGGGCGCCACCGGGGACGGAGGCGGGGCGACCGGCGCGGTCGGGGGAGCGGGCTTCGGCGCTGGCGGTGCCGGGGCTGCCGCGACGGCGGGTGCTGGCATCGCGATCGCCGCGCCAGAGAGCGCCGGAGCCGGCGCTGGCACGGGGGCGATCGGCGGCAGCGCCGGCAGCTCCAGCGTCTGATGCTGGAAGTGCGGCAACTCGACGGAGACCGAGGCTGCGGAGTCGAGGGAGCCTTCCGCCGCAGGCGAGGCGACGCCGGCGATCCGGCTGTCCCACTGCAGCTGATCGCCAGCCGTCCGGGCCGGGTTCGCGGCGGACGCGGCACTCTCGCGCGCCCAGAGGAAGCGCGACCGGTTCATCCTGTCGAGCAGCTTGGCGAGGCGCGACGGACACTCCTCCCCATAGTGCTTTTCGAGGGCCTCGATCAGCCGGAGCTCGGGAGCGACGTGCCAGCGGATGCGCTTGCCGACGACGAAGGAGATCTCGTCCTGGTGGGCAAGGTTGCGGGCGTCGGCCAGCGCCACCTTGACCTGGGTCGCGCTGGCGTGGAACGCGATCGCCTGGCAGCGCCGGGCGACCTTCGCCGGGATCAGCTCCAGCACGTCGTCAGGAATACCGCGCAGGTCTTCGGGGGTTGCGCAAGGGACACCGAACTGCTCGGCGAGGGCACTGCAGAGCTGCTCCTCCGTGATCGCCTCGATCTCGAGCAGGCTGGTTCCCAGCCGGCCGCCGAGAACCTTCTGGTTGCGCAGCGCGCGCAGGAGCTGTTCCCGCGTGAGCTGGCCGTGCTTCTCGAGGAGCTCTCCGAGGCGAGCTGGAGCAGTGCGCAATTAGACCCCTAACTATAAGAATCGAAAAGGACTTCGATTGACCCTCAAGATATCAGAGTGGCGCCGGCGGGAAAAGTGCCAGTCCGGCTATGATTCGCCGGTGTTCGTCCTGCGATCCGTCGTCCTGCTGCTGACCCTCGCCCTCGCCCTGTCCGCCTCCGCGCCGGCAGAGGAGCCCCGTTCCGCCGCCTACCCCTTCCTCCTCGCCGGCGCCCTGCTCGCGGACGGCGACACGGCAGGTGCCCTGGCAGCCTACGCGGAGGCAGCGGCGCTCGCTCCCGACGACCCTTACGTACACCTGGAGTATGCCAGCGTCCTGGCCCGGACCGGCCGCTTCGTGGACGCCGCCGGCGAGGTGCGCCTGGCGCGCAAGCTCGCGCCGACCGATACCGAGGTGCTGCGCACCGAGGCGCGCATCGCGATGAACCTCGCCGATCGCGACGAGGCGGCGCGGATCGAAGCGCGCGAAGCGTTCGAGCTCGTGCTCTCCGCCGAGCCCGACGATCTCGAGAGCCTGGTCGCGCTGGGTCAGATCTACCTCGCCGGGAACGAGCCGAAGAAGGCGGTCGAAGTGCTGAACCGCGCGGCCGAGCAGCGCCCCGGGCAGCCGATGATCGAGGCCCTGCGGGCGCGCGCGCTGGTCGCCGCCGGCGATCCGCTGGCGGCGGAGTCCGTGCAGCGGTCGATGCTCGCGGCGCATCCGGAGCGTCTCGAGAGCCGCTTCGAGCTGGCGGAGCTGCTGTCCTCCCGGGGGCAGCATTTCGAGGCCGCCGCCCTCCTGGCCGCTGCGCCGGAGGACCAGCAGAGCTCGCCGGAGCTGCGCCGGCGGCGGGCGGTGGAGCTCTATCTCGTCGGCGATCTCGCGGCGGCCGCCGAGCTGGCGCGGGGACTTCACGCCGAGCTGCCGGACAACCGGACCGTGCTCATTCTGCTCGCGACCATCGAGCAGGCCGACGGTCGCTGGGCGAACGTGCTCGACCTGATCGGCGGCGCCGCCGAGAGCAATCCGCTGCACGACCAGCTCAATTTCCTCGAAGTGCGGGCGCTCGAACGGCTGGGCCGGATCGAAGAGGCGCTGGCGGCGCTCGCCCGCCGCGGCGAGGCGCTGCGGAGTGCGGGACGCCAGGCCGAGGCGGTCCTGGTCCAGGCCAGTGCCGCCCTGCTGGCGGCGCGCAACGATCGCGAGGCCGTTGCCACCGATCTGGCGACGGCGGTACTGCACGCCACACCGGCGCCGGATCCCGATGTCGAGCTCGATGTGCGCCTGCTGCTTGCGGACGTCGAGTTCGGCCGCAAGGGCCTGGGTCCGGCGCTGGCGGCGCTCGGGGAGGCGGCGACTCCGGCGCTGGTCGCCAAGCGCTACGAGCTCGCCAGCCGGGCGCACGACCCGGCGGCGGCAGGCCTCCGCCAGCAGCTGGCCGACGGCGCCCTCGATCAGCTCGTCGCCCTGGCGGCGGCCGAGGAGCGCCTCGAGCAGTATCCGGCGGCGCTGCCGCTGCTCGACAAGGCGCTCGCTGCCGAGCCCGGCTCGAGCGAGCTCAAGTTCCGCAAGGCGACGGTCCTCGAGCGCTGCGGCCGCTTCGACGAGGCGGCGGCGCTGTTCGAAGCGCTCATCGCCGCCGAGCCCGATCATGCGCCGGCGCTGAACTACCTCGGCTACATGCGTATCGAGCGCGGCACCGACGTCGAGCAGGGGCTGGCGCTGGTGCGGCGGGCGCTCGAGCTGGACGCCAACAACGGCGCCTACGTCGACTCGCTGGGCTGGGGCCTCTACCGTCTCGGGCGCTTTGCCGAGGCGAGTGAAGTCCTCGAACGCGCCGCGCGGCTGCTGCCGAGCGATTCCACCGTGCTCGAGCACCTGGGGGATTCGCTGCTCGCCCTGGGGGCCCTCGATCGCGCCCGCGACGCCTATCGCCGGGCGCTGGCTCTCGGCCCGGACGGCACCGGCGGGCTGGCGGCGAAGCTGGCCGGATTGCCAGGGGCCTCCTAGTCTGCGCCGGGCCGTCCTTCTTCTCCGTTTCGCCCGCCCCGGACTCGCCGCCCTCGGCAGCGTCGTCGCCCTGCTGCCGGCCGGCTGCGCGAGCGACGGTCGGGTGACCGCCTTGTCGCCGGCAGCCGCGCCGGCAGAAGCGGCGATCCCTGTGCCGGCCGGGGGAGGCAGGGCAGGGCAGTGGCTCCTGCGGGCGGAGGTCTCGGGCGAAGAGGGTTCGGCGAGCTTGCGGCTGCTGCTGCGGCGCTTCGGCGCCCAGCGCTTCCTCCTCACCGCCTCGGATGCGCTCGGTCAGGCGCGGTGGGAGGTCCGCCGCGACGGTGGCGAAGCGATCTGGCTCGATCCCCAGGCGAAGCTCTTCTGCCGGCTCGACTCCCGCCTGCCGTTGCAGGCGAGGCTGGCGATGCCGAGCATCGCCGTGGCCGACTTCCCCGAACTGCTCACCGGGGAGTGGCCACCGGCGGATCGCGTGGCGGCGGAGCCTTCGGCCCTCTCGGCGGAGCGCCCGTTCACCGCCGAAGCGAACGTTGCCGGCCGCGCGGGTGCCTGGCGCAGCTGGACCCTGTGGCAGGCGGGCGAGCCGGTGGCCTGGTTCAAGCGGGCCGACGGCGACTCGCTGCTCTCGGTGCGACGGCCTTCGGTTCAGATGCGCTGGCGGGTGACGGCCGCCAGTGACTTACCGGCGGAGGAGGCGGGCACGGCCTCCTGGCCGGGCGCGCTCCCCGCCGGCAGCCGGGAGATGAGCTGCCCCGACAATGCGATTCCTTAGCTTCGCCAAGATCAACCTGCGGCTGGAAGTGCTGCGGCGGCGTGCCGACGGCTTCCACGAGCTGCGCACGATCTTCCAGACCATCGATCTCGCCGATGAGATCGACCTTCTGCCGGGAGCTCCGGGCGTGGCCCTGGAGGTCGCCGAAGGCGCCAGCCTGCCTGCCGACGAATCGAATCTCGCCTGGCGGGCGGCTGCCGCATTTCTCACCCGTTGGGGCCGGGCGGGGGAGGGGGTGCGCATCCGGCTGCGCAAGCGCATTCCGATCGGCGGCGGGCTGGGCGGCGGGAGCTCCAACGCTGCCACCGTCCTCGCCGGAATGGCCCTGCTGCTCGGACGCCATCCCGGACTGGAAAGACTCTCGGAGGTCGCGGCCGAGCTCGGTTCCGACGTGCCCTTTTTCCTGCACGGCGGGACCGCGCTGGGAACCGGGCGCGGCGAGCTCATCCAGCCCTTGCCCGACCCGGACGGGCCGGCGCTCGAGGCCTGGCTCGCCGTACCCCCGGTCGCCGTCTCGACGGCGCGGGTCTTTGCCGCCCACCGTGTCGCCGTTGCGCCGCCGGATACCGTTTTCGGGACGGCCGCCAGCGCCGGCGAGGAGGAGACGGCGCCTCTCGTCCCGCCGCCATGGCGGGCGTTGCTGGGGCGGAACGATCTCGAGCCGACCTGCCTGGCCCTCTATCCGCAGGTGCGCGCCGTGTATAATCGGCTCTCCGAATCGGGGGCGGTTGCCGTACGCCTCTCCGGTAGCGGCTCTACGATCTTCGCCCTGTTCGCAGATCGGGCAGCTGGACAGGAGGCCGGGGATCGTCTCGACCACGACACGATCTGGCTGCCCGTCAAGACGCTGAGCCGGGGAGACTGGCGGCGCCGAAGCGGACTGGAAGCTCTGTCGGGAGGCAGCTGACGTGGAGATCACCGACGTCCGGGTCTACCCCGTGCGTGACGAGAAGGTTCGCGCTTTCATCTCGATCGTCTTCGACCGCTGCTTCATGGTCAACGACATCAAGGTCATCCAGGGCAAGGACGGCCTGTTCGTGAGCATGCCGAGCCGCAAGCGCAAGAGCGGCGAGTTCAAGGATGTGGCGCATCCGCTGAACTCTGAGACCCGCAAGTGGGTCGAGGAGCGCATCCTCGGGGTCTACCAGGCGAACCTGGAAGGCGGGACGGTGGAGGCGCGGTCGACCTCGTCGCCGACCCCGCCTGCGGCCTCCGAGGCGCCGTCGCAGGGCAGTACGGAGCGCTCGCTCGAAGAGGTGGAGCGCCTGCAGTTCGGAGACTCTTTCTGGGGAGTGACCTGAGAGGGCGATAGAATGGCCGGCTTGCGAAAGGCAGGGCGCAATTCGTGGGGCGTCGCCAAGCGGTAAGGCACGAGACTTTGGATCTCGCATTCGGAGGTTCGAATCCTCCCGCCCCAACCAGTTCCGGCAGGATGGACCTCTTACTACTTTGAACGCTGATCTCGAGACCGAATCCTCCATGAGAACACCGAAGCGCGACGGCGACCATTACGGCGACATCAAGATCTTCACCGGGCGCTCCCATCCGGCGCTCACCCAGGAGATCTGCACCTATCTGGGGGTCTCGCCCGGCAACTCGTCCGCTTACAACTTCTCGGACGGCGAGACCTTCTGCCAGATCGACGAGAACGTGCGCGGCTCGGACGTGTTCATCGTTCAGCCGACCTGCTCGCCGGTGAACGAGAACCTGATGGAGCTGCTCATCCTCCTGGATGCCTTCAAGCGTTCCTCGGCCTCGCGCGTCACAGCGGTGCTGCCGTATTACGGCTATGCCCGGCAGGACAAGAAGGACCAGCCGCGGGTTCCCATCACCGCCAAGCTGGTCGCCGACCTCATCTCGCGCGCCGGCGCCGATCGTGTCCTCTGCATGGACCTGCACGCGCCGCAGATCCAGGGCTTCTTCGACGTCCCGGTGGACCATCTGTTCGCCGCGCCGGTGCTGCTCGAGGCCATCCGTGCGCTGGCGATTCCCGATCTGGTCATCGTCTCCCCGGATGCCGGCGGCGTGGAGCGCGCGCGCGCGATCGCCAAGCGGCTCGAGGCCGGCCTGGCGATCATCGACAAGCGGCGGACCGCGCCCAACGTCGCCGAGGTGATGCACATCATCGGCGACGTCGCCGGCCGGCACGTGCTGATCCTCGACGACATCATCGACACCGCCGGCACGCTCTCCAAGACGGTCGAGGCCTTGCGCGCCGAGGGCGCCCAGCGCATTCTGGCCGCCGGCGTGCACGGCGTGCTCTCCGGCCCGGCGCTGCAGCGCATCGAGCAATCCCCCCTCGAGCAGGTGCTGATCACCAACACCACGCCGGTCGAGGAGAAGCTGCAGAAGAGCTCGAAGCTCCGTTCACTCTCGGTCGCGCCGCTGCTGGGCGAAGCCATTCGCAGAATCCACGAGAACAGCTCGGTCAGCTCGCTGTTCGTCTAGACGAGAAGGGATCAAGACCATGAACCAGGACCTCACCATCGAAGTGAATCGCCGGGACGAGACCGGCAAGTCTGCCAACCGCCGTCTGCGTCGCGAGGAGATGATCCCGGCCGTCGTCTACGGCGGGGGCAAGGAGCCGATCTCGATCAAGGTTCCGCGCAAGACCCTGATCGACCTGTTCAAGTCGGGCGGCAGCGAGAACCGCATCTTCCTGCTCAAGCTCGCCGACACCGGCCAGAGCCGGCACGCGATGATCCGCGACATCCAGGTCGACCCGATCACCCGCAAGGTCGAGCACGTCGACTTCATGCGCATCGACATGTCGAAGCGCATCCGCGTCCGCGTGCACGTCACCCTCGAGGGCGTCGCCTACGGCGTGCGCACGGAGGGCGGCCTGCTCGACTTCGTCACCCGCGAGGTCGAGGTCGAGTGCCTGCCGACGGCGATCCCGCAGGAGATCAAGGTCGACGTCTCCGAGGTCAAGGTCGGCCAGCACCTCGAGGTCAAGGACCTCCAGCTCCCCGAGGGAGTCAAGCTGCTCGAGGACGCCGATCGCGTGATCGTGTCGGTTGCCCACGCCAAGGTGGAGGCCGAAGGGGCCGCCGCTGCCGGCGCCGAGGGCGCGGCCGAGCCCGAAGTCATCGCCAAGGGCAAGAAGGAAGAGGAGAAGGCGTCGTCCTGATCCCGTCCGATTCCCGCCGCCTCGTCGTCGGACTGGGGAATCCGGGCGAAACCTACCGGAGGACGCGGCACAACGTCGGTTTCCGCGTCGCCGAACTTCTGGCCGGCCTGCACGATTTCGGCGAGCCACGGCAGGAGTGCGGCGCCTGGGTCCGCTCGCGGGGCGAGTGGCTGGTCTGTCAGCCCCAGACCTATATGAACCGCAGCGGCAGCGCCGTGCGTTGCCTGTGCGAGAGCCGGGGGATCCCGGTCGCCGGCGTGCTGCTGGTCTACGACGACATTCATCTTCCCCTCGGGCGGCTGCGGATGCGCGCCGGCGGCAGCGCTGCCGGTCACCGCGGCCTCGAGTCGGCGATCGAAGCGCTGCAAACCGATGCCGTTCCGCGGTTGCGGCTCGGCATCGGCGCGCCGCCGCCGGCAGTGGGCGAGACCGGACTCGCGGAGTACGTTCTGGCCGACTTCCTCGCCGAAGAGGAAGCGGCCGTCGGCGAGATGGTCGAGCGTGCCGTCCGCGCCGTCCGCGAGTGGCTCGAAGCCGGAATCGACGCGGCGATGCGGCTCGCGAACGCGCCGGTCGTGCCGGTCGCGGGAAGCGAAGCCGCCGCCGACTTGCCCGGCGGCGCCGCGAACGCATAGAATCAGCCTTCCCCGCGGGTGGACCCCAGACCCGCCGGTGACGAGGATGGTCCGAGTCGCCGCTCCTTCCTGTTCCGCGTCGAACGCGGGACCTCAACGGCCATAGGGAGGGCTAGAGTGAGAACGTATGAATTGGCGCTGGTCGCCGATCCGAGGCTCTCGGACGACGACATGACGGCGCTCTCCACGGAGTACAAGCAGCTCATCACCAGCCGCGGCGGAGAAGTCGTCCGCGAAGAGAGCTGGGGGCGGCGCAAGCTCGCCTATCCGATCCACAAGCTCACCGAGGGTCGCTATCTCTTCCTCTTCCTGCAGATCGAGCCGGCGAAGGCCGGCTTGCTCAAGGAAGTCGAGATGCGCCTCAACCAGAACGACAAGATCCTGCGCTACCTGACGGTGCGCACCGACGAGGATCTGAAGCGCGCGGCCGGTCGGGCCAAGCCCGGCGAAGCGCCGCCGCGCACTGGTGGCTATTACGATGTCGATCCGGCGGTCGCAGCAGCGGCTGCAGCAGCCGGCGAGGGCGCTGCCGTCGCTGCGGCGGCCGAAGCCGTGCCCGCCGTTCCCGAAACCGAGGCCGCTGCCAGCGGCGCCGAGGAGGCCTGACGATGCAACCGTTCAAATCGGGACCCCGCGGGGGCAAGAAGGGCCCGGGCAAGGGCAAGCCGGCGGCGAAGAAGAAGACCTTCTTCCGCCGCAAGAAGGTCTGCCGCTTCACGGTCGAGCACATCGAGTACATCGACTACAAGGACGTCAAGCTCTTGCAGCAGTACATTCTCGAGCGCGCCAAGATCCTCCCCCGGAGGATCTCCGGCAACAGCGCCCGGCACCAGCGAATGGTGCAGGCGGCCATCAAGCGTGCACGTCACCTGGCGCTGATTCCCTACACGACCGACTAGGAGCCGGAGATGAAAGTCATCCTGATGAGCGATTTGCGTCACCGCGGCCGGCGCGGACAGGTGGTCGAGGTGAAGCCCGGCTTCGCCCGCAACTTCCTGCTGCCGCACGGCCTCGCCCTGCCGGCATCGCCGGGCAACATCAAGCGATTCGAGCACGAGAAGAAGAAGATCGATGCGCGCCACGACGAGGCGCTCGCGGTGGCCACCGCCGAAGCGGCGAGGATCTCGGGCGTCAAGCTCGAGCTCAAGAAGCGCGCGATGGAAACCGGAACACTGTACGGCTCGGTCTCGGTCGCCGACATCGTGGCGGCGTTGCACGAGAAGGGCATCGAGGTCGATCGCCGCCAGGTCGATCTCGTCGGCGGCATCAAGTCGGTCGGCGAGCACGTCGTGCGGGTGGAGCTGCACGCCGACGTCGTCGCGGAGCTGGCCGTGGCCGTCGCCGCAGAAGACTAGGAACGTGAAGGGGAGCGATTCGCATCGCGAGCCGTCAACGCCAATCCCTCCGATATCGGGTGCGGGCGCTTCCCAGCCGTCGATCGAGCGTTTTCTCGGCGATCCGACGAGGAGCATCGAAGACTGGCGATGGCTGTGGGCCGGAGACGAGGCGTTTCCGATCCGCAGCCATCGCGGTTTTTTTGGCCGCATCGTCGTCTTCTTCAAGCGCCTGGCGCGTCCCGTCGTGCAGGCGCCGCAACGCGACCTGTGGGATCGCCAGAGGGTCTTCAACCTCGTCCTGCTGGAGTACCTGCAGCGCGGCGAAGATGTCCGCAAGCAGGTCACCGAGGTGCACGAGCACCGGATCAACCATCTGGATGCCGTCTATCGCGAAGGCCTGAACGAGATCATGCAGCACAACGACGCGCTGTTCTCGCGCGTCGATCAGAAGCTCGACTTCCTCCGCCGCGAGACGCGCACGATCTGGGGCCGGCTCGGGGCTGCGCTGGCGATCGCCGAAAAGGGCGGTCTGCCGGCCGTCGTCAAGGCGCAGGAGGAGCACGTCTACGTCGAGCTCGAACGGCGCTACCGCGGCACGGAAGAGGAGATCGCCGAGCGGATCTCGCGCTTTCTGCCGAATCTCGAGGGCAGGGGCGAAGTCCTCGATCTCGGCTGTGGCCGCGGCGAGGCGCTGGCCGTGCTGCGCGGCCGGGAGATCGCCGCTCGCGGAGTCGACTTGTCGGCTTCGATGGTCGCCGAATGCCATCGCAAGGGGCTCGCGGCCGAAGAGGGCGACCTGCTCGAATACCTGGCCGCCGTCCCGGAGGGGCGCTTCGGCGGCATCGTCTCTTTTCATGTCATCGAGCACCTGCCGCCCGAAGTCCTCGACCGGCTGGCGCGCCTGGCCTGGCGGGCGCTCCGTCCCGGCGGCGTGCTGATCCTCGAGACTCCCAATCCGCTGTCGCTCGTCGTCGCGGCGCGCAACTTCTGGCTCGACCCCACGCACAAGCGCCCGGTCCATCCCGAGAGCCTCAAGCTGAGTCTCGAGCTGGCCGGGTTCGATCCGGTGGAGCGAGTCGATCTGCGGCCGTTCCCCGACGTCGAACGCCTGCCGGAGATCCGCGTCGACGCCGTCGCCGCCGACCAGCGCGCGCTCGCCTTCGAGATCAACTCGCTGCGCGATCGCGTCGACGACCTGCTGTTCGGCTGCCAGGACTACGCGGTCATCGCCAGCAAGCCGGCCTGAACCGGTAGCCGTCCGCCTCGGGACGGCGGGTCAGTTCGCCTCGGCCTCGTCTTCGGCGGTCTCGACCGGGAAGTTCTCCGCCGTCAGGCCGTCGGGCATGCGCTCGCGATCCTTGGCGTTGTAGAACGGGCGCTGCTGCGCCCAGGGCAGGTCGAGGATCCGCGCCCAGCGCGACTCGTAGGGCCGGTCCGGACCGGTGCCGGCCAGGAACGCCTCGGTGATCGTCTTCTCCGCGGCGGGGGTGGCGGCGAGGCCGGTGCGATACTCGACGGAGCGGAACTCGACGCCCGGCGGCACCGGGAAGTGCTCGCCGGCCTGCAACCAGCCGTCCTTGAGTCCCGCCTCGGCGAGCTCGCGCCAGATCGGAATCGCCGCTTCGGCGCCGGTCATCTTCTTGCCCAGCGAGCGCTTCTGGTCGTAGCCGACCCAGACGAGGATCGTGTAGCGCGGCGTGTAGCCGACGAACCAGGCGTCGGTGTAGTCGTTCGTCGTGCCGGTCTTGCCCGCGATGTCCAGCGGCAGGTCGGCGAGCTTCGCCCCGGTACCGCGATCGACCACCCCCTCGAGCATCGAGGTCAGCACATAGGCCGGCGCCGCCTCGAGTGCCTTGGTGGCTTCGGCGGTGTGCTGCTCGAGGGTCGAGCCGCTCCCCGAGAGGACGCGATCGACCAGGTACGGCTTCACCAGGACCCCCTGATTGGCGAAAGTGGCGTAGGCGCCGGCCACTTCGAGGGGGATCAGATCGGCGGCACCGAGCGCCAGGCTGGGGTACGGGGGCAGCGCGGTGGTGATGCCGCAGCGGCGGGCGAAGTCGACCGCCTTCTGGGCTCCGACGAGGTCCATCAGCTTGACCGAGGTGACGTTGACCGAGAGCTCAAGCGCCCGCCGCAGGGTCAGCATGCCGTAGTAGCGGCGGTAGTAGTTGCGCGGGCTGTAGGTCGGCAGGCCGTCGGCGCCGGGAAACAGGGCCGGTGCGTCGAACAGCGTGTCGGCCGGCGTGTAGCCGTTCTCCAGCGCTGCGCCGAAGACGAACGGCTTGAAGGAGGAGCCGGCCTGGCGCTGCGCCTGGGTGGCGCGATTGAACCGGCTGAGGCGGAAGTCCCAGCCGCCGACCATGGCGCGGATGGCGCCGGTGGCGGACTCCAGGACGATGGCCGCGCCTTCCACCTGCGGCTCCTGCTCGAGCATCCAGTAGGGGGCGCCGGGCTTCTTCGCATCTTCGGCCTGGCGGAACCAGGCGATGTCGCCGACCCGCAGGATCTCGCCGGGCGAGCGCCGCTGGGTCCAGGCCACCCCGGCAGGCTTGACGGTGATCTCCCCCTCCGGCGTGCGCACGCGAGCCTCCGGCCCGGTCTGCACGACCAGGCCGGGAACCCAGGATTCCGGCACGGGGTTGCGGCCGGCGAGCGACTCGATGGCTTCGCCGTCCAGGTCGGCCCGTTGGCCGCGCAGGAAGGCGCCGCGGTAACCGCGGCGGTGATCGAGGCGCAGCAGGCCGGCGCGCAGAGCCGCCTCCGCCGCGGTTTCGATGCGCAGATCGAGGGTGGTCTGGACCTGCAGGCCCTCGTGGTAGAGGCGATCGACGCCGTAGGTTTTCTCGAGGTGCTTGCGCACCTCTTCGGCGAAGAACGGGCCGATCTCGGCCTGGCGCGGCGCGCGCACCACGACGAGCGGACTGGCGATCGCCTGGTCGTGCTGCGCCGGAGTGATGAAGCGCTCCGCGAGCATCCGGTTGAGCACGTAGTTGCGCCGCGCGACCACCTGGTCGGGGTGGCGGTAGGGGCTGAACTGGCTGGGCCGCTGGACGATGCCGGCCAGCGTCGCCGCTTCGGGCAAGGTCAGCTCCGCCACGCCGTGGCCGAAGTAGGAGCGTGCGGCGCTCTCCATCCCGTAGTTGCCGTGGCCGAGGAAGACGACGTTGAAATACATCGCCAGGATCTGCTGTTTGGAGAGCTGCTTCTCCAGCTCGACGGCGAGAAAGGCCTCCGAGATCTTGCGCCGCCAGCTCTTCTCGTCGGTCAGGAAGAGCTTGCGGGCGAGCTGCATGGTGATCGTCGAGGCGCCCTGGGCATGCCTTCCGCGGCGCAGATTCACCAGTACCGATCGCACGATCCCGAGCGCGTCGATGCCGCCATGGCGGAAGAAGTTCCCGTCCTCGGCGGCGAGCAGCGCGTCGCGCAGCAGCGGTGGGATCTCGCCCTGGTCGAGCATGAGCCGGCGTTCGCGGGCATACGAGGCGAAGGCGACCTTGCCTTCGCGATCGTAGATCTGGGTGACGAGCTTGGGACTGAAGTCGGCGATCGCGTCGACCCGCGGCACGTGGATGGCGGCCGCGACACCGATTCCCGCGGCGACGCCGCAGGCGGCGACGGCGACGAACTGGAGGAGCCACCGGCGGGTCCGCGGGGCCTTCGGCGGCGGGTTCCGGGGCGCTGCGGGGCGTCCTGCGGACGGAAAAGTCACGTCGGTCGAGCGCGACGGCTCGTCCGGGGGAACCGACGAAGAAGGCACGCCGCGCATTATAGTCTCCCGTCCGATGGAGGACCGAGCGATGAACGATTCCCTGCCGCCGCTGCCGCCGCCCCAAGCGAAGCCTTTCGCGCCCGAGAAGGCGATCGGCGGCGGGGGGTGTCAGAAGCCCGTTCTGGTCGGCTGCGGGCTGCTGTCGCTGCTGCTCGGAATCGCCGCGGTGGTCTTCGTGATCAAGGCGAAGGACGTTCTCGCCTACGCCATGAACCAGTTGCGGACGGAGGTCGTCGCCCACCTGCCCGAGGACGCCGGGGAGTCGGAGCGGCAGCGGCTCGACGCCGCCTTCGATGCCGCGCTGGGCCGCATCCGCGGCGGCGAGCTCGATCCTGCGGCACTCCAGGAGCTGCAGAAGAAGCTCACCGCGGCCGCCTCCGCGTCGGCCACCCGCCGTCTCACCCGCGAGGAGCTGGACGGCCTGGTTGCGGCGCTCGACAAGTTCAATGCCGGCGGCAAGGAGGCCCCGGCCGAGGACCCGGAGGCCGGGAGTGCGCCTCCCGGCGAGGCCGGAGCGGCGACGAGTGACGGCGGCGAGAGCGCCGAGCCGGCGAGGCCGCCGGCGCCTTGAACCGCTTCGAGCTCGTCTCGCCGTTCTCGCCGCAGGGCGACCAGCCCGCCGCCATCGACCAGCTCGCCGAGGGCCTCGAGCGCGGCGACAAGGAGCAGGTCCTGCTCGGCGTCACCGGCTCGGGAAAGACCTTCTCGATCGCCAAGGTGGTGGAGCGGGTGAACCGCCCGACGCTCGTGCTGTCGCACAACAAGACCCTGGCGGCGCAGCTCTTCCAGGAGTTCCGCAGCTTCTTCCCGCACAACGCGGTCGAGTACTTCGTCTCCTACTACGACTACTACCAGCCGGAAGCCTACGTCCCGCAGTCCGACACCTACATCGAGAAGGAAACCAACATCAACGAGGAGATCGACCGCCTGCGCCTGCGCGCCACCAAGGCGCTGTTCGAGCGCCGCGACGTGTTGCTGGTCGCGTCGGTGTCGTGCATCTACGGCCTCGGTTCGCCCGAGGCCTTCTTCGGCATGCTGGAGTTCTTCGAGAAGGGGAGCCAGACGGGCATGGACCGGGCGCTCGCGCGCCTCGTCGCCATGCAGTACCAGCGCACTTCGCTCGACCTCTTCCACGGCAGCTTCCGGGTGCGCGGCGACGTCCTCGAGGTCCTGCCGGCGTACGAGGACAATGCCCTGCGGGTCGAGTACTTCGGCGACGAGATCGAGCGCATCACCCGGTTCGACACCCTGCGCGGCGACGCGATCGAGGAGCTCGACCGCGTCGCCGTCTTCCCGCGCACCCACTACGTTACGCCGAAGGAGAACCTCGAACGGGCGATCGGGTCGATCCAGCGCGAGCTGCGCGAGCGCCTCGACGAGCTCGAGGCGGAGGGCAAGCTCCTCGAGCGCCAGCGGCTCGAGCAGCGCACTCGCTTCGATCTCGAGATGCTCAAGGAGACCGGCTACTGCCACGGCATCGAGAACTACTCGCGGCACCTGTCGGGACGCGCCGCCGGCGAGCCGCCGCCGACGCTGCTCGATTACTTCCCGCAGGATTTCCTGCTCATCGCCGACGAAAGCCACCAGACGATTCCGCAGGTACGCGGCATGTACCACGGCGACCGCTCGCGCAAGCAGACGCTGGTCGACTTCGGCTTCCGCCTGCCCTCGGCGCTCGACAACCGGCCGCTCACCTTCGAGGAGTTCGACGCCCGCATCGGCCAGCGGATCTACGTCTCGGCGACGCCGGCGCCCTGGGAGCTGGAGCGGGTGGGAGGCGTGGTCGCCGAGCAGCTCATCCGGCCCACCGGCCTGCGCGATCCGGCGATCGAGATCCGGCCGGCCAAGGGTCAGGTGGACGACCTGCTGATGCGCATCCGCGAGGTCGCCGCGCGCGGCGAGCGCGTGCTGGTGACCACCCTGACCAAGAAGATGGCGGAGGAGCTCACGCAGTACCTCATGGAGTGCGGCGTGCGCGTGCGTTACCTGCACAGCGACGTCGAGACGCTCGAGAGGTCGGAGATCATCACCTCGCTGCGCCGTGGCGAGTTCGACGTGCTGATCGGCATCAACCTCCTGCGCGAGGGTCTCGATCTGCCGGAGGTGTCGCTGGTGGCGATCCTCGACGCCGACAAGGAGGGGTTCCTGCGCAGCGAGACGGCGCTCATCCAGACCGCCGGCCGGGCCGCCCGCAACCTGAATGGCAAAGTGGTGCTCTACGCCGATGTCGAGACCAACTCGATCCGCCGCACGGTCGCCGAGACGAAACGGCGGCGCATCCGCCAGGAGACCTACAACCGCGAGCACGGCATCGAGCCGCGCACGATCCTGAAGGACATCCACAGTCCGCTGGTGGCGATGAGCAATCTCGACTACTCGGCGAATCTGAGTCCGCGCCTGCTGGAGGTCGCGGACGGTCCGGAGGTGCCGCTCGCCCAGCGCATCGCCCGGGTGGAGAAGGAGATGAAGGCCGCCGCCAAGCGCCTCGAGTTCGAAGAGGCGGCGATTCTGCGCGACCGGTTGAAGGAGCTGCGCGAGCTGCAGATCTATGCGGGCTGATGCCGTGACGCCGGCCGGCGGGAGCTGACGCGCCGATGCACGACGACCTGCGGCGGCAGATCGAAGAGCTGCCGGATTCGCCCGGCATCTACGTCTTCCGCAACGCCGCCGGCGAAGCCCTCTACGTCGGCAAGGCGAAGTCGCTGCGCAAGCGCGTTCCGAGCTACCTCGGCAAGGATCTCGAGCCGCGCCTGGCGGCGATGGTCGAGCTGGCGGTGACCGTCGAGTGCGTGGCGACGGCGACCGAGGCCGCCGCGCTGATGCTCGAGAACAACTGGATCAAGCGTCACCGGCCGCGCTACAACGTGCTGCTGCGCGACGACAAGACCTATCCCTACCTCAAGCTGACGCGCGAGCCGTGGCCGCGCCTGGTCTTCACCCGCCGCATCCGCCAGGACGGCGCCGACTACTTCGGTCCCTACCTGCCCGGCGGCATGGCGCGGCGCGCTCTCAAGCTGGTGCAGAAGCTCTTCGGAGTGCGCGTCTGCTCGATCGAGATCGATGGCGGCCTGCCGCGTCCCTGCCTGTATCACGACATGAAGCGCTGCCTGGGACCGTGCGTCTCCGGCCTGACCTCGAGCGCCGATTACGCCGAGGCGGTCGAGGGCGCCAGGCTGTTCCTCGGTGGCAAGACGGCGCCGCTCTGCCGCACCCTGCGCGCGCAGATGGAAGGCGCCGCCGAGAATCTCGAGTTCGAGCGCGCTGCCCGCCTGCGCGACCTGCTGCTCGAGATCGAGCGCCAGTCGGCGCGCTCGCCGCTCTCCTCGGTGCACGAGGAGGATCTCGACCTGTTCGGGGTCGCCGTGCACGGCAACCAGGCGGCGGTGTCGATTCTCGTCATGCGGTCCGGGCAGGTGCTCGACCGCCGCGAGGTCTTCTGGGAAGGGGAGAGCGCCGCCGCCGCGCCGCAGCTGCTGTCGGAGCTCCTGCCGCAGATCTACCACCAGACGACGTTCCTCCCCAAGGAGCTGCACCTGCCCTTCGAGGTCGACGGCGAAGAGGCCCTCGCCGAGTGGATGTCGGAGCGCAAAGGGGAGAGGGTCTACCTGCGGCATCCGGAGCGCGGACCCAAGGCCGAACGCCTGCGGATCGCCGCCAAGGACGCCGAGTTCGCCTTCCGCCGGCGGTTCCGCATCGATCCGTCGCGCGACGCCGCGCCGCGCGCGCTGGCCCGCCACCTGGGTCTCGCCCATCCACCGCGCTGGATCGAAGGCTTCGACATCTCCAATCTCCAGGGGACGGCGGTCATCGCCTCGATGGTCGTGTGGCGCGACGGGCGGATCCGCAAGGGGGAGTACCGCAGCTTCAACATCCGCAGCTTCACCGGCCAGGACGACTTCCGCTCGATCGCCGAGGCGGTCGAGCGCCGTTACCGCCGCCTGCGCGAAGAGTCGGGCGTGCTGCCCGATCTGGTGATGATCGACGGCGGGCGCGGCCAACTCGGGGCCGCCGCCGCCGCCCTCGCCGGCCTCGAGCTCGAAGAGCTGCCGCTGGTCGCGCTGGCCAAGCGCGAGGAGGAGCTCTATCTGCCCGGCTCGCCGGAGCCGCTGCGCCTGCCGCGGCGGGACGAGGGGCTGCGGCTGCTGCAGATGCTGCGCGACGAGGCCCACCGCTTCGCGGTGTCGCGCCACCGGCGGCAGCGCACGACCGGAGCGCTGCGCAGCCAGCTGGAGGAGATTCCCGGGGTCGGCCCGGCGCGCCGCAAGCTCCTGGCGAAGCGCTACGGCACCTGGGACCTGCTGCGGGCGGCGCCGCTCGGGGAGATCCAGGAGCTCCTGGGCGAGGCGGTCGGAGCCGCCGTGCACCGTCATCTTCATGCTCCGGCCACAGAACCGGCCGAGATCGACTAGACTCCGCCCAGTATGACCGGGCGAGCGGGCGACTTGCGGGGTGACCTGCGGGAGAGATCGATTTTCGATCTCCTGCAGGAGCTGCACTTCGATCGCGCCACCGGCGTGCTGGAAGTGGCGGGCGAGGAGCACAAGCGCCGCCTTTTCCTGCGCGGCGGCAGCCTCTACCTGGCGGGGACCCATCCGCTCGCGCGGCGGCTCGGCGAGCTCGTGCGGGCGCTCTCCGATCCGTCGCAGTCCGCCGACGCCACCGCGGCCCGCAAGCGCTGCATCGAGCTCGTGGAGCGCATGGCGCGGGTGATCGGCGAGTGGAAGACCGGGCACTACCGCTTCCTCGACGATCCGGCGGCCCGGGCCGTGGATCTCGTCGGCCCCTTGCCGACCCGCCGTCTGCTCAT
Organism: uncultured Thermoanaerobaculia bacterium; assembly: GCA_964595975.1. Lineage (GTDB taxonomy): Bacteria > Acidobacteriota > Thermoanaerobaculia > Multivoradales > JAGPDF01 > JAGPDF01. Next base: position 3,350 of record CAZQTL010000014.1, on the reverse strand, counting down.
GGTCGGCGCCACGGTCGGCGGCAAGCCGGCCGACCTCGCGGCCCGGCTGGGTGGAGAGAAGGCACAGCTGGTCGCGGTGCCCGAGGGCGACGCGCCCGAAGACGCCAACGATCTGCTCGGACTCGGGCCGGAGGAGCACTTCCTGCTCGAGCGCCTGCGCCAGCCGATGACGCTGTCGGCGATCGTCGCCGAGAGCCCATTCGACCGCGAGACGACGGTGCAGCGCCTGGTGCAGCTGCTGGCGGCGAAGATGATCCGGCTGCCCGACCGCGGCGATCCGGCGGTTCCGGGCGCTCCCCTGCAGGACGCGGCGCTCCTGCACAGCCTGTCGAACCGCTTCGCCCGCAATCTCAAGGAGGAGCCGCTGGCGCTTTCGCCGGAGGAATTCCGGACGCGGGTGGCGGAGCTCTTCGCCGGCCTGGGGGCGATGAATCACTACGAGCTGCTCGGTCTCGATCCTTCGGCGGCGGTCGAGATCGTGCAGTCCAAGTACGAGCTGCTGGCGCGTCAGGTCCACCCGGCGAACGAGGCCGCCTACGGCCTGACCGGCCTCAAGCCGATGCTGGAGCTGCTGTTCGAGCGCGCCACGCAGGCCTATCTCGTGCTCTCCGATCCCGAGCGCCGCCGCAAGTACAACCTCAGCCAGGCGATCGAGCTGACGGCGGCGCAGGTCACCGGCGCCGAGCGCGAGGTGGAATCGAAGGACCTGGCGCGCAGCTACTTCGAGCAGGCACAGGCGCTGGTGGCGCGCGGCGATTTTCACTATGCGATCGAGATGCTGCAGCTGGCGGCGAAGCTCGACCGCCGCGCCGAGTACCTCCTCGCGCTCGCGCGCGTCGAGGTGAAGAACCCGAAGTGGTTGAGCCGCGCCGTCGACAGCTGCCGCGCGGCGCTCGAGCTCGAGCCGCACAACGCCGAGGTGCGCTACCTGCTGGGAGAGATCTACGAGCAGGAAGGCGACCTGGACCGGGCGCGGGCACAGTTCACTGCCGCGACGCGCGAAGATCCCGGCCATCTGCAGGCAGGCGCGAGGCTGCGCAATCTGAACGCCTCGAAGCCGGCGAAGAACGAGTCCGAGAGCGGCCTCTTCGGGCGTATCTTCCGCCGCCGCGACAGTTAGCGCCCGCCCTCCGGAGGTGCTATCTTGGCCGCGGTCGAAGAGTCCGGCGCGGTCGCTCCACGTTCGCGTGGAGAGGAAAGTCCGGACTCCAACGGGTGGCATGCTCGCCAACGGCGAGGCGCAGTGATGCGACGGAAAGTGCAACAGAAAACAGACCGCCCCGCCTTCGGGCGAGGTAAGGGTGAAACGGTGCGGTAAGAGCGCACCGCCCGGCCGGCGACGGTCCGGGGCACGGCAAACCCCATGCGGAGCAAGACCAAATAGGGGGATGGCAGCGCGGGCCGCCCGTCCCGCCCGTTCCGGTTCGCCGGGACGACTTCCCCGGGTAGGTCGCTCGAGGCCGGCGGCAACGCCGGTCCCAGAGGAATGACCGTGACCGGTGGCCGCGAGGCCGCCGGCACAGAACTCGGCTTATCGGGCTCTTCGACCCTTTGATCGCCCCCGTCCCCATGCTCCCGGAACTTCCGCCTTCCGTTCGTCCCGGAGACCGCGTCGGCGTCGCGGCGCTCTCCGGCCCGGTCGACCCGCAGCGGCTCGCCGCCGGCATGGCCGAGCTCGCGCGCCTCGGCTTCGTGCCGGTGCCGGCGAGGAATCTCGGCGCCAGCTCGGGCCTGTTCGCCGGCGACGATCGCGAGCGCGTCGCGGCCTTCCACGAGCTCGCCGACGACGCCTCGCTCGCCGCCATCTTCTTCGCCCGCGGGGGACACGGCGTGCTGCGGCTGCTGCCGCTGATCGACTGGCAGCGTCTGGCCGCGCGGCCGCGCGCCTACGTCGGCTACTCGGACCTGACGCCGTTCCTGCTCCAGGTCGTCTCGCGGCTCGGCTGGGTCGCCTTTCACGGCCCGCTGGTGGCGGCGGAGATGGCGCGCGGTCTCGACCCGGACGAGGAGCGCAGCCTGCTCGCGGCGCTGGCGGGCGACGTGCACCAGGAGCTCGCGCTGCCCCGGCTGATGGGCGGCGAAGGAGCGGCAGCGGGCCAGCTCCTCGGCGGCTGCCTGAGCCTGCTCGCGGCCGTCGCCGGCACGCCGTTCGCCGTGCCGTTCACGGATGCCGTGCTGTTCGTCGAAGACGTGCACGAGCCGCTCTACCGTGTCGATCGTATGTTGACCCAGTTGTACCTGTCCGGTAGTCTGGACTCGATCCGCGCCATGGTTCTCGGAGCTTCCATCTTCTCCCCTCACGACGAAGCCGCGGCGGCGCGGATCCGCGAGCGCACCGGCGAGACGCCCCTGGCGCTCGGACTCGCCGCCGGACACACGACTCCGAACTACACGCTGCCGCTCGGCTGCTTCGCCCGCATCGACGCGGGCAGCTCGCTTCTCGTCATCGACCCCCCCAAGGCACCCTGAGGTAGCGAGCGAGATCCGCCATGGCGACTTCCAAGCCGGTCTTCAAGACCACCAGCAAGAAGCCGAACCTGCCGAACTACACGGTCGAGTTCAAGCCCGGAGAGTTCATCTTCAACGAGGGCGATCTCGGGATGGAGATGTACATCATCCACGAGGGCAAGATCGAGATTCTCAAGCAAATCCAGGGCGAGCAGCAGCAGCTCGCGGTGCTCGAGAAGGGCGACTTCTTCGGCGAGATGTCGATTCTCGAGGATCTGCCGCGCACCGCCTCGGCGCGCGCCATCGGCGAGGTGAAGCTGCTGCTCATCAACGGCGCCACCTTCGATCAGATGCTGCGCACGAATCCCGAGATCGCGGTGCGGATGATGCGCAAGCTGTCGCGCCGCCTGCGCGAGACCGACCGCATGCTGCGCGAGGTGCCCGGAGTCAAGCACTCGCCCATCGACGAGCCGCCTCCGCCGCCGCCCGGCACCGGCGAGCTGGCGCTCGGCAAGGGGCCGCAGTGCCTGGTGCACGACAAGTCGGGGATGGAGTTCGCGCTCGCCAAGGGAGCGGAGACGATGATCGGCCGCCGCGACCCGGTGACCGGCATCGACCCCGACATCGACCTCACGCCGGCCGACACCCAGCGCTCGATCAGCCGCCGCCACGCCAAGATCTACCGCCGCGGCGCCAAGTTCTTCATCGCCGAGGAGATCGGCACGATGAACGGCACCTTCGTCAACGGCACCCGGCTCGAGACCGGCGTCCCCACCGAGATCAAGTACGGCGACGAGGTCCGCTGCGGCCTCGTCAACCTCAAGTTCCGCGCCGAATAGCTCTTCTTCCCCGTGGTACGGCCGGGGCCGTCGCCGCTGCGAGAAGGGGGCGCTCGGTTCGCC
>CAZQTL010000013.1:13596-37312 GCA_964595975.1 uncultured Thermoanaerobaculia bacterium | reverse complement strand
AGCCGATCGCCGGCGCCGGCACTTCCGACGAGAGTCACTCCTACGCCTGGGTCGATGACACGATCGATCCGGCGAAAGAGTACTACTACTACGTCGAGAGCATCTCGATCGACGGCGTGCGCGAGAAGTTCACGCCGGTGAACCGGGCGCGCGCCAAGCTCGCGCCAAGTCCCGCGCCGGCGCCTTGAACGCGCGCGCCGCACTGTCGGCGATTCTGCTCCTCTGCGCCCACCCGGTTCTCGCCGCGGGCGGGGCGACGATGAAGGTGTTCCTCTCGGAGCCGGGGGTCTACCGCGTCACCTACGAGGACCTGGTCGCCGCGGGATGGCCGGCGGTCGCGACACCGAGTGCCCGCCTCGCGCTGCGCCATCTCGGCGCTGCCGCACCGATCTGGGTGGAGGACGGCGGCGACGGGGAGCTCGGCCCGGGCGACGCGGTGATCTTCGCCGGCGACCGCCTCGCGGGAGAGCATGGCTACTTCAACGAGTACACCAGCCTCAACGTGTACTGGCTGTCCGACGAGGCCGCAGCGGACACCGCGGCGGTCGCAGCTCCGGGCTCCGCCGGAGCTCCTGCGGCCCGCCTGCGCCTGGGCAAGGGAGTGGCCAGGCCGACGTCGACGCCCGCTCCATCGGCCTGGCAGCGGCGGATACGGCGGGAGGAAGACCGCCTTCTGCTGCGCTATCCGAATGCGGGCCTGGAAGACCAGGAGCTCTGGTATTGGCAGAAGCTCTCCTATCTCGACGCCGACCAGTTCGAAGTCCCGGTCGACCTCTCGGACCTCGACGCCGGTCCGGCGGATCCCGGCGCCGCCGGGGAGGCCGCGGAGGGAGCGATCACCATCACCGTCGAGGTGCGCGGCTGGTCGAGGCCGCGCAGCAAGCCGTCGGCGGAGTTCGCCGACCATGCGGTGGAGGTCCTCTGGGACGGCGCGGTCGTCGGGCGGCGCGAGTGGTCGGGGACCGAGCGCGCCGAGAAGGTCGAGGTCCGCCTGCCGGCTTCCGGCGTGGCGCCGGGGACGCACCGGTTGAGCCTGCGCGTTCCCGAGCGCCCGGCGGACGACGATCTGCCGCTGGTCGACGTCTCGATTCTCAACTGGATCGAGATCGTCGCGCCGCGCGCGGCGACGATCGGCGTCGCGCCCGCGGATACCGCCTCGCCTGCAGCCCCGGCGCAGACGCGGCTCGAGCCCCGCCCGGACCGCGCCGGACGGCCGGCGACGCTGACTCTTCCCGGCGGGAGCCGCGCCGAGCTGTTCACCGACGCCGGCGAACGCTTCCTGCTCGCCTCGCCCCCCGGCGCGGCTCGCCGCACCGAGATTCCCGCCGCCAGCGCGACCTGGGTGGTGCCCGCGGGCAGCTACCTCTCGCCGCGCGCGCTCGAGCTCGATCGGCCTTCGGACTGGAGACGCCCCAGCCACCAGGCCGACTATCTCGTCCTCGCTCACCCGCGCCTGGCGGCCGCCCTCGCGCCCCTCGTCGCCCTGCGGCGCAGCCAGGGCCTGCGCGTGGCGGAGGTCGACGTGCGCGATGTCTACGACGAGTGGAGCGCGGGTGTCGCCGATCCGCGCGCCATTCGCGACTTCGTCGACTACGCCTTCCACCACTGGCAGTCGCCGGCGCCGCGCTTTCTGCTGCTGGTCGGCGACGCGAGCTGGGACGGCAAGAACGAGCACCCCGCCGGCGCCTCGCCCGACTGGGCGTTCAGGCTCTCCGATCGCGCCGAGTTTATCCAGAACGGCAGCACGCCCTATGCCTCCGAAGCGCTTGCGGCCTCGCGCAATCTGATTCCGACCTGGGGCTACGGCAGCGCCGAAGGCCATGCCGCCGGCGACAACGCTTTCGTCGCCGTCGACGGCGACGACGAGTTCCCCGACCTCGCCGTCGGCCGCTTTCCGGTGATCGAGCCCGGGGAAGTCGCGGCGATCGTCGCCAAGATCGTCGCCTACGAGTCCGCGCCGGTGACCGGCGACTGGCATTCGCGCATCCTCTGGGTGACCAACGAAGAGAGCTACACCCAGAAGTCGAGCGACACGCTCGCGGCCGAGCTCGCGCCGCGCGGTTTCACGGCGCGCAAGGTCTATCCGGTGTCGGTCGTCCCGCCGACTTCCGACGACCAGGTCGCCTTGCGCGGAGCGTTCGACGAGGGCGCGCTCATCGTGCACTTCTTCGGCCACGGCGGACGGTACATCTGGCGCACCGCGGCTCCGGACCTCGCTTCGCAGCGCGACCTGTTCGATCTCTCCGATGTCGAGGCGCTGGCGCCCACCGGCAGGCTGCCTCTGGTTCTCAGCATGACCTGCTACTCGGCGCCGTTCGACCACCCGACGGCGGACTCGATCGGCGAGAAGCTCCTGCGCGAGCCCGGCAAGGGCGCGGTCGCGGTGTTCGCCGCCTCGTGGCGCAACGGACCCCGCGAGGAGTGGAGCCGCGCTTTGTTCCAGGAGCTGCTGCAGGGAGGCACGGTCGGCGAGGCGATCCAGCGCGTGAAGCGGCGCGGGCTCGCTCCCGACCTGATCCGGCAGTACAACCTGCTCGGCGATCCCGCGATGCGCCTGGCGCTTCCGCCTTCGCCTGCCGCGCCGTCCGCCGATGGCCCGACGACCGGGCGCTAGCCCCGCCGACGAATCTCCGCCCGGAGCGCCGACAGGGGGCGCGCCGGAACAGCTGCCCGCGCTCGCCGTTCTCGTCCTGCTCGCGATCCTGCTGCAGCTCGGCCTCGCGCTGCTCGAAGGACCGTTGTGGGGGCCTTCGCAGCGGGCGCTCTCCGGCGACGAAAAGCGTTACGTCGAGGTCGCCACCGCCTGGGCGGCGGGGGAATCTGCGGAGCTCGATCCGCTCTGGCCTCCAGGCTATCCGGCGATCGTCGCTTTCGTCCTGCGCTGCGGCGGCACGCTCTCCTGGGTCTGCGGACTGCAGGCCTTGGCGCTCCTCGTCGCCGGCCTCGCGCTCGGGCGGATCGCGCGCGAGGCCGGCGCAGCCCCGCCGGTCGCCGCGCTCGCCGCAGCGCTCCTCGTCCTCGATCCGGAAGTTGCGGCGTTCGCGCGTCTCTATCGCCCGGAGGCGCTGCACCTCGCACTGCTCTGCTCCGGACTCGCTCTCGCGATCCGCGCGGTGCGCCATGAAGGAGGCCGGGGAGTCGGGCTCCGGCTGGTCGTTCTCGGCGCCCTGCTCGGGCTGGCGATCGCCCTGAAGAGCCTGCTCCTGCCGCTGGCGCCCTGGCTCGTGCTGGCGGTCTCGGTCGCTCGCCGGTCCGCGCCGGAAGGGCCGGCGGGAGCCTCCCGTTGGCGGCTCCGCCCGGCCCGCGGACTGCTGGTGGCATTGCCGCTCGTCGCCGTCCTGACGCCGGTACTGCTCTTCGAGCGGGCGGCGAGCGGCGCGTGGACGCTGGGCGGAAGTGCGCGGTTCAATCTCTGGGTGGGGCTGACGGACCGCTCGCCGCGGAGTCTGGCGGAGGATCGGACCTGGGAGGAATATCTGCGCTATCGCGACGGCGGAGCGACCTTCGCCGAGCGCCAGGCCGTCCTCACCGGACGCCTGAGGGCGCTGGTGCAGGCACGCGGAATTCCGGCACTCGTTGCCGGACAGTTCCCGCGGCAGTATTTCCGCCTGTTCGACCGCGAGTCCTACTTCGGCGCCGCGCTCCCCCCAGAGGGCAGCCGCTTCCTCGCCGGGGAGGGCTACCGCGATGCGCCCCCGCTGCTCGCCCGTCTGCTCGGAGCGGTCGAGCGCGGACTCTACGCCCTCCTTCTGCTGATCGCGCCGTTCGGGCTGGTGCGCCTGCTGCGCGAGCGCCGGCCTGGCGCCGGCTGGATCGCCGCGCTGTTCGGCTATCAGTGGGTCCTGTTCTGGTTCGTGCACGTCAAGGCACGCTACCGGTTGACGCTCCTGCCGCTGCTGGTGCTGGGCGCGGCGTGGGCGGTCGAGACCTTCCGCCGGCGCGGGCAGGAGGGAACGGTGCCGGTTTCGGCCGTCGATCTCACGCTCGGAGCGGCGGGCGCAAGCCTGCTCCTTTTCCTGGCGTTCGGGGCCGGCTGGCTGCCGCAGCTCTAGAGCGCGACGACGTCCCGGAACCGGCTCGCCGGCTTGAAGCCGGCGTCGGGAGCGAAGGCGGGTTCGGCCGCCCACGCGACCAGCTCGCGCGTCGTGGCGGAGAAGGTCAGGTGTTCGAGCGCATGCCGGCGCGCCCGCTCCGCCATGAGGGTCGTCTCCTCGGGGTTCTCGGCGGCCCAGCAGAGCCGGTCGGCGAGGGCGTCGGCATCCCCCACGGGAAAGGTCAGCCCGAGCCGCTGGCGCTCCAGAAGATCGCCGAGATCGCCGACTTGGTTGTAGGCCACGGCGAGTCCGGTGCTCATCCATTGCACCACCCGGTTCTTGCTGCCCAGCATCCCCTCGTAAATCGGCCGCTCGGTGAGGACTCCGAGGTCGCATTCCCCCACGATCGCCGGCAGCTCGTCGGCGAGCACCCAGCCGCGCAGATCGAAGCGCTCGGCGAAGCGCGAGCGGGAGACGCGCTCGACCAGCTCACGGTAGGTCGACTCGTCGTGGCCGGGGACCTCGCCGCCCGTCGAGACGAACCGGATGCGCGAGTTTCGCTCCATCGCCCTTTCGAGACCGGTGACCAGGGTGCGGACGTCGCTCCAGGTGTTGTAGCTGCCGCTCCACAGCGCGCGCAGCGGTTCGTCGGCTCCCGAGCGGCGGCGCGCCCGGCGCGCGGGCTGCCGGTCGGAGGCCGGCAGCAGGGCGCAGGGCACGACAGCCGTGAAATCGAATCCGACGGTGCGGAAGGTCAGGCGGCCGATGGCTCCGAGCTCGCCGATCGCGGCGTATCTCTGGCGCTCCGAAACGACGGAGATGCGATCGGCGCAGCACAGCACCGGCTCGAGCAGCTGCCAGAAGAAGGGCACGACGCCGTCGTGGCCATCGAGCGCCGACTTGGCCTGCGCCTCGGCCATGACATCGCCGAACTGATCGGCCCAGAACGGGACCGCGGGCCGCGCGACGGTGAGGGCGTAGGAGCCGTAGACCGTGGCGCCGACGACGCCCTGCGGCGCGAAGTCGCTGACCTGCCGCTGAAAGTAGGCGGGATCGACGAAGAGGCTCTTCTTCACCCGCTCGATGCGGACGCCGTCGACGGTTTCGAGCTCCACCGGCGGCGAAACGTAGGCGTCGTCCAGGACGACGGCGGTCAGGCGGACCTCATGCCCGGCCTCGGCGAGCGCGCGGGCGAACTGCCAGGAGCGGATTCCGGGCCCGTAGTTCTTCTGCGTGTTCTCGAACGGCAGGGGGGCGATTCCGTAGACCAGGATGCGGCTCATGGTCGGGGGCTCATGGTTCGTGGCTCACTTCAGGACCTCTTCGGCGACGATGGATTCCCACGGCCGGCCGCGCAGGACGACCTCCGGCAGGGTGATGACAGGGACGGTTCCCGGCGGCTTCAGGAGATTCCACCAGGACTTGTCGCGGCCGTGGTGCAGCCGCGCCGCGAGAATGCGTGGCAGGAGCGCGAGAGCTCCGAGCCAGGCGCGCCGCTGACGGTCGGCGGCCGGGGCGTCGAGATTCCGGCGCCGGCTGCGGTAGGCCGCGAGCTCATGGCGGAAGAGGCCGGGAAAGGCGCGCAGGAAGCGCAGCCAGGGCCAGTGCAGGAGCATCAGGATCCAGCGATTGCGCCAGAAGAGGAAGAGCTTGAACTCGGAGTCCGGCCCGGCGGTCGCGGAGACCGCGTGCACGGCGACCGCGTCCGGCACCAGCCAGACGGAGCGGCCCTGCCGCCGGAAGCGCAGACAGAGATCCAGGTCCTCCATGTAGAAGTCGAAGAGCTGGCTCCAGCCGCCGGCCTTCTCGAAGGCGCTGCGCCGGATCAGGACGGCCGAACCGGTGACCGCCAGGACCTCCGCCCGCTCCGGGAGCGGCAGGCGGCTGGCGAGGGGCAGCCCGATCCCTTCGTCCCAGGCTTCGCCGCCCGTGGAGAGGTTGAGCCCCAGACTGTTGAGGTGATCCTCCGCACCCCAGATCAGCAGAAGCGGACCGGCCGCTGCGGCGTCCGGCTTCTCGTCGAGCACGCCCGCCAGTCGCGAGACCGTGTCGGCGCGCACGACCGCGTCGTTGTTGAGGAAGAAGTAGGCGTCCACCGTCGGCAGGTGGGTCCGGCTCCACCGCACGGCGCGATTGTTCGCCTCGCCGAAGCCGACGGTCACCGGCGAAGCGACGCGATGGACGCGCGGCTCTCCCGGAACCCAGTCGGGAAGGGCTTCGCGGCATTCGTTCTCGAACAGCACGACGTCGAGCTCGACGCCGGTGCTGGCGAGCACCGCGCGCAGGCAGTGGTCGAGAAGCTCGGAATTGCGGTGGTGGATCACGACCGCGCGCACTCGCGGTCGCCGGCCCGGACCGACACGGTCGGCAGTCTGCGCGACGCTCACGAGCGGCCCTCTGCGCTCCGCTTGCCGAGCTCGGCCTCGAGGGCGGTAGCCCACTCGGCGAGCTTGCGGTAGTCCGCCAGGACGGCCTCGTTCGCCTGTTGGACCTCCGTCGCCCACGATTCGAGCCGACGGTACGCCGCCTCGGCATCGGCGGCGCGCTGTTGTGCCTCCGCCGCCCAGTGCTCGAGTCGCCGATAGTCCGCGACGAGCTGCTGATGGGCTGCGGCGGACTCCAGGGCGGATCGCAGCTCGGCGGTGTCGAGCCCCTGCGCCACTGGAACGGGCCAGGGCCGGGCCAGCGCCGCCTCGACCTGAGCGCCTCCGCCGTCCGGCGTCCTGGAGCGCGCCGCGGCGCCGAACTCCGCCTCGCGCGCCAGGTCGGCTGCGAACTGCGGCGGGATGGCGAGCTGCCGGCAGAGGGTCGTGTAGAGGTCGCCGGCGGTCGGAACGCTCGTCCAGCGGGGGCCGCGCATCTCGAGACAGGCGAGCACGTTGCGCAGGACCCACCAGGAGAGCGGCATGCCACCGGTGGCCCGCCACTCGAGGTCGAAGAGATGGAACTCTCCGTCCGTGTCGCGTGTCGCGTTGGCCAGGGTGGCGTCCAGGGCCGCTTCGGCGAGCGCCTCGCCGGAACCGAAGCGCGCGCGGATCGCGGCAGCGAAGGCGGCGAGCTCGTCGAGGAAGTTCTCGAACCTGCCGGCCACGAGGTGCTCCTGCAGCCGCAGCCGGAGCGGCACCCCAGGGGCGAGCGGCGAGCGCTCAGGTGCCGACCAGCCGAACACAGCTGCGGCGGCGGTCTCGGACCTGGCGGCCTCTTCCAGCCGGCGCTTGGCGACGGTGACGCCGCCGGAGCCGTGCTCGAAGACGGTCGCGACCGGCGCTCGCCGACCGGCTGCGAAGTGCCAGCCGATCTCCGGCGCCGGAGGGCGCAGTCGCGCCCAGAGCGCGGGACCGGCCGCCGTCCGGCGGGGGGCTGCCGCAACCAGGAAGTAGTTCGCGAACTCCGCGAACAGCCCCGAGCGAGCCAGCTCGCGGCCGACCAGCGTTTCGGGAAAGAGATCGAGCCGCACCCGGGCAGGGTCGGCCGAGGGATGCTCCGACGCGAGCTCCGCGGCAAGCTCGGGCGCAGCCGCCACGAGTTGCTCGGAGATCAGCGCTCCGGACTCGCCGGTCTCGCCACCGTCGGGAGCGGCGAAGAACCATTCCAGAACGCTGAAGCCGGCCGCTGCGAGGGAATCGGCGAGCTCGCGCCGCGAGGTAAACAGCCCCCCGGGGCCGGCGGCCGCGCTTTCCGGGATCGCAGCGGGGCCGGCCAGCGTCGCAAAGAGCCGGCCGGTCGCCGGTTCGGGGCAACCCGACCAGAAGCGCAGGCCGAAACGATTCGGCAGCGCCAGGAGGAGGACGCCGCCGCCGGTGAGCCGCTGGCCGGCTTCAGCCAGGCGTTCCGCCAGCGTCCCGCCGGCGGTGCCGGCGAAATCGACCGCCAGCAGGACCTCGCAGGGTGCGGGGACGGCGTCACGGGAGGTCGGCGCAGGGGACACCTGAGCGACATCCAGGCCGTCGAAACGGAAGCACCGGAGCAGAGACCTGCCTACCGGAGTGCATTTCTGGATTGCCAATGTCATGGGAAGCCGGCCGTAAAAAGTAGCACATCGAGGGGGGGGCTGCGACGGTCCCGATGGTAGCTTTGGCGGGTGAAGTGAGCTCAGCGGGGAGGAAGGCGAATGCGGGATCGGCTCTTCATCGATGGTCAGTGGCAAGCCCCGGTCGCAGGGGGGCGCCTCGAGGTCGAGAATCCGGCGACCGGAGAGGTCTTTCACCAGGCCCCCGCCGGTACCGCGGCGGACATCGATCGCGCCGTGCTCGCCGCCCGCCGCGCCTTCGACGGTGGTTGGGGCGGGACGACCGGAGCCCACCGGGCGACCTGTCTCAGGGCCTTCGCCGACCGGATAACCGCCCGGCGCGACGAGCTGGCACGCCTGGAAGTCCTCGACAATGGCAAGCCGCTGCCCGAGGCGCTCTGGGATATCGACGACGCCGCCGGCTGCTTCGCGATGTACGCCGAGCTCGCCGAGGCGCTCGATGGCCGCCAGGAGTGTCCGTTGACGCTGCCCGACGCGCGATTCTCGTCGCGGGTGCGGCTCGAGCCGGTCGGCGTCGCCGGCCAGATCATCCCCTGGAACTACCCGCTGCTCATGGCCGCCTGGAAGGTCGCCCCGGCGCTCGCCGCCGGCGCGACGGTCGTGCTGAAACCTTCCGAGCTCACCCCGCTCACCGCGCTCGAGCTGGGGGCCATCGCCGAGGAGATCGACCTGCCGCCGGGAGTCCTGAACGTCGTCTCCGGGACCGGCCCGGAGGCGGGAGAGCCGCTGTCCCTGCATCGCGACATCGACAAGCTCGCCTTCACCGGCTCGGTGCCGACCGGCCGCCGCGTCATGCTGGCGGCAGCGCAGGAGATCAAGAACGTCTCGCTCGAGTTGGGCGGCAAGTCGCCGTTCGTCGTCTTCGCCGACGCCGACATCGAAGCGGCGGTCGAGTGGGTGATGTTCGGCGTCTTCTGGAATCAGGGACAGGTCTGCAGCGCGACGTCGCGGCTGCTGATCGAATCGTCGCTGGCGCCGCGGCTCCTCGATCGCCTCGCGGAGGAGGCGGCGAAGATCCCGATCGGCGACGGGCTGGCGCCGGGGACGCTTCTCGGTCCGCTGGTCTCGCGCGGACAGTACGACAAGGTCCTGGGTTTCATCGACCGCGCGCGCGCCGCGAAGATCGCCCTGCTCACCGGGGGGGGCCGTCCCGCCGGTCGCGATCGCGGCTACTTCGTCGCACCGACGGTCTTCGTCGACGTACCGGTCGATGCGGAGCTCTGGCGGGAGGAGGTCTTCGGCCCGGTGCTCGCCGTGCGCACTTTCCAGGACGAGGCGGAGGCCGTTCGGCTCGCCAACGACTCGCCGTTCGGCCTCGCCGCGGCGGTGATGTCGGCGGACCTCGAGCGTTGCCGCCGGGTGGCGCGGAGGTTCCGCGCCGGGATCGTCTGGATCAACTGTTCGCAACCGACCTTCAGCCAGGCTCCCTGGGGGGGCATGAAGCAGAGCGGCATCGGCCGCGAGCTCGGCGAATGGGGTCTGGCGAACTACCTCGAGGTCAAGCAGATCACGACCTACGCGTCGCCGGAGCCGTGGGGCTGGTACCTGAAGCCCTGACTCGCGGCTAGCCCTTCACCGCGGCGACCGATCCGATCGCCGGCGCGCCGACGGCTCGCAGGCGGCGCTCCATGCGCGGCAGCTCCTGTTCGACGACGGCCTCCCATGCGCGCTCGACGGCGTCGACCAGCGGGCGCGTGGCTTCGAGTCCCTGGCGGGCATCCGGCGACGGCGCGGCGTCGGCACCATCGACTGCTTCGGCCAGGTTGGCGAGCTGACCTTCGGCGAAGGCGACGCTTTCGCGCTCGCGTGCACCCAGCCACCAGGCGTTGGCCGGGGAACCGGCCGGGGGTTTGCCAGCGAGCACCAGCAGGCGATCGCGCAGCGACCGCAGATCGGCGGCGAGGGTTCCGCCGCGGCCGCCTGAGTCGACCCGCGGCAGCGCCGCAGCGAGGCCATCGAGCGCGAGCCCGATGGCCTTCCCGACCGTCGCCAGTCGGACGCGCTCGGCCTCGATGGCGCGCGCCATCGCGAACTGCTGGCGATACACCTCGGGCCCGAGGTCGAGGCGCGGATCGGGTTGCACTTCGAGCTGCTGCTCGTAGCGCGCGCCATTGACGACGAGAGAGATGCGGTATCCCGCGGGCGGCGCCCAGACGCCGTCGGCGTAGGGATCCCCCTTGGCGAGCTCGGAGGGGGCCGCCAGACGGATCGGCCAGAAGAAGCGGTGGAATCCGGCTCCGCTCTCGAGCGTCGAGGGGATCTGCTGCCATTCGGGGGCGGAACCGACCTTGGAGAGATCGATCGGTTTGGGGCGCTCGGCGCTCGAGTAGCGCCGCACCAGCTCGCCGCGCGCGTCGCGGATCTCGAGCTCTACCGGCTGCGATGCCGGCTGTGCGAGGTAGTAGTCGATGGCGGCGCCGAACGGCGGGTTCTTCGCCGCCGGCTCCTCGTCCGGGAACGGAGTGCCGGTGAACCCGGCGGGGCGCAGGCGGATCGCCGGAGCGGGGGCGAACAGCCGGGCGGCCGCCGGTTGCGCGGCGCCGCCGGTGGCATCGAGCTGGCGCAGCGGACTCAGATTGTCGAGGATCCAGAAGGCGCGGCCATGCGTCGCGATCACCAGATCGTCACCCTTGACCTCGAGGTCGCGCACCGAAGTCACCGGCAGGCCGGTTTGCAGCGGGCGCCAGCGATCGCCGTCGTCGAAGGAGACGTAGACTCCGCGCTCCGTGCCGGCGTAGAGCAGCCCCGGGCGGCGCGGATCCTCGCGCACGCAGTTGACGAAGCTGCCGCGCGGAAGGCCGCTCGCGGCGAGCGACCAGCTCTTGCCGCCGTCGTGGCTGCGGAAGACGTAGGGGGTGACGTCGTCGAGCCGATGCCGATCGACGGCGATGTAGACCGTGGCCGTGTCGTGGTGCGACGGTTCGACGCTGCCGATCTTGGACCAGCCGGTGAGCGTCGGCGGGGTGAGGTTCTCCCAGGTCTCGCCCTCGTCGGGCGTGCGCCAGACGAGGCCGTCGTCGGTGCCGAGCCAGATCTCTCCGTCGCGCAGGCGTGAGGGGCCGATGGAGTAGATGACGCCGCGACGCGGGCCGATCTGCAGATGATGCGCCGCCGTCGGCGGGTCGAGATTCGCCGGCGTGCCCGGGTCCTCGCGCGTCAAGTCGGGGCTGATCGGTGTCCAATGCTCGCCGCCATCGGCGGTGCGGAAGAGGCGCTGGTTGGCGAAATAGAGCACGCGCGGATCGCGGTGCGAGAAGACCAACGGCATCGTCCAGACGCTGCGGTAGTGATCCGGAGCGCCGAGCGTCGGATCGACCGAGCGTGTCTGGTAGGTGCGCAGATCGAGCCTGTCGACCCGGCCGCCGTAGAGGATCTGTGGATCGAGCGGATCAGGAGCGATGTTGTCGCTCTCGCCGCCGGCGGTCGACTCGCGAAAGTGGGTGAGCGTGATCCCGTCGCGTTGCGTCGTGCGGCTGGGCACGCCCGCCGCGCCGGAGTCCTGCTGCGAGCCGTAGACCCAGTAGGGAAACTGGCTGTCCGTCGATACGGTGTAGAACTGTCCGGTCGGCTGGTTGAGCCAGGAACTCCAGGTGCGGCCGTCGTTGAGCGTCACGATCGCACCCTGGTCGACGCCGAGGATCTGCCGAGCCGGGTCGTCTTCGTCGATCCACATCTCGTGGAAGTCGTCGCCGGTCGGATCGCCCTTGGTCGGCACGAACGTCCTGCCGCCGTCGTGCGACTCGAGCATCGCCGTATTCAGCGCATAGAGATGGTCGGCGTCGCGCGGGTCGACGCGGATGCCGCCGAAATACCAGCCGCGGCCCCAGATTCGCGGATCGGAGCTGACGTGGCTCCAGTTGATACCGCCGTCGTCCGAGCGATAGAGGCCGCCGTTCGCGCCATCGCCGGTGCCGTCGACGATCGCGTAGACGCGCTGCGGCGCCGTGCGGCCGATGGCCAGGCCGATCCGGCCGGGCGAGCGCGGAAAGCCATAGTCGGTGATCGCCCGCCAATGCTCGCCGCCGTCGATCGACTTCCACAGCCCGGTTCCGGGGCCGGTGGACGGGGGGTAGATATTCCACGGCGTGCGCCGGGTCTGCCAGAGGGCGGCGTAGATCACCTGCGGGTTGCCGGGCTCGAAGGCGAGGTCGATCGCCCCGGTGTCGTCGGGCGCCAGGTCCCCGCCGAGGACCTTCCGCCAGCTCGCGCCGCCGTCGCGCGAGGCGAAGACGCCGCGCTCCGCGTTCGGGCCGTAGGGATGGCCGAGCGCCGCGACGAAGACGCGATCGGGGTCGCGGGGATCGACGAGAATGCGCGCGATCTGCTGGCTGTCGGCGAGACCGCTGAAGGCCCAGCTCCTGCCGCCGTCGACGGACTTGTAGAGGCCTTCGCCCTGGGAGATGTCGGAGCGCATGTCGGCCTCGCCGGTGCCGACGTAGATCACCTTCGGATTCGATGGTGCGAGAGCGATCGCGCCGATCGCCCCGATCGGCTGGTCGTCGAAGATCGGATTCCACGTGCGGCCGGCGTCGGTCGTTTCCCAGACGCCGCCGTTGACGCTGCCGAAGTAGAAGTGCTCGCGCTCGCCGGGGACACCGGCGACGGCGAGGACGCGGCCGCCACGGAAGGGACCGATGAGCCGCCAGGGGAGGGCCTGGATGACGGCATCGGCCATGTCTCCCGGCGCCGTCCGGTCCGGCGCCGCCGCGGTGGCAGCGGCAGCGAGGAAAAAGACCAGGAAAGGGAGGATGGCGGCGATCCGGCGCTGCGGTCGGTCTCCGCAATGGGCCGCCGCGAGCTCAGCCGTGTCTGGGATCATCCTTCGAAGACCTCGTCGATCAGGTGGAGGTTGGCATCGAGGATGGCGAACCCCTCGCGCAGCTCGTCCTCGGTGATGCACAGCGGCGGGTTGGTCATGAAATTGTTCCAGCGGCAGATGGTGTAGAGCCCGGCGTCGAGGAGCGCCCGATTGAACTTCGCCATCGCCGGGTGGCTGCCGTTGTAAGGGGCGAGCGGCGTGCCCTGGGCGTCCTTGCGCAGCTCGACGATGCCGAAGAGGCCGATGTTGCGGTGGGCGAGCACCGACGGATGGCGGCGCGCGAGCCGCTCCATCTCCTCGCGCATGACCGGCTCGAGGCGCGCGGCATTCTCGACCATCCCCTCGCCCAGCATCACTTCGATCACCGCCTCGGCAACCGCGAGGCAGAACGGATGGGCGTTGTAGGTCAGTCCGCCGTAGAAGACGTTCTTCCTGAAGTACTCGGCGATCGGCGTCGAGACCGCCATCGCGCCGAGCGGGACGTAGGACGAGGTGAGCCCCTTCGCCATGGTGACGATGTCGGGTTGGATCCCTTCGTGCTCGAAAGCGAAGAGCTTGCCGGTGCGTCCGAGGCCGGCCATCACTTCGTCGCAGATCAGCAGGATGCCGTGGCGCGAGAGCAGCTCGCGCAGACCCTGCATGTAGCCGGGCGGGGGAATGAGGATGCCGTTCGTGCCGGTGACCGATTCGACGATCATCGCCGCGATGGTGTGCGGTCCCTCGTAATCGAGGACCTCCTCGAGATAGGTGAGGTTGTTGCGGGTGATGGCTTGCGGGTCGTCGCCGAACGAGTACTTGTAGGGCCAAGGATCCATCACCCGCACCACACCCGGCATTCCCGGCTCGTTCGCCCACCGCCGGGGATCGCCGGTGAGCTGGAGGGTGGCGTTGGTGCCGCCGTGGTAGCTGCGGTAGCGCGACAGGATCTTCTGGCGGCCGGTGAACATCTTGGCCGCGCGAACGGCATTCTCGTTCGCCTCTGCGCCTCCCAGCGTGTAGAAGAAGACGTCGAGGTCGCCCGGAGTCAGCTCGGCAAGCCGCCGTGACAGTCGGGCCCGCGGCTCGGTCGCGGTTCCCGGGTGGGCGAAGAGAAGCCCGTCGCAGGCCCGCTTCATAGCCGCCACGACTCTGGGGTGCGAGTGGCCGATGTTGACGCTCATCAGCTGACTGTTGAAATCGAGGATCCGCTGACCGGAGGCGGTGTACATGTGCACACCCTCCGCTCGGACTATGGGCAGCGGTTGCACCGCCCCGGTGGCGGACCAGGAGTACATCGTGTGCTTGAGACAGAGGTCGACGATCTCTTGGCCGTCCATGGCGCTCCTCAGCTCATCCAGTTGGCGTCGCGCTGCAGTGCCCACTTGGTGGTGATCTTGCGCTGCCGCGTCCAGAAGCGGTAGCCATCCCAGCCCGTGATGTTGCCGTGTCCGAAGCAGGAGTCGTTCCAGCCGCCGAAACCGAACGGCTCTCGCGGCACCGGCACGCCGACATTGACGCCGCACATCCCCGCTTCCGCCGTCGCCATGACGCGCCGGGCGACGTCGCCCGAAGTGGTGTAGACGGTCGCGGCGTTGCCGTAGGGATTGGCGCTTTCGATGCGCAGCGCCGCCTCGAGGGTGGGAACGCGCACGATCGACAGCACCGGTCCGAAGATCTCCTCGCAGCCGGCTTCGGAGGAGGGGTCGACGCCGTCGAGGACGGTCGGTCCGACCCACCAGCCGCCAACCGGGCCGTCCGGATCGGGCCGCCGTCGGCGGCCGTCGACGAGCACGCGGGCGCCGTTCGCCTCCGCGTTGTCGATGGCGCGCGTGATGCGCTCGGCGGCGGCAGCGGTCGCCACCGGGCCCATCTCGCTGCCCAGCCGCAGGGCGCCGGCACGGGCGGCGATGCGATCGAGGAGTGGATCGACCTCGTCCGGAGCGCCGACCGCGAGCAGGACCGAGGCCGCCATGCAGCGCTGGCCGGCGCAACCGGTGAAGGAGGCGACGATGTTCTCGACCGCGACTTCGGGGTCGGCATCGGGAACCAGAATGAGGTGGTTCTTCGCTCCGCCGAGGCAGAGGGCGCGCTTGCCCGCGGCGCAGGCGCGCGCGTAGACGGCCCGCGCCACGCGCGTCGAGCCGACGAAACCGAGGGCGGAGATTCCGGGGTGGTCGCACAGCGCCTCGACGACCTCCTTGCCGCCCTGGACGAGGGAGAAGATCCCGGCCGGCAGGCCCGCTTCGGCGAAGATCTCGGCCAGGCGCATGGTGGTGAGCGGCACGCGCTCGGACGGCTTGAGAATGAAGGCGTTGCCGCCGGCGAGCGCCTGCGGCAGCATCCACATCGGCACCATGATGGGGAAATTGAAGGGCACCACCCCGGCGACGACCCCGAGCGGCTCGTAGGCGAGGCCGCAGGTGACACCGCGGCTGACTTCGAGCTCGCTGCCGGTCGCGAGATTCGGCAGCGAGCAGCCGTACTCGAGGCACTCGACCGCCTTCAGGACCTCCGCCTCGGCCTCGCTGTAGATCTTGCCGTTCTCGTGCGACACCAGCCAGGAGAGCTCGGTGAGATCGCGCAGCAGAAGCTCGCGCGTCTTGTAGAGGATCTGGGCGCGGTCGCGGATCGGCAGGTCGCGCCAGGCGGGAAAGGCGGCCCCGGCGGCCCGCACGGCAGCTTCGACGTCGGCGGGACCCGACAGCTGTACCGAGGACATCGCCCGCCCCCAGCGTGGATTCGGCACCGGCTGCGCGGGCGGTGCTCCCTGGGCCTCGCGCCAGGCGCCGCCGATCCAGTTGCGCGCCGGAACGTACTCGGTGAAATCGTAGGAGGTGGCGGCGAAACGCGGCAGGGTCATGGTGAGGAAAGCGTATCAAGCGCCGGGAGAGCGGGTACCAAGAAAAAACCGCCGGTCCCGGAGCTGCCGGGCCGGCGGTTCGAATCGCTGCCGCTCGACGTCAGTTCTGGGTCGGAGTGTTCTCGGCGAAGTACTCGTGGCTGTCGGCGTTGTCGACCGCCTTCTTCGGGTTGCTGTTCGCCAGGTTCTTGCAGGCCGTCTGGCCGTAGGCCCAGTCGTCGGTGGAGGCGACGACGTTGAAGTGCGACATTTCGTGCACCAGCGTGCCGGCCTTGGAGTCGGTGCCGGTCGCCGGGGCCGACCAGAAGGCGGCGCAGACGTAGATCTTGTAGGGCTGCGTCGGATAGACGTAGGCGTAATAGCTGTCGGTGCAGGAGCAGTCGACGACGACGGGGCGGGTCTGGAAGGCGCTCTCGATCGCCGTGTAGTGCGACTTGACGGTGTTGAAGCGGCTGCTGTTCTTGGCGCCGAACCAGGTGGTGTAGCGCGGACCGACGGTCGAGTAGGTCTTCCCGACAAGGTAGTTCTTCGCGCCCGTCGCGTAGGTCGTGGCGTTGCCCACGGCGGTGGTAACCGTGCTCTGCTGGCTCGACGAGCAGTTGGTGAAGGAGAGACCCTGCGGCGCGGGAAGGGCGTTGATCGCTTCCCAGTCGATCGCCTCGCGGATCGGCGCGTCGCGCCAGATCGCCACGGCCTGCGAGGCCGCCATGTCCGCCTCGGAGGAGAGCTCGGCCAGGCGATTGGCGCCCGCCAGGTCCAGGCGATAGGCAACGAGGTACTCGCCGCCGCTCGCCATGTCGTAGTGGCGGGAGAGCTCGGTGCTGCCGGAGATCGACTGGCCCGGAGCGATGGCCACGAAGTCCGCCGGGGTCGGCGCCGGACGCTTGACGAGGATGCCCTGGTACTCGACCGGCCGGCCGTCGAGCGTGACCTGGAAGAGGTCGGCCTCCAGCCGCGCTCCCGGCACCTGCCAGCGCGGCACGACCATCGTGCGGGCGCTGTCGTTGGTGATCGTGACCGAGGCGACGACGTCGTCTTGCGCGCCGAGCCAGGCGCGATCGACTTCGAGGGTCGCGCGCAGGCCGGCGGCCGAGACCGCTCCGGCGGCGAGGGCGGACAGCGTCAACGCGAGCAGGACGATGAGGCGGCAGCTTCGCATCATGGAACTTCCTCCCTGAGAGTATGGGCGCTCGCCGCTGACTGCGGCGCATGCAGCGGCCAGCACCCGACATATCCGGAAACCCGGTTCTTGAGTTTGCTGAGAAAGGTGGATTCTCGGACGGTTGCGGGGGGAAGTCAAGGCGAGCGTTGTACCTCGGCGAGGAGCGCCCGCAGGCGGGCATCGCCCGGCGCGAGCTCGCCGGCGCGCCGCAGGGCGGCGATGGCGGACGGCCGGTCGCCCGCACAGAGATGGGCGAGGGCGGCGGTGGCGAAGGCGTCGGAGCTCGCAGGCAGGAGCGTCGTGGCGCGGTCGAGATCGGCGAGCGCGCCGGCGCAGTCGCCGGCCTGCACACGATAGCGCCCGCGGTAGAGCCAGAGGTCGCCTTCCTCTGCGCCGCCGGCGAGCGCCTGGTCGAGCAGCGTCACCGCGCGGGTCAGCCGGTCGCCGTTCGCATAGTGCGCGGCCCGCGCGACCACCAGCCGGGCGCCGTCGGGCAGGCCGGCGGCAAAGGCTCTTGCCAGCGCGGCGTCGGAAGCGTCGAGCTCCCCGGCGGCGAAGAGCGCTTCGGAGAGATTCCACTGCGCCGAAGCGAGGCCCGGCTCGAGGCCGACCGCTCTCTCGAAGGCGGCGCGCGCTTCGCGTTCGCGCCCCTCGCCGCGCAGGACGAGGCCCTCGTTGTTGAACGAGCTCGCGGTCCGGGTCGAGTCGGGTCCGCCGGCGGCGAGCGCGCCGGGCTGGGCTCGTGTGGCCTCGCTGCTGCCGATGTAGCCCAGGGCCTGGAGCTTCGCGAGCTCCTCGCGCGCGGCGCGATCCGGTTCGGTGCCGGCGGTCGCCGCGGTGGAGGGCCGGCCGGCAGTCTCGCGGCGAGCGGCGAGCTCGCGGAAGAGCCGGCCATAGTCGAAGGCGGGCAGGGCGGGTGGCGCGATGCCTCCCAGGGCGGTTGTTTCGGCGCCCGCTGCGGCCGGCATCCCGGCGAGCGAGAGCAGGGTGGGAAAGACCTGGCGCAGCCTTCCGCTGGCCGCCCTCCCGGGAGCGACTCCGTCGCCGCGCACCAGCCAGATGCCTTGCGGCCGGTGCCATCGGGCCGCGGTCTGGGTCGCCGAGCTCGCCCAGCGCTCGGGCCTTCCCTCGTGCCAGAGAAAGCCGTGGTCGGAGGCGAGGACGACGGTGGCGTGCGCGCCGTCGGCCAGGGCGATGAGCCGGCCGAGCAGGGCGTCCACCTCCCGGAAGTAACGTTCCGGAACGTCGCTGTAGCGCTCGAAATCGCGCTCGGCGATCGCCGCCGCGCGCGGCGGCGCGAACGGAGCGAAGACATGGCCGATCGAGTCCGTTCCCTGGAGGTAGACCAGCGTGAGGTCCGGGGCGAGCGGCGGTCCGTCGGCTGCGTCGCCGGCGAGGAGGGACTCGGCCATGCCGGCGTACAGCTGCGTCTCGACCAGGATGCGGCGCAGCGCCGAGATCGGGTGGTCATAGGCGCGCGCCGCCCCTGCGTGCTCGCGATACTCCGCCTCGGAAATCCATGGCAGGTAGTTGCGCACGGCCGCAAAGTCCGTCTCGCGCTCGACCCGCGCGAGCTGGTCGCGCGCCCAGCCGGCGCGCGCGGGCGGGAAGATCGCGCCAGCGGGTGGCTCGGCCTCGACGTTGAGGAAGCCGAACAGCCGGTCCGAGACCACGACGCCGTCGACCGGTTCGGCCGGATGGGTCGCCCACAACCCCAGGAGATCGACCCGCTTGCCGGCCCAGGTGAGGACGTTCCAGATCGCCGGTGCGCGTCGGTCCTCGCTGCCGATGGGCTCACGCAGGCCTGTGCCGGGGCTGAAGCGGCTGAAGTCGAGAATGCCGTGCACGAGTGGCGAGACGCCGGTGAGCATGGAGGTCCACAGCAGGGGCGAGAGTGCCGGAACCTCGGACTCGAGCTCCCCCCAGGCCGAGGCGGCGCGGAGCCCCGCGAGGTGGGGCAGCGCCCCGCGCGCGAGCAGCGGCTCGAGCTGCTGCCAGTCGGCGCCGTCGAGCCCGATGAAGAGGATCGGCGCCTTCGCCTGCGCCCGCGCCACGAGCTCGCCCACGGCGCGTGTCCCCGGGGAGGGTCCGGCGTCGTTTTCCGGAGAACGCGGTCGCTGCACCGCCTGTTCGCCGCAGGCCTGGAGGAGGAGCACGCAGGCGATGAGCCCGGCGAAGGAGGAGGGGCGGCGCATGGCGCGTCATCTTAGCGAGTCGGGCTCATCGGAGTGATGCCGTAGGATTTCGCCGGCTGGCGTGTTGAGAGCAGCAGGAGTGGTGCCTGTGTCCTCATCTACTGGTCCTTTTCTTCGCCCCGGAGGAAGACGAATGAACCTGCGACGGCCCCGTCCGACCTGTTTGCCTCAGCCGTCGCGAGCGCTCCTGCTGATACTGCTCCTGACGTTGGCGGCGGCGACCCCTCTCGCCGCACAGGGCCCGCCGCCTCCTCCTCCGCCGCCGGGGCCCTTGCAGCCGCCGCCGGCGCCAGCCGGCAATCCGCTCACACCCGAGAAGATCCTGCTCGGCAAGTCGCTGTTCTGGGACGAGCAGCTCTCCTCGACCCGGACTGTCGCCTGCGGCACCTGCCACATCCCGGCGGCCGGGGCCTCCGATCCGCGGACGGCGGTGAGTCCGCTCGCCCTCCATCCCGGGGCAGACGGACAGTTCGAGACCGCGGACGACGTCCTGGGGTCGCCCGGAGTGCCGCAGAGCCTCGCCGACGGTACGTACGTCGACCACCCGGACTTCGGAATCCTGCCGCAGGCGACCGGCCGGCGAGGCCGTCCGGCGAGCGAGGCGGGCTACGCCCCCAACCTCTTCTGGGATGGGCGCGCCCGCGGCGAGCTGGTCGATCCCGAGACGCTGCAGGTGGTGCTCGCGGCCGGTGCGGCGCTCGAGAGTCAGGCGCTCGCGCCAGTTCTCAACTCCACCGAGATGGCGCATGGTGGCCGGGAATGGAGCGAAGTCATCGCCCGGCTCGAGTCCGCGGCGCCGCTCGCCCTCGCCGAGGACCTGCCGCCGGAGCTCAACGAGGGTCTGGGTGGCCGGTCCTACCCGCAGCTCTTCGCGGCGGCCTTCGGCACCGCGGAGATCTCGGCGACGCGCATCGCCATGGCGATCGCGAGCTACGAGCGGACGCTGGTGTCGAACCAGACCCCGCTCGACATCGCCCTCGCCGGCGGCGCGCCGCTCACACCGCTCGAGCAACAGGGCCGGGCGATCTTCGCCAACCGCAACTGTGCGGTCTGTCATGGCGGCGCCCTCCTGTCGAACGACGCTTTCTTCTACACCGGCGTTCGCCCGGCGCAGGAGGACCTCGGGCGATTCGCCGAGACCGGCAACAACGGTGATCGCGGAGCGATGCGCACTCCGACGCTGCGCAACGTCGCTCTGCGCGCTCCCTACATGCACAACGGCGAGATCGCGACGCTCTCCGGGGTGATCGACTTCTACGATCGCGGCGGCGATTTCACGGCTCCCAACAAGAACCCGCTGATCGTTCCGCTCAATCTGTCGCCGCAGGAGAAGGCGGCGCTGCTCGCCTTCCTGACCCGCCCGCTCACCGATCCACGGGTCGCCGCCGAGACGGCTCCTTTCGACCGCCCGCGCCTTTACTCCGAGTCCGACCGGGTGCCGCGCGTCGAGGGCGCGGGGGTCGCCGGCGGAGGCGGCATCGAACCGCAGATCGTCGCACTCGAGCCGCCGTTCGCCGGCAGTCCAGGGTGCACGGTGGGGGTTTGGGGGGCGCTGGGCGGAGCGACCGCGGTGCTGGCGATCGACGACGCCGATCCGGGGCTGACGCCGCCGCCCACGGCAGCGTTGGCGCGCGAGGAGCTGACGCTCTCGGGCAGCGGCGCGACCGGCGGCTGGGGCTCCGTGAGCCTGCCGCTTCCCGCCGACATCGCGCTCTACGGCTCGAACTGGTACGGACGCTGGTACGTCACCGACCCGGCCGCAGCCGGTGGCTTCGCCGTCAGTCCGCTGCTGCGATTCGCGGTCTTTCCCGCCCGGCGCGCGCCGGGGACGGGTCTGTTCACCGACGGGTTCGAGAGCGCGACGACGGCCGCCTGGACGGCGACGGCACCCTGAGCCCGGCGGGCGGCGCGCGAACCTCTCAGGAGCGCGGAGGCGCGCCGATCGGCTGGCGCAGGAACTCCGCCAGGGCTTCGTCCTCGGTATGGATGTGCGCCAGCATCCACATCTCGAGGCTTTCGATGGCGGTCTTGGCATCCGCAGCCGGATCGCCGAGAACCTTGGTGGAGAGCTCGCGAAGCTCGGCGATGAGGCGGTCGTGCTCGATCAGGTGCGAGGCGAAGCCGGGGTAGGCGTGCAGCCGCATGAGGTGCTGCTCCGCCAGGAAGTGGGCGTTGGCGAAGGTCTCCAGCTGGTCCATCAGCACGACGACCTTGGCGCGGTCCTCGTCGGCCAGAGCTTCCTGGAGCGCGCGGACCATCTGCAGCTCGAGCGCGTGCTCGTGGTCCATGGTGTCGATTCCGCTCGCTGCGTTGGCGCCCATCTTGCCGGTTGGCATCGCTCGCTCCTGTCCTCGGTCGACCTCTGACGGCTTGCGGGCGGATTCTACGCACCGGCGGGCGCGAGGTCCCCGACCGCTAGGGTGGGCCGTCGAGGCCGACCAGTCGCAGCAGGACGAGGGCGTTGGTGGTCGTCGCGAGACCCTCGCGGAGGCGATAGTCGAAGGTCATGCGGGGGCCCTCCGGCCCCTCTTCCACGGTCTCGCGGAAGTGCACGTTGTGGAGGTGCGCGGCGAGCGCCGGCACGCGGGCGATCTCGAGGTCGTGGGTCGAGACCGCGCCGATCGCCCCCGAGGCCAGCAGACGTTCGACGATCTTCCCGACGGCGATCCGGCGCTCTTCGCTGTTCGTTCCGCGCAGGATCTCGTCGAGCAGGAAGAGCACCCGCGGCGAGTCGCCGGCGTCATCTGCCGCCCGCGCGACGATCTGCTGCAGCCGTTGCAGCTCGGCCAGGAAGAACGACACCCCCTCGACCAGCGAGTCGTCGATCCGCCCGCTGGTCTCGACCGCCAGCGGCGGCAGGCGAAGGGATTGCGCGCAGACCGGCGCGCCGGCCTGGGCCAGCAGCGCGTTCACCCCGATCGCCCGCAGCAGGGTGCTCTTGCCCGACATGTTGGAGCCGGTCACCAGCAACAGGCGGCCGCGCGGCCCGACCTCGACGTCGTTGCCGACGCGCGCGGCGTCGGGAAGCAGGGGATGGCCGAGCCCTTCCGCGCTCAGCGTCTCCGCCTGCGGATCGATCACGGCGAAGGTCCAATCCGGATGGTCGAAACGGACTCCGCCGAAGGCCCCGAGGACCTCGAGCTCCCCGGCCGCCGCCAGCCACTCGCCGGCGAACCGGCCGGCGCGCCGCTGCCAGGCGCCTACCCGTTCGAGGAGCAGGAGATCCCAGGCCACCGCCGCCTGCAGCAGCGTGTGGACACTCGAATGGCGCACGTCCGAGAGCTCGGACAGCCGGTGCAGGCGGGCCAGCTCGCGCGCGGCGTCGAGGCCCGAGGCGGCGAGGCGAGAGCGAATCACGACCAGTCCCGGTGCCGTGAATTCCTCGCCCGCCACGAGACCCAGGAGCTCGGCGTAGCCCGAGAAGGCCCCCTCGCGCGCCGACAGACGCTCCATCTCCGCCTCGAGCTCACCTTTCACCGTCCAGGTCCAGGCGTAGTTGGCGACCAGCACCAGGAGCCAGAGGTGGATCGGAGCGAGGCCGAACATTGCCAGCAGGAAGGCCACGAGGCTGGCGAGCGCAGAGATCCGGCCGGCGAGCCGCAGGCGAGGGTGAGCCTCGGTGAAGGGCACGCCCGCCGCCCACTCGACGAAGCGCGCCGTCGCGGCCGAGGTCGCGGCCAGCGGCCGTGCCGCGACCTCGAGCGCCTGCCGGAAGTCGAGCCGCGGCGCGAGCTCGCCGACGGCGCCCTGGCGCTCGACGACATCCCTTACCGAGCTTTTGCTTTCCGTCAGCCATTCCCCCAGGGTCTCGCGACCCGACGGAGTCGCGACCGCTCCGAGCCATTGCGCGACCGAACCCGGGCCGAAGAGGTTCAGATCCCGCGCCGTCGCCCGGGAGGTGGCGGACTCGGGGAAGGGCCGCACCGGGAGCGCTTCGAAGCGGCGCTCCAGCCGGGCGAGCGACTGCTCGTTGACGCTCCGCCGCGCGGCGCAGGCGCGTTGGCGCCCGATCACCCGTTCGTGCCAGGAGATGAAGCCGGCGAGAGCCCCCAGGCCGGCGGCGCAGACGATCCAGGGCGCCGAGCGCCCGGATTCCAGGCCGGCAACGCCGAAACCGCCGCCCACCACCAGCAGGAGGAAGGCCGCGAAACGCGCCCAGGAGATGCGTAACGAGAGGGCCGCCGCCCGGCGCTCTTCGGCAGCCGCGGCGTCCGCCCGCTCGCGATAGACCGTCCCGGCACCGGCGCTCGACGCAGCCACGGACGAACGATAGCGCGATACCTCGTTCGAATCCTTTCGCGCATCCTCCGCGTAGACTCTCGAAAGAACCCGGGAGAAGCCGATGAGAAGAGGCCTGTTCGTGCTGTTCTACGCCATCTTCGCGGCGATGATCGCCGTCACCGTGATCGCGAGCCTCGAGCGCGGCGTCTTCACCGCCCTCGCCGACCTCTGGTCCGACGCCTGGTTCCGGGCCACCCTCGCGGATGCCTACTTCGGCTTCCTGACCTTCTACTGCTGGGTCGCCTACCGCGAGGAAGGCTGGACCGGGCGCATCGTCTGGCTCCTCGCCATCTTCTATCTCGGCAACATCGCGATGTCGGTCTACGTGCTCGCCTGCCTGTGGGGCCTGCCGGCGG
>CAZQTL010000013.1:0-13496 GCA_964595975.1 uncultured Thermoanaerobaculia bacterium | reverse complement strand
GTAAAGGAGAGGCGACCGGTCGACGCCTGCGCGCTGTCCAGAACGAAGCCGAGGACGCCGCAGAGAGCGACGATCTTCGTTTCGCTTCGTCGGTCTCTGGCCAGGGCAAGGTGAACCAGGAGCAGGCCCCCCGCCAGGGCAGCGCCGGCTCCGCCGTGGCCCCAGGCCGCGCCGAGGACACAGGCGAACCAGCCGGCTTCGTAGAGCGTCAGGTTGAGGAGCTTCTCCTTTACCGAAGGTTCTTCTTCGCCTGCGGGCGGCGAGGGTGCTGACCGGTCCACTGGGGTCACGCCCCACTCCGCCGGAGGATCCGGTGGCAGCGCCATACGAGGTAGTGCACGTAGAGCCAGAAGTGGCGGAAGGCCGGGTTGCGCGTCTCTTTGCGGTGGTAGCGCAGGTAGATCTGCTGCGCGATCGCGGCGAGGCGGAAGAGGCCGAAGAGCTCGTAGAAGGTCCAGTCCCGGGCGGAGATCTCCGGCCTTCCCGTCTGCTCGCAGTAGATCGTCACGACCTCGCGCCGGGTGAGCATGCCGGGGAGGTGGGTCGGCTGGCGGCGCAGGGCGCGGAAGAGCCGATCGTCGCCGGCCTCGACCCAGTAGGCGAGGGCGCCGCCGAGGTCCATTAGCGGGTCGCCCACGGTCGCCATCTCCCAGTCGAGGATGCCGACGATCCGCGTCGGATCGTGCGGGTCGAGGACGACGTTGTCGAAGCGGAAGTCGTTGTGGATGACGCAGCGGCCGGCGTCCGCCGGTACGCGCTCTTCGAGCCAGGCCATCAGTCTTCCGGCGCGGGGTACGTTCCAGGTCCGCGCCTTGCGGTAGCGGTCGCTCCAGCCGGCGACCTGTCGCCGCGCATAGCCGTCGCCGCGGCCGAGCTCGGCGAGTCCGGCCGCCTGCGGATCGATGCGGTGCAGCTCGACGAGGGCGGCGATCAGGTTCAGGCAGAGTCGGCGCGCGGTCGCCGGCGGGAGGGGCAGGTCGGCGGGCGGATCGCGGCGCAGGATGATGCCGTCGAGGCGACGCATGACGTAGAACTCCGCGCCCAGAACGCCGGGGTCGGAGCAGTAGGCGAGCTTTTCGGGGACGAGCGGAAAGTGCGGCGCGAGACGCTCGAGTATCCGCGCTTCGCGCTCCATGTCGTGCGCCGACCTGGCCTTGGTGCCGGCGGGGGCGCGGCGCAGCACCAGGTCGAGCGCCGGATAGCGCAGGCGGTAGGTCCAGTTCGACGCCCCGCCGGAGAAGCGGCGGACGGCGGGAGGCGGGGCGCTTTCGAGCTCCGGAATCCGACTCCTCAGCCAGGCATGGACCCGCCCGACCGTCGCGTCGTCGAGCGCGCCGTCGCGGGGCCCGGCCGTCGCGGAGCGCGCCGGCACTCAGGCCCTGGCGCGGCCGGCGCCCGGCAGATCGTACTTGCGCAGCTCGAGCTTCGCGATCAGATCGCGGTGCACCGCGTCGGGTCCGTCGGCGATGCGCAAGGCGCGGGCCATGGCGAAGCAGGCGGTGAGTGGCAGATCGTTCGTGAGTCCGGCGCCGCCGAAGAGCTGGATCGCTTCATCCGCGACCCGCTGCAGCACCGCGGGGACCACGACCTTGATCGCCGAGATCTCGCCGCGCGCGCCGCGCGAGCCCGCCCGATCGAGCTTCCAGGCGGCGTGCAGCACCTGCAGCCGTGCGCCATCGATGGCGATCCGCAGCTCGCCGATCCGTTCGCGGTTGCCGCCGAGATCGGCCAGCGGCCTGCCGAAGGCGACGCGCTCGCGGCTGCGGCGGACCATCAGGGCGAGAGCCCTCTCGGCGGCGCCGATGGCGCGCATGCAGTGGTGCACCCGGCCCGGGCCGAGGCGTCCCTGGGCGATGGCGAAGCCCTGGCCGCGCTCGCCGATCAGGTTGGCGCGCGGCACCCGGACGCGGGTGAATTCGACCTCGCCGTGCCCCGCCGGCGGATCGAGCTCGCCGAGGCAGGGGAGCATGCGGACAATCTCCACCCCGGGGGTGTCGCGCGCCACGAGCACCAGGGAATGGCGGCGGTGGCGCTCGGCTTCGGGCTCGGAGACGCCGACGAACAGCAGCAGCTCGCAGCGCGGATGGCCGAGCCCCGTGGCCCACCACTTGCGGCCGTGGAGCACGAGCTCGTCGCCCTCGACGCCGATGGTCGCCTCCAGGTTGGTCGGGTCGCTCGAGGCGACGTCCGGTTCGGTCATGCAGAACGCGGAGCGGATCTCGCCGGCGAGAAGTGGCCGCAGCCAGCGCTCCTGCTGGTCCGCCGTGCCGTGATGGAGGAGGACCTCCATGTTGCCGCTGTCGGGGGCGTTGCAGTTGAAGATCTCGGGCGCCAGGGCGCTCCAACCCATCGCCTCGGCGAGCGGCGCATAGTCCAGATTGGACAGTCCGGCGCCGAAGTGCGAGTCGGCGAGGAACAGGTTCCACAGTCCGGCGGCGCGGGCTCTGGCCTGGAGACGCGCGACCAGCGGCGAGTCCTGCCAGGTGCGCCAATGCGGCCCGGCGCAATGGCGTGCGCGGGTAGCGAGAATCTCCTCCTCGACCGGGGCGACCTCCCGCTCGAGGAAGGTGCGGAGCCGCGCCAGGAGGCTCTCGGCGACCGGCGACAGGGCGAAGTCCATGACCCGGCAAGTATGGCGCAATTGTCCGCGGGCGGGTGTGCCGAAACAGGCGACCGCAGCACCCTGTCGCCACCCCTCCGGATGGTGGAGGGCGCGCTGGAGGAGGTTATCTTTGCCTTGTCGGAGTACGGGTTCGAAAGGAGACCGGCGATGAGGATCGGAGTTCCCAAGGAGACCCACGCCCACGAGCGCCGGGTCGCGCTCACGCCGTCGGCGGTGCGCACCCTGGTGCAGGAGGGGCACGAGCTCTTCGTGGAGAGTGGAGCCGGCGTCGAGGCCGGACATGCCGACAGCCTCTACGAGGCCGCCGGCGCGCGGATCGTCTTCGACCGGATGGAGATCCTGTTGCGCCCGGAGCTGCTCTCCTGCGTCCATCCGCCGCGGCCAGAGGAGTACCGGCTGCTCCCTTCCGGCCAGACCGTGTTCGCCTTCTGGGGCCTTCCTGCGGCGCAGCCGGAGGCGATCTCCCAGCTGCTCGCCAGCGGCGTCACCGCGGTCGGTCTGGAGGCGATCGAGGACTCGAAGGGCAATGCGCCGATCCTCACCTCGATGTCCGAGATCGCCGGCGGGCTGGCGGTGGTCTTCGGCGCCGGCGCGCTGCTCAACACCGGACGCGGACAGGGCGGCCGGGGCATCCTCCTCGGCGGTGCCCCGGGCGTCCCGCCGGCGCACTTCGTCATCCTGGGCGCCGGAGTCCTGGGGACGAGCGCGGCGCGGGCGGCGATGGGCCTGGGGGCCCAGGTGTCGATGCTCGACGTCACCATCGAGCCGCTCCGCCACGCCCGCGAAGCTCTCGGCCAGGGGCTGACGACGATGCTCGCGACGCCGCCGAATATCGAGAAGGCGCTGGCCTTCGCCGATGTCGTGCTCGGCGCCGCCGCCGTGCACGGACAGCGCGCGCCGCTGCTCATCCGGCGCGAGATGCTGTCGCTCATGCGGCCGCAAAGCGTCATTCTCGACCTCTCGATCGACATGGGGGGGTGCTGCGAAACCTCCCGGCCGACGTCCTTCCCCGACCCGACCTACACCGTCGACGGAATCGTCCATTTCTGCGTGCCGAACCTGCCCTCGGTGGCGGCGCGCTCGGCGACGCTCGCTCTCACCAGCGTGCAGCTGCCCTACATTTCGGCGGTGGCGCGCGACGGCATCGAGTCCGCGGCGCTCGAGCACCCGCGCCTGGCGCGCGGCGTCTATCTCCACCAAGGGGCCTGCGTGCACGCATCGCTCGCCCGGGTGCACGGACTCACGCTGACCCCGGGGCCACCCTGGGCCAAGGCGGCGGCTGCCGCCGGCAGGAAGGAAAACTGACGATGGAGTGGAATGAAGCCTTTCGCCGCAAGGTGATGTCCGCCGACGAGGCCGTCTCGGTGATCCGCTCCGGCGATCACGTCTGGGTTCACGCCGGCTGCAACGCGCCGGTCGAGCTCACCCACGCGATGACTGCGCGGGCCGGCGAGCTCGAGGGGGTCGAAGTCACCCACCTGATGGTGCTCGGCAAGGCGGAGTATGCCGCCCCCGAGCATGCGCGCTCCTTCCGCCATCGCGCCGTCTTCACCGGCGCCAACGTCCGCGACGCGGTTGCCGATGGCCGCGCCGACTATGTGCCGGTCTTCCTGTCGGAGATTCCACGGCTCATCTACTCCGGCCTGCAGCCGGTCGACGTCGCCCTGATCCACGTCTCGCCCCCCGACGAGCACGGTTTCTGCTCCTACGGCGTCGGCGTCGAATGCACCAAGGCCGCGGCGGAGCGCGCCAAGACCGTCATCGCTCTGGTCAACCGCCAGATGCCGCGCTCCCTGGGCGACAGCTTCATTCACGTCTCGAAGCTCTCGCGGGTGGTGGAGATCGACCGGCTGCCCATCGAGTTGCCGGTGCCGGGCAGCCCCAGCGAGACCTCGCGCGCCATCGGCTCGCACATCGCCGATCTGATCGAGGACGGCGCCACCCTGCAGATGGGAATCGGCGAGATTCCGGATGCCGTGCTGCTCTTCCTGACCCAGAAGCGCAATCTCGGCATCCACACCGAGATGTTCTCCGACGGACTGATCGACCTGTTCGAGATGGGCGTCGTCACCAACGAAGCGAAGACGCTCCATCGCGGCAAGATCATCGCCTCTTTCCTGCTTGGCACGAAGAAGAGCTTCGATTTCCTGCACAACAATCCGTTCGTCGAGTTCCATCCCAGCGACTACGTCAACGACCCGACGATCATCGCCCGGAACGACAAGATGGTGGCGATCAACTCGGCGATCGCGGTCGACCTCACCGGTCAGGTCTCCTCCGATTCGATCGGCAAGCGGATCTACTCCGGATTCGGCGGCCAGGTCGACTTCGTCCGCGGCGCCGCGCGTTCGAAGGGCGGCAAGCCGATCATCGCCCTGCCGGCGACGGCGCAGAAGGGCACCGTCTCGCGCATCGTCGACGTTCTCGCCGAGGGCGCCGGCGTCGTTACTTCGCGAGCCGACGTGCACTACGTCGCGACCGAGTTCGGCATCGCCAGTCTCTACGGCAAGAGCCTGCGCGAGCGCGCGCAAGAGTTGATCGCCATCGCCCATCCCGATTTCCGCGAGGATCTGAGGGAGGCGGCGAGAAAGAGGAGGCTTCTCTGATGCCTATCGCTTCGACTGCGGAGCTCGCCCGGGAGCTCATGGCGGCTCCTTCGACCTCGAACGGCAACGGCTACGTCGACACTCCGTGGACCGATCGCTTCGCGATGCGTACCGAGGGGCTCACCAGCTCGATCATCCGCGAGCTGCTCAAGTACACGCAGGATCCCGAGGTCATCTCCTTCGCCGGCGGGATGCCGGCGCCGCAGGTGTTCCCCGTCACCGAAGTCGCGGCGGCGTGCCGCAAGGTCCTCGCCGAGCAGGGGACGCTGGCGCTGCAGTATTCGGCGACCGAGGGATACCTGCCGTTGCGCGAGATGCTGGTCCGGCACATGGAGCGCTATGGCATCCGCGTGACTCCGGCGAACGTCCTCATCACATCGGGTTCCCAGCAGGCGCTCGATCTCATCGGCAAGCTGCTGATCAACTCCGGCGACCGCATCCTGGTCGAGGCGCCGACCTATCTCGGTGCGCTGCAGGCGTTCAACTCCTACGAGGCTCGCTATCTCAGCGTGCCGCTCGACGGCGATGGCCTGCGCGTGGACCGTCTGGAAGAAGAGCTGCGTTCGGGGCCGAAATTCCTCTACGTATTGCCGAACTTCCACAATCCGGCCGGCACGACGCTGCCGGAAGACCGCCGCAATCGCGTCGTCGAGCTGGCGAGTCACTACGGAGTGCCGATCCTCGAGGACGACCCCTACGGCCAGTTGCGTTACGAGGGGGAGCACCAGCCGCCGCTGGTGGAGATCGACTCGGAATATCACGGCGAACGCGCCGGCAAGGCGGCTGCCGGCGGGCGCTTTCGCGGCGGGGTGATCTATCTGTCGAGCCTGTCGAAGACGCTGGCGCCCGGGTTGCGCATCGCGTGGGTGGTCGCGCCGACCGACGTCATCGGCAGGCTGGTTCAGATCAAGCAGGGGGCCGACCTGCACACCTCGACCTTCAACCAGATGGTCGCCTACGAGACCGCCCGCGGCGGCTTCCTCGACCAGCACGTCAAGGTGCTGCGCGACTTCTATCGCCAGCGGCGCGACGCCATGCTCGACGCCCTGAAGCGCTACATGCCCGACGGGGTGGAGTGGACGCGCCCGCAGGGCGGACTGTTCCTCTGGCTCACCCTGCCCGAGGGCGATCTTTCGAAGGTGGGCGCGGCGGCGATCCTGCAGGAAGCGGTGAAGTCGAAGGTGGTCTTCGTTCCCGGTTCGGCCTTCTATCCCGGCCCGAGCGCCGACGGCCGGGGAGAGCGGTCGATGCGCCTCAACTTCTCCTACTGCACGCCGGAGGTCATCGACGTGGGAGTTCGCCGCCTGAGCGAGGTCGTGGCGCGGGCGCTCGGCGCCTAGACGCCCGGCGCGGGCACTGCGGCCGGCGCCGCGGCCCGCCGGTGACTGTCGACCAGCAGCACGCCGGCGATCCAGACCAGGTCGGCGACGAAGAGATGGAGCAGCTGCAACGGGACAGGGGCGAGGAAGGCCAGGGTCGCCAGTCCGACAGCGAACTGGCTCGCCACCAACCCCATCACCCCCTTGGCCCAGATGCAGGCGCGCGCGTCGGCCGGCACCACGGCGCGGACTTTCTGCGCCAGATGAATCCACAGCAGTCCGGCGCCGATCGCCACCAGCGGATGCAGCACGCGCAGCTGGATCAGAAAATGCGCCGTCGGCGAAAGATCCTGCGCCATCCCCTGGACGAGCGAGGTCGCCGGGAAGAGCGTGTCCCCCAGTGCGGCGATGGCGCCGGTCACGGCGGTGAAAAGAAGCGCAGCAAAGGACAGAAGCTCCAGCCAGCGCGGCGCGAGACCCGCAGTCGAGCTGGCAGGCATCCCCCTGACTGGAAGCTTCTCGCCGGGTGAGACATGGCCGGACCGCTCGGCCAGCAGCGCCAGGATCGCCAGCAGCAGAAAGGTGTTGACCAGATGCCCGGCCATCCAGACTGCCCTGGCCCCGGAGCTGTTCTGGCCGACGTATTCGAGCAACACGAGTCCGGCGCCGAGCGCGGCCTCGCCGAAGATGAACAGCATCGCCAGCCAGGCCAGCCGGCGCATGGCGGCCCCCTCCGGAGTGCCCTTCCGATAGCGGCGGAGGGTCCAGATCCCGAGCACCACGACGACGACCAGCGCCAGACCGCTGGTGACCCGGTGCCCGAGCTCGATCAGGGTCTCGATTTTCGGATCCTGCGGCACGACGACGCCGTTGCACAGCGGCCAGTGCGCCCCGCAACCCGCGCCGGAGCCGCTGGCGCGGACGAATCCGCCCCAGACGATGACGGCGAGGTTGACGGCGAGCGCGAACCAGGCGAAACGGGAGTGGGGATCGCCGTACGGAGGGCTGGTAGGGACGGACGAACGGCTCTTCATCGCGGCAAATGTATCGCGGTATCCTCTCCCTGTCCCGCTTCGCATCGACTCGCCGGCGCTGGCGCGCGCCGCGACGTTCGACGGGACTTTTCCCGGAGACTCCCATGACCGCAGGCAATCCGCTCCACCAGCTCGCCGGCCTCGGCCAGTCCGTCTGGCTCGATTTCATTCGCCGCAGCTGGCTCGAGGACGGCACGGTCGAAAGGCTCATCGCCGAGGACGACCTGCGCGGCATGACTTCGAATCCGGCGATCTTCGAGAAGGCGATCGCCCACGGGCGCGAGTACGACGCGCAGGTCTCCGCCATCGTCGCCCGCGGCGAGCGCCGCCCGCTCCAGATCTACGAGGAAGTCGCGGTGGCCGATATCCGTCAGGCCGCCGATCAGCTGGCGGCGGTCTATCGCCGGACGCACTGCCAGGACGGCTACGTCAGCCTCGAGGTTTCGCCCGAGCTCGCCGAGGACGCCGCCGGCACCCTCGCCGAGGCGCGGCGGCTCTGGCGCGAGGTCGACCGCGCGAATCTGATGATCAAGGTGCCGGGAACCCGGACCTGCCTGCCGGTGATTCGCACGCTGCTCGCCGAGGGCATCAACGTCAACATCACCCTGCTCTTTTCCAAAGACGCCTACTCCCTGGTCGCCGAGGCGTACATCTCGGCCCTCGAAGAAAGGCTCGGCAAGGGGCTGGCGGTGGACCGCGTCGCCTCGGTGGCCAGCTTCTTCATCTCCCGTATCGACACCCTGATCGACAAGCGGCTCGACGAGCGGGCCGCGCAGGCGTCGTCGACCGACCGCCAGCGCATCGAAGCGCTCAAGGGCAAAGTGGCTGTCGCCAACGCCAAGCAGGCCTACTCCCTCTTTACCGCTCTCTTCGCTTCGCCCCGCTGGCAACGCCTCGCCGAAGCAGGCGCGGTGCCGCAGCGGCTGCTGTGGGCGTCGACATCGGCGAAGAATCCGGCCTATCGCGATGTGGTCTACGTCGAGGAGCTGATCGGTCGCGATACGGTGAACACGATGCCGCCGGAGACGATCGACGCCTTCCGCGACCACGGCGTCGCGAAGGCGACCCTGGGAGAAGGTGTCACCGAGGCGAGGAAGCAGCTCGAAGAGCTCGCCGCGCTCGGCGTCTCCCTCGACGCGGCCACCGACGAGCTGCTCGCCGACGGAGTGGCGAAGTTCGTCGAGCCGTTCCGCAAGCTGCTCGCGGCGATCGAGACCAAGACCGCGGAGCTCGCCGCTGCGGCGCCTCAGGGCGCGCCGGTGACGCGATGATCGAGCGCCTGACTCCGGAGCTTCGCGCGGCATTCGCCGCGGCGGCGGCGAAGTGGCAGGGCGGCGAGCGCACCAGCCGGATCTGGGAGGGCGACTCGACGGTGTGGACCGGGCGGGACGAGGCCTACTGGCTGGGTTGGCTCGACGCCCCCGAGCGCGAGGCGGCGCGGCTCGCCGACTACTCCGAGCTCGGGCGTGTCGCTGCGCATCGCGGGATCCGCGACGTCCTGCTCCTCGGCATGGGGGGCTCGTCGCTCGGCGCCGAGGTCCTGCGGCGGTCGTTCGGCGAGTCGCCGGGAATGCCGCGCCTGCACGTGCTCGACTCGACGCATCCGGACCAGGTGAAGTCGTTCGCCCATCGCCTCGATCCGGCGACGACCTGGGTGGTCGTGGCGAGCAAGTCGGGTTCCACGGTCGAGCCCAACCTGCTGCTGGCCTACTTCTTCGACCACTTCCGCGCGGCCCTCGGCGAGCGCGCCGCGGCGCGCTTCATCGCCATCACCGATCCCGATTCGGCGCTCGACCGCCTGGCGCGGCAGAAGGAGTTCCTGGCGCTGGTGCCGGGAGAGCCGACGATCGGCGGACGGTTCTCGGCGATCTCTCCGTTCGGGCTCGTGCCGGCGGCTCTGCTGGGCATCGACCTGCCGCGTTACCTCGAGCGCGCGGCGGAGCTCGCCGCCGACTGCCGCGAGGCGGCGGTCGAGAAGAACCCGGGCGTCGCACTCGGCCTCGCGCTCGGCGTCGCGGCGCAGGCCGGAAGGGACAAGCTGACTCTCGTCCTGGCGCCCGAGATCGCGGCGCTGGGCGCCTGGCTCGAGCAGCTGATCGCGGAGTCGACCGGCAAGCTCGGGCAGATGATCCTGCCCGTCGACGGCGAGCCCCTGGCGCCGCCGTCCTGGTACGGCAAGGACCGGCTCTTCGTCGTCGTGCGCTATGCCGGCAGGCTCAGCGACGAACAGGAGGATGCGGTCGCGGCGTTGCTCTTCGCGGGCCTGCCCGTCGTCGAGCTCGACTGCGCCGATCTCGCCTCGCTCGGCGCCGAGTTCTTCCGCTGGGAGTTCGCGACGGCGGTGGCCGGAGCCCTTCTCCAGCTGCATCCGTTCGACCAGCCGGACGTCGAAGCGGCCAAAGTCGCCGCCAGGAACCTGACACAGACGGTCGAGGAGACCGGCGCGCTGCCGTCGGAGGCCCCGTTCTACGCCGAGCACGGTGTCGAGCTCTTCGCCGATCCGGACGAGGCTGCGGCGCTCTTCCTCGCCGCCGACGAGCGCTCGCTGCGCGGCCTGCTCGCCGCCCACCTCGACCGTGCGCGCCCCGGCGACTACGTCGCCCTCTGCGCCTTTCTCGAGATGAACGGGGAGAACGTCGCGGCCGCGACCGAGCTGCGCAACGTCATCTCGCGCGTCACCGGCGTCGCGACGACCCTCGGCTTCGGCCCGCGGTTTCTGCACTCGACCGGGCAGGCCCACAAGGGTGGCCCGGCGACCGGGCTCTTCCTGCAGCTCACCGACAGGCCGATGGCCGACGTGCCGGTCCCCGACCGCCGCCTCACCTTCGGCCAGGTGATCGCCGCCCAGGCGCGAGGCGACTTCGAGGTCCTCTCCCAGCGCGGGCGCCGCGCCCTGCGAGTGCACTTCGCCATGGGCGCGGAGAAGGGGCTGAAGCGGTTGCTGGCGGCGTTCTAGACGGCGGCGCGTTCGCATAGAGTGCGCGGCAACGTTCACACGAAGGAGGGGCTGGCCCTGGAGCGACCTTCGCCAGAGGAGGAAGGCCGGCTGCGCCGGGCGCAGCGGGCGATCCTAGCGCTGCTGCCCTTCGTCGAACGCTGGGCGCACGGGCGGCTGCCGCAACGGGCGCGACGGCGGATGGAGACCGGCGACCTGGTCCAGGAAACGCTGGTCCACGTGCTGCGAAATCTGGGCGAGCTCGACACCGCCGATCCGCAGAGGCTGCGGAACTATCTCATTGCAGCGATCCGCAATCAGGTCCGCGACGAGATCCGCCGGGCCGAGCTGGGCGAGGTGCGCAACGGCGCCCTGGCCGACGGGCCGGACCCCGACCCGGGTCCGCTTCACCGGACGATCGAGTCCGAAGAGCGCCGGCAGTTTCGCGCCGCGCTCGTGGGTCTCCCCGAGGCCGACCGTGACCTGCTCGTCGGCCGCATCGAGCTCGGCCTGCCATATGAGGAGCTCGCGCTGGCGACCGGTCTGCCCAGCGCCGCGGCGGCGCGCATGGCGACCAAACGGGCCAGCCTTCGCCTCGCCCGGCTGCTCGGGCAGGTCCAGGGACCTGCCCGAAGCTGAACCGGGCGAGCGGGGACTGAAGCGGGCTACTCGACCGAGAAGCTCTGCAGCGAAACCGGCGTCGACGGCGTGTTGGCCGCCAGCGCGACGCTCACCGACGCGCTGCCGCCGGGCTGGATGACCAGCGACCACTGAAAGGCGCCGGTGAAGTCGAAGCTGGAGGCGGGGAGACCGGTGTTGTCGAAATTGGTCACCGTCGCATCCCCAAGGACGCCGAAAACGTCGGTGGTGGCGGCGAAGGGCCGCACCAGAAAGGCATTCGCGACCGGGTTGAACGCGCGGTACTCGGCCGTGCCGGCAGTCGTGTCGTTGATCTGGATGAACGTGTTCGGCGTCCCCAGCGTCGCGTTGTCGGTTCCGGCGGATCCGTTGACGTCGAAATCCGCCCCGTGGAAGAGCTCGATGGTCAGCGGGTTGGAGGCGCTGAGGTTGGTGATCGTCATGGTCTGGATGACTTCGCCCGACCCGGCGGCCGCGGAAGTCAGCGTCAGCGCATGCGAGGCGCTGAACAAGCCGCGCGCATTGACGTCGGCCCAGGTGATCGTGCCGGCCGCACCGGCACAGGTCGTCGTGCTAGGCGCCGGGAAGAAGGACTCCGCCGTGTCGCCGGAGACCCGGAACCACCAGCCGTCCTCGAAGAGATAGTCGCCGGTGCCGACGCCGGTGAAGTTCGAGGTCTGGGAGTTGTCGTAGTGGCTGGTCGCCGGGTAACCGTAGGTCGCGCCTCCGGCGGTGAGGGTGCAGACCTGGGCTTGTCCCGGACTCACGGCCGCAAACAGCGAAACGAAGGCCGCGACGGCGGCGATGCTGGCAAGGCTTCTGCTGGTCATTTTCCGGTCTCCTGTCTCGAACAAGGTCTCGCTTTCGCCCCCGTTCGCTCGCAACGGCAACGGAGGCGTTGCCTCCAGATAGCGCGACGTTGCTCGATTCTAGCTCGGTTTGCGGAAAGGGGCGGAAGCCCATTCCCGTCGGCGGGGAAGGAGCGCATCAGGGCCCGTCCGGGGCCCGCGCGGGGCGCGGACCTCGGACGAACGGAGGTCGGGCGGGTCAGCCTTTGCGGCCGGTGGCCGACAGGTAGCGCACCAGGACGACGAAGAGGATGAGGAACGAGGCGAGGAGCAGGTACTCCAGTCCCTTGGTCTCGAAGATGTTGACGTAGCGGTAGCTTTCCATGAGGCCTCCTTCTCGTTGCGGTGCGCCGCCTACGAACCGAGGGGACGCGGGTACGGCAGCTCGTGGGCTTCGCGCAGGATCGGCAGGCGCAGGACGATCCAGCGGAAGACCCAGATCTCGGTGAAGAGCACGGTCAGCGTGACGACGAACTCCTGCCAGCTCGGGAAGTAGTGCACCGGCAGCTGCCAGTTGTAGGCGATCACCGAGATGTTCAGGCGATTGAGCAGCACGCCGACGAGAGTCACTCCGGCGGCGACGCGCAGCAGACCCGGCCGGCGATGGCGCACGGCGTAGGCGAACATCACGCACGGCACGAGCACGAATCCGAAGACCTCCACGAGGTACCAGGCGCCCCACTTCGACGCCAGCAGATCCCATTGACGCTCGTGGAGGAAGATGAGGAGCTTGAAGAAGTAGTAGGTGAAGAGGGCGATGGCGGCGCCC
This sequence comes from uncultured Thermoanaerobaculia bacterium, assembly GCA_964595975.1. Classification (GTDB taxonomy): domain Bacteria; phylum Acidobacteriota; class Thermoanaerobaculia; order Multivoradales; family JAGPDF01; genus JAGPDF01. Next base: position 723 of record CAZQTL010000013.1, on the reverse strand, counting down.
TTGCCGAGTCCGAGCAGCAGATCGTCGAACGAGCCGTGCTTCTTGGGGTCGATTTGCTTGCCGAAGAGCCGGTGCGTCAGGGTCCCTTCGAGGATCACCATCGACAGGCCGGCGAAGATGCTCGAGACGAAGAACAGGATCGGAATGAACTCGGTGTACCACAGCGGGTGGATCTTCGACTTCGCCATCAGGAAGAGAGCGCCCAGACCGGCCTGGTGCAGGGTCGAGAGGGTGACGCCGAGGATCACGGCGCCCAGCGCCAGCGAGGCGAGGAAGCGGCGAACCCGTTTCCAGCCCAGCCATTCGGCGAAGGCGGGCGAGAGCTCGACCATCTCGACGATCATGTAGAGGAGGAAACTCCACGAGACCTGGAAGAGCACCGAGTTGTAGCCGAAGGAGTTGCCGATGATGGGATTCACCACGTGCCACGGCCGTCCGAGGTCGAGCACCAGTGCGCCGGCGTAGAAGATGTAGGCGAGCAGTCCGTTGAGCACCGTGGCGCGCAGAATCGGATGGTACTTCTCCAGCCGCATGACATAGACGACGAAGGCGAGCACGTAGGCGCCGCCGGCCAGGGCGACGCCGGTCACTACATCGAAGCCGATCCCCAGGCCCCAGGGATGATCCTGCGAGAGATTGGTGATCGAGCCCAGACCGTAAATGAAGCGCCGAACGAGGACCGCGATGCCCAGCAGGATCACCGGGATCGAGATCAGGTTGAAA
>CAZQTL010000012.1:0-39200 GCA_964595975.1 uncultured Thermoanaerobaculia bacterium | reverse complement strand
TGGACGAGCGCCGCCGGCGGCGGTCTCGTCGGCATGCACAAGGACGTCCAGTCGGGGAAGATGACCGGCTTCGAGTTCTTGCGTGTTGAAGTCGATGCGCAACAGCGGATCTGCTACGTCTCGATGCCGGGCGGCAACCCGCCCACCTCGTTTTGCGCCGTCGAGGTCGGCGAGCGGCGTGTCGTGTTCGAGAACAGGGAGCACGACTTCCCGCAGCGCATTCTCTACTGGCTGACGGCCGACGGCAGGCTGCACGCGCGCATCGAAGGTCCGCTCGACGGCAAGGAGGCTGCGATGGAGTGGACCTGGAGCCGCCTGACGGACTGAGCGCCGGCTTTTCGGCTGGGCGCAGGCCGCGGCTTGCCTCGGGTTCCCGGGGGACATATCCTTGCAGGGCCCTTTCCGGGGCATCCCCACGACCCGAGCCGCAAGACCAGGAGAAGAAGATGGCCGACCGCACCACACCCGACGCCGGGCAGGATTTTGCTGCGCTGCTCGACGCCTTCGAAAAGAAGCAGGCCGATGGAGAGAAGGACAAGAAGGGTTCCCCAGCTCCGAAGGCCCCGGAGGTCGGCGATCGGGTGTCGGTGAAGATCGTCGGCTTCGGCGAGGACGCCGCCTTCGTCGACCTCGGCCGCAAGGCCGAGGGCTCGATTCCCCTGTCGCAGTTGACCGACGACGAGGGCAAACGCACGGTCGCCGTCGGCGACACCGTCGAGGCGATCATCGCCTCGGCCTCGGACGACGGCATCGTGCTGCGCGTCCGCGCCGGCCGCGGACCGGCCGCCCCCGCCGAGCTGCAGCAGGCGTATACCTACGGCCTGCCGGTCGACGGCACGGTGACCGCGGTGGTCAAGGGCGGCGTCGAGGTGACGGTCTCGGGCGTCCGTGCCTTCTGCCCGGTGTCGCAGATCGACAACCGCTACGTCGAGGACGCGGCCGCCTTCGTCGGCCAACGCCTCGCCTTCCGCATCACCCGCCTCGAGGAGGGCAAAGGGCGCGGCATGAATCTGGTGCTCTCGCGCCGCGCCCTCCTCGAGGAGGAGGCGCAGGCCAGGGCGGCCGCCGCGCGCGAGAAGATCAAGGTCGGCCAGACGGTCCGCGGCACGGTCACTTCACTCGCCGCCTACGGCGCCTTCGTCGACCTGGGCGGCATCGAGGGGCTGCTGCACGTCTCCGAGCTCGGCCACGGCCGGGTCGCCCATCCGCAGGACGTCGTCGCGGTGGGGCAGGAGCTCGAGGTCCAGATCCTCAAGATCGTCCCGGCAGAGAACGAGAAGGGGCGCGACAAGATCTCGCTCTCCCGCCGGGCCCTGGTCAAGGACCCCTGGCAGGAGGAGGCCGCGCGCCTGGTCACCGGCGTGCGGCGGCAGGGCAAGGTGGCGCGGATCGAGCTCTTCGGCGCCTTCATCGAGCTGGCTCCAGGAGTGGACGGCCTGCTCCATATCTCCGAGCTCGCCGCCGGCAGCGGCCGCGAAGTGCGTCACCCGCGCGAGCTGCTCAAGCTCGGCCAGGCGATCGAAGTCTCCGTTCTCTCGGTCGATCGCGAGACCCGGCGTATCGCGCTCGGGCTACCGGCCAAGGGGGATGAGGCCGGGGCGGAGGATCTCGCCCAGGCGCGGGCCGGCAGCGGCGGAACCGGTTTCGGCGCCTTCGGCGACTTCTTCGCCAAGGCGAACAAGGCCAGGAAGTGAAGCGCCAGGGGCGCTAAGATCTCCCCATCATGACCCCCCACGTCTCTGCCCGCGGCCGGGCGATGCCCGCCTCTCCGATCCGCAAGCTGATGCCGGTGGCCGAGGAGGCCAAGCGGCGCGGCGTCAAGGTCTATCACCTCAACATCGGCCAGCCCGACCTCGAGACGCCGGCGGTCATGCGGGCGCGGCTCGAGCGGGCCGAGAAGGTCTTCGCCTACACGCCGTCGAACGGCACCTCGGAGTACCTCGAGTCGCTGCGCGTCTACTACAGCCGCCTCGGTCTCGATCTCGAGCTCGACGAGCTCATTGCCACGACCGGCGGCAGCGAGGCGCTGCTCTTCGCCTTCTTCGCCTGCACCGGCGACGGCGACGACGCCCTGGTCGTCGAGCCGTACTACACCAACTACAACTCGTTCGCGACCATGGCCGGGGTGCGCCTCGTGCCGCTGCGCAGCAAGGGCGAGGACGGATTCCACCTGCCGCCGCGCGAAGCCTGGGAACGCGCGCTCACGCCGCGCACCCGCCTCGTGCTGCTGTGCAATCCGAACAATCCGACCGGCACGGTCTATTCGCGCGCCGAGCTCGAGATGGTCGCCGCCTTCTGTCGCGATCACGGGCTTTTCCTGGTCGCCGACGAGGTCTACCGTGAGTTCGTCTACGACGGCGCGCATTCGACTTCGGCGCTCTCGCTCGCCGGCTACGAGGATCACGTCATCGTCGTCGACAGCCTGTCGAAGCGCTACAGCGCCTGCGGCATCCGCCTGGGCTCGCTCGCGACCCGGAACGGCGAGGTCTACCAGGCCGCTCTGCGCATGGCGCAGGGGCGCCTGTCGCCGCCCGGCCTGGCGCAGCTCGTCGCCTCCGGCGCGGTCGAGCTCGGCAAGGAGTACTTCGACCAGGTGGCTACCGAGTACCAGGGCCGCCGTGACCTGCTGTTCGACGGCCTGACCTCGATCCCCGGGGTCTTTCTGCGCAAGCCCGAAGGCGCCTTCTACTTCATCGCCCGCCTGCCGATCCAGGACAGCGAGGACTTCGCGCGTTTCCTGCTCGCCGAGTTCGCCCACGAGCAGCAGACCGTGATGGTCGCACCGGCGCCCGGCTTCTATGCGACCCGCGGGCTCGGCAACGACGAGGTGCGGATCGCCTACGTGCTCAAGAAGGAGGATCTCGCGCGCGCCGTCGAGGTCTTCGCCGCCGGCCTCACGGCCTACCGCACGGCGCGCGGGCTCGGTCCGATCGAGGGCCTCGCCGAGGCCGCCGCGGCGCGCTCCCGCCGCCCCGACTTCTTCACCCCGGCCGTCTGAGCCCCCAGCAGCGTCACGGCCTGTGGACGATCGCGAGCCGCGGATGCTGATCTACGGCGCCAACGGCTACACCGGCGAGCTCGTCGCGCGCGAAGCCGCGCGCCGGGGTCTCGCTCCGACCCTCGCCGGACGCAACGCCGAGGCTCTGGCGACGCTGGCCCGGGAGCTCGATCTCCCGCACCGGACTTTTCCCCTGGAAGATGCGGACTCGTTGCTGACGACCCTGCGCGAGCTCGGGACCAGGACGGTGCTGCACTGCGCAGGCCCGTTCGTGCGCACCAGCCGGCCGATGGTCGAGGCGTGTCTCGCCGCCGGAGCGAACTATCTCGATATCACCGGCGAGATCGCCGTCTTCGAGTCGGTGCTGAAGCGTGACGCCGAGGCGCGCCAGGCGGGGGTCGTCCTGCTGCCTGGAATCGGTTTCGACGTCGTACCGACCGACTGCCTGGCCCTGCAGCTGAAGGAGTCGCTGCCGGATGCGACCCATCTCGACCTCGCCTTCGTGGCGGAGGGCGGGGGCTGGAGCCGCGGCACCCTGGCGACGATGATCGAGAGCCTGCCGCACGCCGGGGCGATGCGCCGGAACGGGCGCATCGTGCCGCTGCCGCTCGCCGCCGAGGTCCTGGAAATCGAACTGCCGATCGGACGGCGCACCGTGATGAGCATCGCCTGGGGAGACATCGCGACCGCCTTCCGCACGACGGCGATCCCGAACATCCGCACCTTCACCGGCGTCCCGGCGCGGAGCGTGCGGCGGCTGCGCCGCCTGCGCCCCCTGCTGCCGCTCGCCGGTTGGCGCCCGGCCAAGCGTCTCCTTCAGGCCTGGGTGCGGCGGACCGTGACGGGGCCGACGGCTGCGCAACGCGACGCTGGTCGCAGCTGGATCTGGGGGAGCGCGCGCAACGCGCAGGGAGAGAGCGTCACGCGCTGCTTCGCGACGGCCGAGGGCTACGCCCTCACCGCGCGCACCGCCGTCGAGGGCATGCTGCGGGTCGCGCGCGGCGCAGTGGATGCCGGAGCCTGGACGCCGGCGCGCGCCTTCGGCGCGCAGTTCATCGCCGAATTCGACCAGGCGCCGGGCGCCAACGACGCCCGACCGGCCACCGGATAACCTTTCTCGGCAGAGCCCGTATCACCTCTTGCAGGCGAGAGACGAACTCTCTCCTCCAGTTTCTCCTTGGGAAGGGCGCCGCGTCCACCGGCGCCCCTTTTTTTTCGGCGGACCCGGACGCCGCTGCGTCTACAATAGAGCCCGATGCGTCGTCTTCTCCTCCTGCTGGCGACGGCGGCCGCGGGCTTTCTCGGATGGGTCGGCCTCACCACCCTCTCCACCGGCTCGGCGGTCGCCACCTGGGCACCCTGTCCGCGCAACTGGAGCTGGACCCCGGCCTACCTGCCGCGGACGAGCCCCCTGCGCTCCCACGCCTTCCGCATCGGCAAAGCCCACGCCAAGATCTGCTACGGCAGTCCGGCGCTGCGCGGGCGGACCATGCTCGGCGGCGACGCGGTGCCGTTCGGCAGGCTGTGGCGCACGGGTGCCAACGAGCCGACGACCCTGCATCTCGATCACGTGGTGCGGGTCGGCGACCTGGTGCTCCCTCCCGGGAGCTATTCGATCTACACCATCCCCGGCGAGCGCGACTGGACGGTGATCTTCAACCGCGCCATCCGCCAGTGGGGTCTCGAGTCCGAATACACCGAAGAGATCGCGGCGCAGGAGGTCGGCAGGCTGCTGGTGCGGGCTCGCGCCCTCGACGCTCCGGTCGAGAGCCTGACCTTCACCAGCGAGGCCTCGGCAACCGCCGCCGTCGACCTCGTCCTCGACTGGCAGCAGACGCGGATCCGCCTGCCATTCGACTCGGGCTATGCGGCGCCCGACGCGGACGACGTCCCCGGCGCGCTCGGCCCCGACTGAAGCACCGGACGCCGGCCGTCCCTCCCCACGCCGCCACGACGGTCTGCCGGCGGCGACCTTCAGACGATGCCGCGCCCCTCCAGCGCTTCGAGCTCCGCGACGGAAAGTCCGAGCTCGCCGCAGAAGACCTCGCGGTTGTGCGCCCCGAGCTCCGGGCCCGCCCAATCGGTACCGCCCGGCGAATCGCTGAGACGCGGCAACATCGCGGGGAGCACCAGTCGGCGTCCCGCGACCTCGACGCTCTCGAACAGGCGCCGTGCGCGGTAGTGCGGGTCGGCGAACATGTCGGCGACGGTGTAGATCGTCGAAGCGGGAACCGCCACCGCCACCAGCCGCTCGACGACGGTCTCCGCGGCCAGCGATCGCGTCCAGCCCGAGATCGCCGCGTCGATCTCGCCCTGTCGCCGCAGGCGTCCCGGATTGCCTTCGAGCTCGGGATCCGCCGCCAGGTCGTGGCGACCGATCGCCAGCATGAGGCGGCGGAAGTTGGCGCTGTTGTTGGCGCCGATGACCACCCACTCGCCTCCGGCGGTGGGATAGGCGTTCGAGGGAACGATGCCCGAGACGGTCGGCCCGGAAGGTCCGCGTACGGCGCCGGCGCGGTCGAACTCGGGAACCACCGACTCGAGCACGTTGAAGACCGATTCGAAGATCGAGGCGTCGACCACCTGGCCGCGCCCGCTCTGGCGCCGGGCTTCGAGCGCCAGCAGGATGCCGAGAACGGCGTGCAGGCCGGCGAGCGAGTCGCCGAGCGAGAGATTCGCCCGCACCGGCACCTCCCCGGGATTTCCGGTCAGGTGGCGCAGACCTCCGAACGCTTCGCAGACGGAGGCGTAGCCCGGGCGGGAGGCGTAGGGCCCGGTCTGGCCGAAGCCGGAGATGCGGGCGAAGATCAGGCCGGCGTTCGCGGCGCAGAGGCGCTCCGGCCCCAGCCCCCATCCTTCCATCGTGCCCGGGCGGAAGTTCTCGATCAGCACATCGGCGCCGGCCGCCAGCCGGCGGGCCAGCTCCTGACCTTCCGGAGCACCCAGGTCGAGGGTCACGCAGCGCTTGTTGCGGCCGAGCGAGCGCCACCAGAGGGAGGTTCCGTCGTCGTCGAGCAGGCGCCAGCTGCGGATCGGGTCGCCGGCGCCCGGAGGCTCGACCTTGACCACATCGGCGCCGAAATAGCCGAGCAGCGCGCCCGCGAAAGGGCCGGCGAGAATCTGGCCGAGCTCGAGGACGCGCAGCCCGGCGAGAGGACGCCCGCTCATGGCCGGGTCAAGTCGGCAGCCCGCCGCCGACGCGATAGACGCGGTTGAACAACGGCACCGCCATGATCGTCGTGACCACCGCCATGATCACCAGGATGGTGAACAGCGTCTGGGTGATCATGCCGCGCTCGTAGCCGATGTTGAGCAGGATCAGCTCCATCAGTCCGCGGGCGTTCATCAGCGCGCCGATGGCGAACGAGTCCTTCTTCGACTCGCCGGCCAGGCGCGCGGCGACCCCGCATGCGACCCCTTTGCCGGCGACCGCCGCCACCAGCAGCAGGGCGGCGATGCCCAGCATCACCGGCGAGGCGAGCAGCGAGATCGACGTGCTGAGCCCCGAATTGATGAAGAACATCGGCAGCAGGTAGACCGCGGTGAGCGGACCGATCTGCGACTCGAGACGCACCTGCAGCGCGCCCCGGGGCATCGCGGCACCGAAGACGAAGGCGCCGAAGACGGCGTAGATGCCGAGGCGGTCGGTGGCCCAGGCGGCAATCATCAGCAGCGTCAGAGCCGCCGGCAGGATGAGCGATTCGCGCGACGGCCGGGCCTGCAACCAGGCGAAGAGCTTCGCCAGGAGCCGGCGGCCGAGGGTGAACATGAACAGGCCGTAGAAGGCGCCACCGAAGAGCGCCAGCAGGGCGATCGACATCTTGCCGGTGAAGCTCGCCAGGACGACCGCCAGCAGGCACCAGGCGGCCGCGTCGTCGAGCGAGCCGGCGGCGAGCGCGAGGGTGCCCAGCGCCGTCCCGGAAAGGCCGCGCTCGGAGATGATCCGCGCCAGCATGGGGAAAGCGGTGATCGACATCGCCGAGCCCATGAAGAGCGCCGCCTCCCAGACCCGCACGTTGGGCGCGAACAGCGGGAAGCGGTCCATCAATCCCCAGGCGAGCAGGGCGCCGAGCGTGAACGGCGTGGCGATGCCGGCCCAGGACACGAAGGCCGCGCTGCGCAGCCGCTTGCGGATGAGCTCGAGGTCGAACTCGAGCCCGATGAGGAACATGTAGAGCACCAGCCCGATCTGGGCGATGCAATAGATGATCGCCAGACTCTGCTTGGGGAACAGCTGGGCGTGGAGGCCGGGGGCCACGAGACCGAAGAGCGACGGTCCGAGCAGCACGCCGGTGATCATCTCGGCGACCACCTGGGGCTGCCCGAGCGGCCGCACCAGCCAACCCACCAGCCGGCAGGACGCCAGGATAATGGCGAACTGCAGGAAGAGGGCGATCGACAGCTCGAAATTCGACATCGTTCCACTCCGCTCCGGACGCTGCGGCAAAGCGCGCAGCCTATCGAACTCGAAGCCCGTCGCCGCCGTCGGGCCGATGCTAGACTGCAGCCCATCCCGCCCTCCGGAGGACCCTAGCGGCCGTGCGCATGCCGATCCGGACCAAGCTCTTCCTCAGCCATTTTCTGGCGGTGCTGCTCGTTTCCGGCAGCATCGGGACCTACTTCTACAAGCAGTCGACGGCGAGTCTGCTCGAGAGCCTGCAGGGGCGCCTGCGCTATACCGCCGGTCTCCTGGCCCGCGCGCTCGACGCCGGCGAGCTCCAGGCGATCCGCGGACCGGAAGCCGTCGCCCTGCCGGAATACCGGCAACTGCTGGCGCGGGTGCGCGACTTCCAACAGGCCAATCCGGATATCGCGTTCATCTACGTGATGCGTCGCGACGGCGGCGAAGCCGACGCCGGATCCGGCGCGATCCGCTTCGTGCTCGACTCGGACAGCTCCGCCGACCAGGCCCTGCCGGGCGATCTCTACCAGGAGGAAGTCCCGCGCCTGCGCGAGGGTTTCGACCACCCGTCCGCCGACGACGAGATCACCCGCGACCGCTGGGGCTACTTCCTCTCCGGTTACGCGCCGGTGAAGAACGGCGCCGGGCGGTTCCTGGTCGGGCTCGACATGCGCGCCGACGAAGTGCAGAAGAAGTTCGAGCGCATCCGGGTCGCCGGGGGGATCTCCCTGCTGCTGTCGGTCTGCCTTGCGGCGCTCTTCAGCCGGTTCCTCGCCCATCGCATCACCGATCCGGTGACGCAGGTGATCGCCCGCACCGGCGAAATCGCGCGCGGCGAGCTCAAGGGCGAGGTTTCGGTCCGGAGCGGCGACGAGCTCGAGGAGCTCGCCGGCGCCGTCAACCGTATGGCCGGCGACCTGCTCGAGAGCCAGACCCGCCGCGAGCAGGCGATGCGCGACCTCGCCGACGCCAACCTCCATCTCGAGGCGCGGATCGCCGAGCGCACGGCCGAGCTGTCGCAGTTGAACGCCGCCCTGCGCGAGGAGATCGAGGAGAGGAAGAGCGCCGAGCAGCGGCTGGAACGGGCGGCGACGAGCGACTTCCTGACCGGCCTGCTGAACCGCCCGGCGATGTTGAACCTGCTGGAGCAGGAATCCGGCCGGGTCCATCGCACCACCGGGCCCTACTCGGTGGCGGTCGCCGACCTCGACCATTTCAAGCCGATCAACGACCGCTATGGGCACGCCGTTGGCGACCAGGCGCTCGTCCGCATCGCCGAGCTGCTGCGCTCGGGCCTGCGCCGCCAGGACGCCGTCTGCCGCTGGGGCGGCGACGAGCTGCTGATCTTCCTTCCCGAAACGACCCTTGCCGGCGCGGAAGAGGCGGCCGAGAAGATCCGTCACCGGTTGACCGAGATGCCGCTCGCCGTGGGCGTCGAGGAGCTTCACCTCACCGTCTCCATCGGCGTCGCCGAGGCCGCGCGCAACGAGGCGGTGTCGGAGGTCGTGCGCCGGGCCGACGAGGCGCTCTACCGCGCCAAACAGGCGGGAAGGAACCGCGTCGCGCGCTCCGCCTGAGCGCGCTTGACCGGCGCCCTCGCCGGGGTATCATCCCCGCCTATCTGCAGCACTTGAAGCCGATCCAGATCCGCCTGTCGAGGCGGCGGTGAGAACCGAGCACATGGGGTGAAGCGATGAGGAAGTTCGTGGCCTGGCGTCGGTCCCTGCGGCAGCTTCCGGCAGCTCTCCTGTTCCTCGGCGCTTTGGCCGACGCTCCGGCCGTGCTGGCCTCCGGCGAAGCCGTCCCGTTGAACGCCGTCAGTGTCCCTCCGGGGGCGACGATGACGATCACGTTCGAGGTCGATGTCGACAGTCCGCTGGGCATCTGCGCAACCGCGATCTCCAACCAGGGCACCGTCACGGGAACCGGCATCAACGTGCTGTCCGACGATCCCGACGTCGCCGGCGCCGCCAACCCGACCCTGACGGGTCTCGACGCTGTCGACCTCGCGATCACCAAGACCGACGGCGCGACGACCGAAGTCCCCGGCACCGGCGTCACCTACACGATTACGGCATCGAACGCCGGCCCCGCGGGCGCCCTCGGCGCGACCGTCGCCGACACCTTCCCGGCGACGATCTCCGGGGTCACCTGGACCTGCGTCGGCGCAGGCGGCGGCACCTGCCCCGCCGCGGGCGCCGGCAACATCTCGGCGTCGGTGAACCTCCCGGCCGGCGGCTCGGTCACCTTCACCGCCAGCGGGACCATCCAGTCGAGCGCCACGGGTTCGCTGGTGAACACCGCCACCGTCACCAAGGCCGCCGGCCAGCTCGAGTGCAACTTCGCCAACAACAGCGCCACCGACACCGACACGCTGACGCCGCAGGCCGACTTGAGCATCACCAAGACCGACTTCCAGACGACGATCAACGCCGGCAGCCCGACCTCCTACACGATCTCGGTGACCAATAGCGGTCCCAGCGACGCCGTCGGGGCAACGGTTGCCGACACCTTCCCGGCGGCGCTCACCGGCGCCTCCTGGACCTGTGTGGGCACGCCGGGGTCGTCCTGCCCCGCCAGCGGGGCGGGATCCATCAATCACTCGGCCAACATCCTGGCCAGCGGCTCGCTGACCTATACGGTCAACGCCACGGTCAGCGGCACCTTCTCGGGCGTGCTGGCGAACACCGCGACCGTGACAGCGCCCGGCGGCACGACCGACACCAACTTGGGTAACAACAGCGCCCAGGACGTGACGACGGTCAACGCCGTCGCCGACCTCTCGATCACCAAGACCGACGGCGTCACGACCGCGACTCCGGGCGGGTCGGTGACCTACACGATCACGGCGTCGAACGCCGGCCCGTCGACGGCCACGGCAGCCTCGGTCGCCGACACCTTCCCGGCGACGCTGACCTGCACCTGGACCTGCGTCGGTGCCGGCGGCGGCACCTGCACCGCCGCGGGCGCCGGGAACATCGGCGACAGCGTCAATCTGCCGGCCGGCGGCTCGGTGACCTACACGGCGAGCTGCACGATCGCCGCGGCAGCGACCGGCTCGCTCGCCAACACGGCAACCATCAGCGGCGGCGGCGTCAGCGACACCGTCCCGGCCAACAACAGCGCGACGGACTCCGACACGCTGACGCCGCAGACCGACGTCTCGATCACCAAGACCGACGGCAGCACGACCGAGGTCCCCGGCACGCCGGTCACCTATACGATCGTCGCCTCGAACGCCGGCCCGTCCGTCGCGACCGGCGTCACGGTCGCCGACACCTTCCCCGCCGTTCTCTCGGGCTGCTCGACGACCAGCGTCGCGGCTGGAGGGGCCACCGGCAACGACAGCCCGATCTCCGGCAATATCTCCGACGGCAGCATCACCCTGCCCGCCGGCGCCTCCGTGACCTACACCGCGACCTGCAACGTCGCCGCGAACGCCACCGGCACCCTGGTCAACAACGCCACCGTCGCCTCGGCCACGACCGATCCGACGCCGGCCAACAACAGCGCCACCGACACCGACACGCTGACGCCGCAGACCGACCTCGCGATCACCAAGACGGACGGAAGCACCACCGAGGTTCCCGGCACGGCGGTGACGTACACCATCGTCGCCACCAACTCCGGCCCCTCGACCGCCACCGCTGTTTCGGTGAGCGACACCTTCGCCGCGATCCTCTCCGGCTGCTCCTGGACCAGCGTCGCCGCCGGCGGCGCCACCGGCAACGCCGCCGGCCCGGTCGCGGGCAACATCGCCGAGAGCGGCATGACCTTCCCGGTGACGGCTTCGGTGACCTACACCGCGACCTGCAACATCGCCGCGAACGCCACCGGATCGCTAGCCAACACCGCCACCGTCGCAAGCGGAACGACCGATCCGACGCCCGGCAACAACAGCGCCACCGATACCGACACGCTCACCGCGCAGTTCGATCTCGCGATCACCAAGACCGATGGCCAGACTTCGATCAACGCCGGCAGCCCGACCACCTACACGATCGCCGTCACCAACTCGGGACCGAGCACGGCGACCGGAGCGACGGTTGCCGACACCTTCCCGGCGGTGCTCCTGAGCCCGACCTGGACCTGTGTCGCGACGCCCGGATCGAGCTGCACGGCCGGCCCGGTCGCCGGCAACCTCAACGACTTGGCCACCATCGCTTCCGGCGGCACGGCGACCTACACCGTGAACGCCACCGTGAACGGAACGGCGTCCGGCACGCTGTCGAACACCGCGACCGTGACGCTCGCCGGCGATACGAACGCCGGCAACGACAGCGCCACCGACACCACGACGGTCAACCCGGTCGCCGACCTTTCGATCACCAAGACCGACGGCGTGACGACGGCCGTCCCCGGCATGACGGTGACCTACACCATCGTCGCCGCCAACGCCGGCCCGGCGACGGCGACCGCCGCCAGCGTCACCGATACCTTCCCGGCGACCTGCGCTTCGGTCAGCTGGACCTGCGTCCCCACCGGCGCCGGCGCCTCCTGCACTGCCGGGCCGGTCGCCGGCAACATCGCCGACGGAGCCACGCTCCCGGCCGGAACCTCGGCCACCTACACCGCGGTCTGCACGCTCGCCGACAACGCTTCCGGCTCGCTCGCCAACACCGCGACGATCGGCGGCGGCAGCGTCTCCGACACCACCCCCGGCAACAACAGCGCCAGCGACACCGACACCATCCTGCCGCTCGACTTCGGCGACGCGCCGAACACCCCTCTCGGACCGCCATGGGCCTACCCGACGCTCGTCGCCGACAACGGCGCCCGGCACGGCGTGAACGGCCCCAGCGCCCTGCGCATGGGTGTCCAGATCGACACGGAAGCCAACGGCCAGCCGACGCTCGCCGCCGACGGCGACGACCAGGTCTCCGTACCGAACGTCGACGACGAAGACGGCGTGACCCTGCCCGCGACGCTGGTCGCCTGCGGCACCGCCAACGTCTCGGTCAACGCCTCGGCGGTCTCGAAGCTCGACGCCTTCGTCGACTTCAATCGCAACGGCAGCTTCGCCGACGCCGGCGAGAAGATCTTCAACAACCAGGCGCTGGTGGCGGGGGCGAATGCGCTGTCCTTCTCCGTGCCCTGCAACGCCACGCCGACGACCCTGACGTTTGCGCGCTTCCGCATCTCGACGGCCGGAAACCTCGCTTCGACCGGCGTCGCCGCCGACGGCGAGATCGAGGACTACACGGTCGGGATCCGCGGTCTCGACTTCGGCGACGCCGCCGCCGTCTACCCGACCCTCCTCGCCGGCAACGGCGCGCGGCATATCGTCGTCCCCGGCGCCCCGCTCCTCGGGGCGACCATCGACACCGAGGCCGACGGCCAGCCCACCGCCGGCGCCAACGGCGACGACCTCACGACGAGCGACGACGAGGATGGCGTGACCTTCACCAGCCCGCTCATCCGCGGCCAGAACGCCTCGGTCACCGTCACCGCCAGCGCGCCGGGCGTGCTCAGTGCCTGGCTCGATTTCAACGGCGACGGCAACTGGACGACGGCAGGCGACGCGATCTTCGTCAACGTCGCGCTGGCGGCGGGGGCGAACAACCTGACCTTCCCGGTGCCGGCGACGGCGACCACCAACCTCAACACGGTGGCGCGGTTCCGCTTGGCGAGCGCCGGCGGCCTGTCGTTCACCGGTCTCGCCAACGACGGCGAGGTCGAGGACCATGCGGTGGCCACCGCAGCCGAGGCCGATGTCGTGATCACCAAGACCGACGGCGCCGCGACCGAAGTCCCGGGCACGACCGTCACCTACACGATCGTCGCCTCGAACAACGGCCCCGACGCTGCCGCCGGCGTGACCGTCGCCGATACCTTCGCGGGAATCCTCTCCGGCTGCTCGACGACGAGCGTCGCCGCGGGCGGAGCGACCGGCAACGACGCCGGGCCCGTCGCCGGCAACCTCAGTGACAGCGGCATCGGTCTGCCCGTCGGCGGCACGGTGACCTATACCGCGACCTGTACGATCGCGGCGAACGCCACCGGCTCGCTGGCGAACACGGCGACGATCACCTCGGCGACCGGCGATCCGGTCACCGCCAACAACAGTGCCACCGATACCGACACGCTGACTCCGCAAAGCGATCTCGCCATCACCAAGACCGACGGCGCCACGACCGAAGTTCCGGGCACGCCGGTCACCTACACGATCGTGGTGACCAACGCCGGTCCGAGCGATGCCGTCGCGGCGACCGTCGCCGATACCTTCCCGGCGATCGTCTCCGGGGTCACCTGGACCTGCGTCGGTGCCAACGGCGGCACCTGCCCGGCGGCCGGCGCCGGCAACATCAACGCCCTCGTCACGCTGCCGGCCGCCGGCAGCGCCACGGTCACCTTCACCGCGACCGGCAACATCGCGGCCGCCGCCACCGGAACCCTCGCCAATACGGCGACAGTCGCGGCGGGCGCCGGCGCGACCGATCCGGTCCCGGGCAACAACAGCGCCACCGACAGCGACACGCTCACCGTGCAGTCCGACCTGAGCGTCACCAAGACCGACGGCAGCGCTTCCGAGATTCCCGGCACGCCGGTGACCTACACGATCACGGCCTCGAACGCCGGGCCGTCGGACAACCCCGGTGCGACGGTGGCCGACACCTTCCCGGCGATCGTCGGCGGCGTGACCTGGACCTGCGTCGGCGCAGGTGGCGGCACCTGCCCGGCGGGCGGCGCCGGCAACATCAACGCCGTCGTCAACCTGCCGGCCGGCGGCTCCGTGACCTTCACGGCGACGGGGACCATCGCTTCGTCGGCGACCGGGACGCTCTCGAACACCGCCACGGTCGCCGCCGCTGGCGGCACGACCGATCCGAACCCGGGCAACAACAGTGCCACCGATAGCGACACGCTCGTGCCTTCGGCCGACCTGCAGATCACCAAGGACGATTCGGCGGATCCGCCGCCGGCGGGTCAGGACCTCGTCTACACGCTGACGGTCACCAACCTCGGCCCCTCCGACGCCACCGGCGTCGCGGTCAGCGATCCCCTGCCGGCGGAGGTCACCTACGTCTCCGACGACTGCGGCGGCACCAACACGCCGCCGTGGAGCTGGACGATCGGCAACCTCGCCTCCGGCGCCTCGGTGGTCTGCAACATCACCGTGTCGATCAACCCGGCGCCGCCGGCGTCGATCTCGAACACCGCGACCGTGACCGGCACGACCGCCGATCCGAGCTCGGCCAACAACTCGGATACCGAAGCCACGACGCTCGATGCCGTGCCGCCGCAGGTGACGAACGTCGACAGCCTCGCCGGCACCGGCGACGGCACGCTCGCCGAGTGCGAGACGGCGAACGTGACCATCACCAGCCTGGCCTTGACCTTCGACGAAGCGATGCAGAACCCACCCGGCGACGGCGGTGCCGACGACGTCACCAACCCGGCGAACTACCTCGTCGTCGCCCCGGGTCCGGACTTCGACTTCGCCACCACCGCGTGCGGCGGCGCGGCCGGGGACGATGTCGCGCTCACCGTCACCGGCGTCAGCTACGACGGCGGCACGGATACCGCGACCCTGGTGCTGTCGACCGCCCTGCCGGCGGCCCAGATCCGCGTCTTCGCCTGCGACTCGCTCACCGACCTCGCCGGCAACGCTCTCGACGGTGATGCCGACACGACGGCCGGCGGCGACTTCCGGCGCGCCTTCCGCTCCGATCCGGGCAACGTCTTCGCCAACGGCCACTTCGACTGCGACGCCAGCCTGTGGAACGCGGTCGCCGCAACGCCGGCGGAGATCACCTGGACGGGCGCCGACGACGCCAACGACGCCGACGACTCGGGCTCGGTGCACTTCACCAACCTCGCCCCTGGCGTCGACACCTCGTTCCGCCTCTGGCAGTGCTACGACATCCCGCCGGCGGCGCGCTTCGACGTCGCCGCGCGCGTGCGGCTCGCCGCCGCGCCCGGCAAGTTCATCGGCTTCTCGCGGCGTTGCGAGTTCTTCAGCGCTCCCGGCTGCAGCGGGAGCCTCGGCGTCCAGACGTCGGCGCTCGCGCTGCAGGACACCGCCTCAAGCTGGTTGACGCTCGCCTCGCAGGTCAACCGCCCGGGCGCGGCGGTCGCGGCACGCTGCGACTTCAGCTTCGAGACGGCGACCGCCGAGAGCTTCGACGGCTGGCTCGACGCCACCCACTTCGCCGCCACCGGCGGGCTGTTCTCCGACGGCTTCGAATCGGGCGACACGTCGGCCTGGTCGGCAACCGTACCCTGAAGGCTTCGGATGCCGCGGGCCGACCGGCTCGCGGCATCCCTGATCATGACGGGCAGGACGAATTGAGAGAGGACCGGAAGGCATGAAGATCATCTCGCAGCACCGAGCGCTCGTCGCGTTCGCGGTGGCCGGCCTCGCCGTCGCCGCAGCGCAGGCCCAATCCGGAGCCCCGGAGGCCGTCTGGCAGTGGCATCCGGCCGAGACGGTCGGCGAGGCCGTGCCGCCGTTGCCGCCGCCTTCGACCTATCCGGTGCAGCTCGTGCTGGACGACGACAGCTCCGACGGCGCCTTCGGCGTCGCCGGTCAGACGGCGCGCCAGTTCCTCTGGTTCAATCGCTTCTCGCCGGCCGCCGGGTTCCACCTCGACGAGGTCTGGGTGCTCTTCCCCTCGGGAGCCAACATGACCGCCGGCGGCGCCGTCCAGATCGCGATCTACGAGGACCCGGACGGCGATCCGACCAACGGCGCCAACCTGGTCACGACCTTCAACGCCACCATCCAGGCCGCCGATGACAACACCTTCTCGATCTATCCGGTCGCCGGCTCTCCGGTCATCCCCTCCGGCAGCGACCTGCTGGTCGGCGTCGTGCCGCGGTTCATCGTCAGCGGCGTCACGCCGCCGACCTTCCCGGCGGCGGTGGACACGACGGCGTCCCAGAACCGCTCCTGGGTGGCGGCGTGGAGTACCGATCCGCCCGATCCGCCGGTGCTCGTCCCGGTTCCCGACCAGACGCTCGCTCTCGTCGACACCTTCGTCCCTGGCGGCGGCAACTTCATGATCCGCGCCTTCGGCACGCCGCAACCGGTGACCGAGATTCCAACCCTCGGCGGCGTCGGCCTTGCATTCCTGGCTCTCGCCCTGCTCGCCGCCGGCGCGCTCCTTCTGCGCCGCCGCGGCGCCGCCGCGGCGCTCGCGCTCCTGACGCTCGCCCTGGCCGCGCCGGCCGGAGCGGTGACGATCGACAGCTTTACCACCAACCAGGCTGCGGTGAGCGACCCGCCGGGAACCGGCACGTCGGTGACCGGCGGTGCCGACATCATCGGCACCCGCCGCGGCCTGGTCCCGGATCTGCTTCTCGGCGCCGGACCGGCGACGGCCTCGGTCGCCGGCGGCAATCTCGCGCTCCTGGTCACCGCCACGACTCCCGATTCGCGCGGCGCGGTGCTGGTCTCCTGGGACGGCGACACCAATCCGGCGGTGCTCTCGCCGACCGGACTGGGCAACGCCAACCTCACCACGGGCAACGCCTCCGGTTTCCGCCTCGACTTCGTCTCGACGACGGTGGTGACCGAGGTCGAGATCACGGTCTACGACGACGCGGCGAACTTCTCGCGCGCCGCGCGGCGCGTCGCAGCAGGGGGCGCGCAGAGCGTCTCCATTCCGTTCGCCGAGTTTCGCGTCGCCGGCGGCACCGGCGCGGTCTTCTCGAGTGTCGGCGCGATCGAAATGACCCTGCGCAGCGGCGAGGGCACGGCGACACTCAGCGAGATTTCGACGACCGCTCCGACGGTCGCCGCCACCAAGGTGGACACCCAGATCGTCGACACCGACGGCGACACGCGGGTCGATCCGGGGGATCGCGTGCGCTACACGGTGACGGTCACCAACACCGGCAACGAGGCGCTCGCGGTCGACCTCACCGACACGGTCGATGCCAACACGACGCTCGTCGCCGGCTCGGTCTCCTCGACGCCCGTGGCGCACAACGACCAGTACGGCTGGTTCGGCAACGTCGCCTTCGCCACCGACGGCTCCGCCGCGAAGCCCTATCTTCTCGACAACGACGAGGACGCCGACGGCGACACGCTGACGGTGCAGAGCGGTACTTTCCCGGCAACCACCGCCGCGGGCGGCGCGGTGACGCTGGTCTCCGCCGCCACCGGCGAGTTCACCTACAGCCCGCCGGCCGGCTTCGCGGGCGTCGACAGCTTCAACTACACCGTGGTCGACGACAACGGCAACACCTCGACGGCGACGGCCAACATCGCCCTCAAGGGCGTGATCTGGTTCGTCGACGACTCGAACACCACGGCGCCGTTCCTCGGCACTTTCGCCGATCCGTTCCAGAACCTGTTTTCGGTCAACAACGGCAGCGATCCCGACCAGCCCGGCGACACGATCTTCGTCTACGACGACGACGGCACGCCGTACGCCGGCGGCCTCGTTCTCGAAGCCGACCAGACGCTCCTCGGCGAAGCCGCGGGGCTCGTTCTCGACGGCACGACGATCGTCCCGGTGGGCGGCCGGCCGCAGATCACCAACGCCGGGGGCAACGGCCTCACTCTGGCGACCAACAACACGCTCGGCGGTTTCGACATCCAGGGGACGAGCGCTTTCGGGATCACCGGATCCACTTTCGGCACTCTGACCGCGTCGAATGTCAACGTGCTTTCGACGGGCACCGACGCCCTCAATCTCCAGACCGGAAACCTCGCGGCAACCTTTGGCACGCTCTCCTCGGCTGGAGCCGCCCCCGGACGCGGTCTCGCCTTCTTCGCCGTGACCGGCAGCCTCACGGCCACCACGACATCGCTGACCAATCCGACGATTGACGGCATCGTGGTCTCCGGATCCCCTGGCGTCAGCCTCAACTTCGGCACGACTACCATCACGGACAACGCGATCGGCTCGGGAGCTACCGGCAACGGCGTCAACTTCAACTCCAGCGCCGGCGCAAGCCTGACGTTCTCGAGCCTCGCCGTCACCAGCGACGGCGGCACGGGACTCCGCGCGATCCAGGGCACGATCAACATCGGCGGCACCGGAAACAGCATCGTCTCGACCGGCGGCCCGGCGGTCGACGCCAACTCGACGAGCTTCGGCTCCGGCGCGACATTCGCCACCCTGTCCTCGACGAACAGCCCCGGCAAAGGCATCAACCTCGACACGATTACCGGCCCGTTCACCGCCACCGGCGGCTCCATCTCGAACGCCACCGGGACCTGCTTCGATCTCAACGGCGGCGCCGGGAACGTCACCTACTCCGGTCCGATCACCTGCACCGCCAACGCCCTTCTGGTCGAGATCACCGGCCGCACCGGCGGCACTGTGACGCTCTCCGGGAACCTCTCGAGCACCTCCAACGGCAACGGCATCAACGTCTCCTCCAACACCGGCGGCACGATCAACTTCAGCGGCGCCACCAAGACGCTGACCACCGGTGCCGACGCCGCCGTCACCCTCGCCACGAACACCGGCGCCACGATCAATTTCACCGGCGGCGGCCTGGCCATCAGCACCACCTCGGGCAACGGCTTCGATGCCACGGGCGGCGCGACAGCGATCACAGTGCAGGGAGCCGCGAACACCATCACATCGACGACCGGCATGGCGCTCAACGTCACGAGCACGAACATCGGCGCGAGCGGCCTGAACTTCCAGAGCATTTCCGCCGGCACCGGCGCCGGCAGCGCTGGCATCGGCATCAACCTCGATGCGACAGGACTCGCCGCCGGCAACGGCGGTCTGACGGTCGCCGGGACAGGCAGCGCCGGCTCCGGAGGCACTATTCAACACAAGACGGGAGCCAACAACTCGACGACTTCCGGCATCGGCGTCTTCCTCAAGGACACCAAGAACACATCGCTCAGCTGGATGCAATTGAACGACTTCGATAACTCCGGCATCGTCGGCCGCAATGTTCAGGGATTCACCCTGCTGAACAGCGTTCTGAACGGAGTCATCGGAACCGACTCCGGCCCGACCGAGGGTGCGATCAACTTCGGGGTGTCGAATCCCGGCGGGACCAATGGCCTGCAGGGTGCCGGTCTCATTCGGAACACCAGGATCAGCGGCTCGGTCGAGCACAACCTGGAGTTCTACAACCAGTCGGGCTTGATGAACCTGACGATCGATGGAACGACGGCGATCAACGAGAACAATCCATTGGTCCAGGGCGACGATGTCGCCGACTGCATCATCGAGGAGAACTCGGTGGCGCTCGGCGGCGACGGCATCCAGGTGGAGATGCAGGGGACGGCTATCGCCACGGTGGTGGTGGATCGCTGCCTCTTCCGCGACAACAAGTCGCAGGCGGTCCAGGTGGCGGCCAACGACAGCTCGGCCTTGACGGTGACAATCGAC
The DNA here is from genome assembly GCA_964595975.1 of uncultured Thermoanaerobaculia bacterium. Lineage (GTDB taxonomy): Bacteria > Acidobacteriota > Thermoanaerobaculia > Multivoradales > JAGPDF01 > JAGPDF01. Next base: position 19,489 of record CAZQTL010000012.1, on the reverse strand, counting down.
GAGTGCTTCACCCGCAAGTTCGACCAGGGCAACGAGGGCTTCCTGGCCTCGAACGGCTCCAACGGCGACCTCACTCTCATGTACAGCAACAATCAGTGCAGCAACACCAACGGCACCTGCTTCTTTGTCGGCCAGACGCCCGGCAACGCGACGTCGAGCTCCTTCCTCAATGCGACGATCGCGAACAACGTCGTGAATATGCCAACGACGGCTACGAACCACGGCATCCTGGTATTCCCTACCAGCACCATCGGACAGATCTCGACCGCCCGGCTGCGGATCGACGGCAACATCGTGACCAACAACTCGACTTCGGGAGTTGCGCGCGGGATTCTCGTCGACACGCCCGACACGAGCACCAGCCCGAAATTCGACGTCACGGTCACCAACAACACCGTTTCGGTCGGCGACAACGTCGCCGGAGTCGCCGGCCTCGTCGTCCAGGGCCGGCAGTCGTCGGACGTCTGCGCCAACATCGGCAGCAACACCGTCACTTTCCCGAACGGGACGCCCGGCGGCGTGTTCGGGCTGCGCGCGCGGCAGGCGAACACGGCCACCTACGACCTCGAGCAGACCGGCCCCTGCTCCGGAGGCGCCGCGACCGTCCTGGCCTGCCGCAATCCGGCCTCGACGACCGAGGTTCTCGGCACGCTGACCCCCAGCGCCGCCGGCAGCTGCCTGCTGCCGAGCGTGCCGTGAGGGATTGCGCTACCATGAGGTCATCAGAAATGCCGCTGCGCCTGGCGAGGAGGTAGGGGATGGCAGAACCCTTCTTGAGTGAGATCCGCATCATGAGCTTCGGCTTCGCCCCCAAGGGCTGGGCGCTCTGCAACGGACAGCTGTTGCCGATCAATCAGAACCAGGGACTGTTCTCCCTCCTCGGCACGACGTTCGGAGGGGACGGACGGGTCAATTTCGCCCTCCCGGACCTGCGTTCTCGGACGCCGATCCACGTCGGCTCGGGGCACACCCTCGGCGAGCGCGGCGGCGAGCAGGCGCACACCCTGTCCATCGCCGAGATTCCCACCCACGTCCACGTTGCCCAGGCCACCTCCGTCGCCGCGACCGACGCCGTCCCCACGAGCGCGCGCATGCTCGCGGCCTCCCAGAGCTACGACGCCTACCGGCCGGCGACCTCGCCCGTCGCCCTGAACGCCGCCACCGTCGGCAACACCGGCGGCAGCCAGGCGCACCTCAACATGCAGCCTTTCCTGGTGTTGAACTTCAGCATCGCCCTCCAGGGCATCTTCCCGAGCGCGACCTAGGAGCGCCCATGGCCCAACCTTACGTAGGTGAGATCCGCATGTTCGCCGGCAACTTCGCCCCGGCGGGCTGGATGTTCTGCGAAGGGCAGCTGCAGCCCATCTCGGAGTACGAGACGCTGTTCAATCTGATCGGCACGACCTACGGCGGCGACGGCCAGTCGACCTTCGCGCTGCCGGATCTGCGGGGGCGGCTCCCCGTCCACTTCGGCAACAGCTTCGTCCTTGCCGAAACCGGGGGCGCCGAGGAGATCACCCTGACGGTGAACCAGATCCCGGCCCACAGCCATCCGTTTCTGGCGTCGGCCGACAACACCACGGTCCCCAACCCAGGCGGAAACACGATCGGCACCCCGTTGACGGCGACCCCTTTCTTCGCCGCGGCGCCGAATCTCCCCCTGGCGCCGCAGTCGATCCCGTCCGTCGGCGGCAGCCAGCCGCACACGAACTTCCAGCCCTACCTGTGCGTCAACTTCATCATTTCCCTGTTCGGGATCTTCCCGTCCCCGACCTGAGGAGCTGTCCATGGATCCCTTCGTCGCCGAAATCCGGATCTTCCCTTTCAACTTCGCACCCCGAGGCTGGGCCTGGTGCGACGGGCAGCTGCTGCCGCTGTCGCAGAACACGGCGCTGTTTTCGCTCCTCGGCACGACCTACGGCGGGAACGGCAAGTCGAACTTCGCCCTGCCGGACCTCCAGGGGCGAGCCCCCATGCACCCGGGACAGGGCCCCGGCCTGAGCCTGCACGACCTGGGAGAGACCGGCGGCAGCGAGACGGTGAGCCTGCTCGAGTCGGAGATTCCGTCGCACAGCCACGCCCTGCGGACCTTCAACGACGTCGGCGAGGATCGCATTCCAGGAGCGGGCGAGGCCCTGGCCCGCTCGACGGGTGGACTGCTCTACGCAGCTCCCGGCGCGCTCACCCCGATGGCCGGAGAGGCCCTGCCGCCCGCCGGCGGCGATCAGCCGCACAACAACATGCAGCCGTACCTGACCTTCTATTTCTGCATCGCCCTGCAGGGCGTCTTCCCGCCGCGGACCTGACGCGACGCCGATGACAGAAGTCGCCGCTCCCAGCTCGCCGCGCTACATCCTGGCGCCGTACGTGCCGACGCCGCCGGAGGTGGTCGAGCGGATGCTCGACCTCGCCGGGGTGACGAGCGCGGACGTGGTCTACGACCTGGGCTGCGGCGACGGACGGATCGTCATCGCGGCGGCGCGGCGCGGCGCGCGGGCGGTCGGCGTGGATATCGAGCCGCACTGGGTGGCCGAGGCGACGAAGAACGCCGCTGCCGCCGGGGTCTCCGATCGCGCCAGGTTCGAGGTTCAGGATGCGCTCGCTCTCGACGTCTCGCCAGCGACCGTTGTCATGCTCTATCTCGTGGAGTGGTCGACCCGGATGCTCGACGAGAAGCTCGCAGCGGAGCTCCGGCCGGGGGCGCGGATCGTCTCGCACAGCTTCGGCATGGGAGATCGGCCGGCCGAGAGGTCCGAACAGTGGATCGACGCCACAGGGCAGTCGCGGACGCTGCGGCTTTGGATCGCCGGCAAGGTCGGCGCCGAGCCCGTGGACGAGAGCGTCTCCGCCTCCACCCGGCCGCGTTCCGCGCCGGTCGAGCTCGCCGAGCTCACGCTGGCGCGCCTCCAGCCCCTCGTCGGCTCCACCTTCACGGTCGCCCTCGGTGCCCCCTGGGACCTGCACCTGCTCCTGACCGAAGTCTCACCGCTGTCGCCGGCGACCACCTTCTCCGGCGCCACTCGCGCCCCGTTCCGCCTGATCTTCCAGGGACCGGCGCAACCCGTGCATCCACAACAGACCCTTCCTCTCGACCACCCGGAGCTCGGGCGGGTCGAGATCTTCCTGGTTCCCATCGGTCCTGTCGGCCCGGGGAATCCCAGAATGCAGTACGAAGCGATCTTCACCTGACCAGGAGCGAGCGATGAGCGAGTCGACCCCCACGAATTCCGGACGCAGCGCGCAGGGCCTGCGGCGCCGCGACTTCCTCGCTCTCGGCGCGGCGACGGCTGCGGCTTCCACCTTCGCGGGCTCGAGCGCCTCGGCTGCCATCTTCGCCGAGAAGTCGCTGCTCGGCGTCGATCTGCTGAAGGGCGAACCGATCTCGGTCGGCTACATCGTCGGCAGCGACGAATGGTGGCAGAACCGGCTGGACCTGCCGTGGGACTATCCGGACGCGCCGGAGGATTTCCGGCTGGAGATCGTTCCGGCTGCAGCCATGACGGTCGGCTCCCAGCTTGCCGGCACGGAGATCGAGGTCGCCGTTCACGGGCTTTTCCCGCGCTTGCCGCGGCCCGGTGCCGCCGCCTGGAAGTCGCTCTACCTGTTCGCCTCGATGCCGGCGGCGCCGGAGATGATCTTCGGACCCGATCCGGTGCCGTTCCTCGCCTGGAGCGCGCGCATGGATCCGCAACCCGCCGAAGCGGCAAAGGTGCGGCCGATTCTCCCGACGGGCGTCGACGGTTCGCTGCGCGTCGGTCTCGAGCTGCGCAACCCGCTGCCGAAGGGTTCGCTTCGCGGCGAGGCCCTGACGAAGCCCGGCGCCTTGCCGCCACTCCTCGAGCGCGTGACCGACTTCACCGTCGACGACATCGTCGGCCGACCCAAGCTGCAGGAAGGCCTGTATCTGCTGGCTTGCGGTGCCGGGATCTGGGACCGGCCGTGGCGGGGGACGCTCGACGAGCTGCGCCAGCGCGACGGGCTCGATTCGGTCGCGATCGGCATCCGCCTCCCCGGATGAGTCCGTCGTCGGGCGAAACGCCGGAGAGCTCGCTCGCCGGCGTGGGCGAAGTCGCCCTGCGTCCGGCGGGCGACGAGGACCGGGAGTTCCTCTTCGAAGTCTACGCCGCCACGCGCACCGAGGAGCTCGCCCAGGTACCGTGGTCCGACGAGCAGAAGCGGGCGTTTCTCTGGCAGCAGTTCGAAGCGCAGGACCATGAATACCGCCGCGCCTACCCCGATGGCGCCTTCTCGGTCATCGAGCTCTCCACGAATCGGGTCGGACGGCTCTACCTCCGCCACGGCGCGAGCGACACCCGGATCATCGACCTGGCGCTCCTGCCCCGCTATCGCGGCTGGGGCATCGGCAGCCGGATTCTCGGCGACCTCGCCCGCGAGGCCGACCAGGCCCGGCGCTCCCTGTCGATCCACGTCGAGGTCTTCAACACCGGCGCGCGCCGCCTCTACGAGCGCTTCGGCTTCGCGCTCGCCGAGGACAAGGGCGTCTATCTGCTGCTGTCGCGGGCGCCCTCCACCGGCACCGCCTAGCCGCGCTCAGATCCAGAGGAAGCCGACGGCGAAGAGCGCCGCGAGCAGCGTGAGCGCGGCGACGACGCGCAGGCGAAAGGCGCTGGCGCCGATGACGGCCGCAACCGTCGCCTTGAAGACCGTGTTGGAGAGCATGCCGACGAGCAGGCCGCGCGCCGCAGCCCCCGCTGTCACGGTCGCCGGCCCGCCGTCCGGCGCGGCGCGGCCGGCGAGCTCGGTGAGCGAGAAGGTGAGCGCGTCCATGTCCGTCAGGCCGAGGAGCGCCGAGCTCGCCAGCATGCCGCTCGCCCCGACCCGTTCGCGCAGCGCCTCGAGCACCCAGAGCACCACCTGGAAGAACAGGGCCATCTGGATGGCAGCGGCGAGCCGCAGCGGGTTTTCCGGCAACCGCGGTGCCCCATCGCCTTGCGGTCTCCGGAACCAGGCGAAGCCGATCGCGACGGCGGTGGCGACGATGGGCAGCACGAGCGCCGGCGCCAGGGCGCGCGCCACCTCCGGGTTGAGAGTCCACGCGACAGCTCCCACCCGCAAGGGCAGAATGGAGCAGGCCGCGACGACGCCCAGGGCCAGCGCCTTGGCGACCGGGAGCTCGCCCCGGGCGGCGCGACTCTCGCGCGCGAAGTTGAACGTCACCGCGGTCGAGGAGACGAGGCCGCCGAGAAAGCCGGCGACGCTGTAGCCGCGCTCCGCCCCGGCGAGGCGCAGCGCGATGTAACCGGCGAACGACAGGCCGGCGAAGATCAGCACGACGCTCCAGAGCTTCTGCGGTTCGAGTCCGCCGAGGCGGGCGATCGGTCCGCGCGGCAGGATCGGCAGCACGACCAGCGCGAGCACGGCGAAGCGGGCCCCGGCCTCGAGTCCACTCGACTCGAGCCGGGCGACCGCGGCGTGCATGCGGCTCTTCTCGACCAGCACCAGGGCCGTGGTCGCCGCCACGGCGCTGGCGACGGTGAGCATGCCGAAGCCGGCGGCCGCGCCGGCGCCGAGGACGAGAACGCCGGCGACCTCCGACGTGGCGTCGATCGTGCCGTGCCAGGCCGACACCAGATAGGCGACGATCACCAGCCCGAGACCGCCGGCGAAGAGCAGCAGGCCGATCCGCGGGTCGACGGCGCGGAACAGCACCGCGGCCAGTCCACCGGTGAGGCCGAGGAGGAGGAAAGTCCGCACGCCGCCGAAGCGCGCCGGCTCTCCCGGTCGTTTGGCCGACCACTCGCGCTCGATGCCGACGGCGAGGCCGGCGAGCGCCGCTACCGCCAGATCGAGCAGGATCGTCTGCAGCTCCGAGGTCATCGCGCCCCCTGCTCCGGGTTACGCCCCGGTCCGGGCATCGCCTTCCGCACGGCCGCTGCGGCGCCGAGGGCCAGGGCCGCAGCGAGGGCGTTGAAGGCGACGTCCCGCAGATCGTACATCCGGTTGGGAAGCAGGCCCTGGACCCCCTCGTCGAGCCAACCGACCACCGTAGCCGCGCCCAGGGCCCAGACGTCGAGGCTCGAGACCCGGGCCCCCCAGGGGCGGCAGGCGGCGCTGGCGGCCAGCGCCGCTCGCAGCAGCAGCGCCAGCGCGCCGTACTCGACCAGATGCAGGCGCTCCTGCGGCACCTCCATGGCGAGGGCGATGGCGGCGTACAGGCCTCCCGCCAGGGCCACCACGAACCAGGCGAGCAGCGGCGCGCGCTTCCGCACGAGCACGGCCGTTACCGCCAGGACACAGAAGAGGAAGAGCGCCGCGATGGTCAGGCGCAGGAGGTTCCTCGCCCGCAGCGCGTCGAGGACGAACTGCATCGGATAGAGCGCCGCGAGCAGCAGGCCGACTGCCCCGGCCACGGCGAGCCAGAGTCGGCGCTCCTGCGGGGTGCGAAAACGGGCCGCGCGGAGGGACGGACTCAAGTTCCCGCGCGCCCCGTCCCGTCTCAGTCCATCTGCTTGCGCAGCACCGTCGGGATGTCGTAGTCGTCGACGTTCGACCAGTTCGGCCCGAAACCGCCCGGGTCGTCGCCGCGCGAGCCCTGCGCCAGCACCTTGCGGTAGAACGGGATCTCGGTCGTCGCCTCGTCGCGCTTCGGTTCCGCCGCCGGCGGCCGGCTCGCCGCGCCGCTGCCGACGGACGCGGCGTAGCGCGGACCGACCGGCGCTGCCGGCGAGCCCTGCCGCAGCGGCATCGCCATCGCCGCGGCGGCGCGCTCCGGAGTCTCGCCGGCGTAGCGGAATCCGGTGGCGATGACCGTCACCTTCATCTCCTCGTCGAGACTCTCGTCGATCACCATGCCGGTGATGATGTTGGCGTCGGGGTCGACCGCGCCCTGGATGATACGCGCCGCTTCCGCCACCTCGTGCAGCGTGAGATCCCGGCCGCCGGAGACGTTGATCAGCACGCCTTTGGCGCCTTCGATCGAGGTTTCCTCGAGCAGCGGCGAACTGATCGCCCGCTGCGACGCCTCGAGCGCGCGGTTCTCGCCCTTGGCGATGCCGGTACCCATGAGTGCCATGCCCATGCCGGACATGATCGCCCGCACGTCGGCGAAGTCGACGTTCACCTCTCCCGGCACGGTGATGAGGTCCGAGATGCCCTGTACCGCCTGGCGCAACACGTCGTCGGCGATGCGGAAGGCCTCGGCGAGCGGCGTCCCGCGCTCGACGAACGAGAGCAGTCGCTCGTTCGGGATGGTGATCAGGGTATCGACCGAGTCGCGCAGCTCCTCGATGCCGCGCTCGGCGATCTGCATGCGGCGCCGGCCCTCGAAGCCGAAAGGCTTGGTCACCACCGCGACGGTGAGCGCGCCGATTTCGGCGGCGAGCGACGCCAGGATCGGCAGCGCACCCGTTCCGGTGCCGCCGCCCATGCCGGCGGTGAGGAAGATCATGTCGGCGCCGTCGAGCATCTCGAGGATCCGCTCGGTGTCCTCGAGCGCGGCCTTCCGCCCCACTTCCGGATCGGCTCCGGCCCCCAGCCCGCGGGTGATCTCCCGGCCGAGCTGCAGCTTGTGCTGCGCCTTGCACTTGCCCAGCGCCTGCAGGTCTGTGTTGCCGGCGATGAACTCGATGCCGCGCAGATTCGAGGCGATCATCCGGTTCACGGCGTTGCCACCGCCACCGCCGACGCCGATCACCTTGATCCTCGCCGGCACCATGTCGGCATCCAACATCGTCATCGAGACCCTTCGTGCCTCTTCGCGGTCATCGAACAGAATCATGGTTGTTCTCCCTATCCGGAAATTCGGTTACTTTCAGAGCAGGTCCGAGAAGACGTTGCGCAGGCTTCCCATGACGCCGCGCACCGAGAATCCACCGCGCCGCGGACGGCGGTCGTGGTTCTGCTCGGCGGCGACGGCGTAGTGCAGCAATCCTGCGGCTGTCGACCAGCCCGGCGAGTTGATGACGTCGACCAGGCCGCCCAGGCCATGCGGCAGGCCGTAGCGGACGCTGGCATTGAAAGCCTGACCGCAGAGCTCCAGCAGTCCGTCGAGCTGCGCGCCACCACCGGTGAGCACGATGCCGCCGCGCAGCTGCCCGTCCCAGCCGTTCTTGCCCAGGTCCTCGCGCACCAGCGAGACCAGCTCCTCGGCGCGCGGCTGCAGGATCTCGCAGATCTCGCGCCGCGGCACGACGCGCGGCGAGCCGCCGGCGACCGCCGGCACGGAGACGCCCTCCTCCTCCTGCACCATGGAGAGCAGGCAACAGCCCTCGCGGATCTTGATCCGCTCGGCCTCGGCGTAGGGGGTCCGCAGGACCATCGCCAGATCGTTGGTGAAATGTCCCGCGCCCACCGGCAGAACCGCCGAGTGCTGCACTTCGCCCTCGGCGAACAGGGCATAGCCCGTGGTGCCGGCGCCGATGTCGATGAGCAGCACTCCCAGGTCGCGCTCGTCGGGGGTGAGCACGGCCTCGGCGGTCGCCAGCGGCTCGAAGACCATCTCCGCGACCTCGATACCGGCCCGGTTGACGCAAGTGAGCAGCGTCTTCGACCTCGTCACCTGCCCGGTGATCAGATGGACCTGGACCTCCAGGCGGCCGCCCAGCATTCCCAGGGGATCGCTGATGCCACCCTGCTCGTCGACGACGAACTCCTGGGCGATAGCGTGCAGAATCTCGCGATCCGACGGCAGCGCCGCCGACTGCGCCGCACCGAGGGCGCGCTGGATGTCCGGTTTCATGATCTCGCGGTCCTTGCGCGCCACCGACACCATGCCGCGCGCGTTCACGCAGCGCACGTCGGCCCCGGCGACACCGACGTAGGCGCGAGAGATCTCCACTCCGGCCATGACCTCGGCCTCCTCGCTCGCGGCCTTGAGCGCTTCGACGGCCGCCTCGACATTGACGATGTTGCCGCGCCGCGTGCCCCGGTTCGGGGCCGTGCCCCGGCCGGCGACCTCCAGCGCGCCCTTGGCGTCGCGTTGCCCGATGAGCACCGCGACCTTGGAGGAGCCGATGTCGATCCCTACGACGTACTGTTCTGCCTTGGCCATGACCCTGAACCCTCTCTTAGAGTGCGGGTTGAAAGATGATCCGACGATCGAATCGGAGATCGATGAATGCAAGCTTCGGATAACGCTGATCGAGCTTGGGGAGGAGCCGCTGCAGCTCTCCCACCCTCTCCCTGAGAGTTCCGGCTCGCACCAGCAGAGGAAACGAGAGCGCGCCGAGGTAGAGACGGAAGTCGCCTTCGCCCAGCACCTCGACCTCGGAGAGCGTTCCGGCCCACTGCGGCGCGCTCTCCGCGAGCTCGCGCGCCACGTCGAAGGCCCCCGCCGGCGCGGCGCCGGTCGACGGCTGGACCGAGATGAGGAGCAGGTCCATCGACCCGCGCTGGGGGTCGCGCTGGGGATCGAAGACCGCGATCGGCCTGCCCTGCTCGTCGAGGTAGACGAGCTGCAGGCCGTCCCTGAGCAGCGCCGCCGGGCGGCGCTCGACGAGCGACACACGGAGCTCGTTCGGCAGCCGCTTCTCGACGGTGACGCCCTCGACCCAGGGATTGGCCGACAGCAGTTCCTCGACCAGCGGCAGCGGGAGCGTGAGCAGGTTCTCTCCCAGCAGCGGCGACAGCGTCCGGTCGACCCAGGCGCGCTCGACGAAGTGATTGCCGTCAACGCCGAGGCGAGCGAGCGCGAAGGTCGGCGAGGAGAAGAGCCAGAGTCCGAGACCGAGAGGCCCGCCGACCAGAAGCAGCGCCTGCGCGAAGTGCCGTCCGAGAACGAGCCAGGGGCTGCGCCGCCGCACCCGGACGGCGCTCGACGGGCGGCGGAACGGCAGGACGCGCGCCTCGGCGGCGGGGGTGAGCTCGCGCGCCGTCACGTCGCATCCCCCTTCACCAGCCCCTCGGCGAGGCGATAGATGTCGCCCGCGCCGAGAGTCAGGACGACGTCGCCTTCGTCGATCCCCTCGAGCAGAGAATAGGCCGCCCGCCAGTCGGCACAGTAGTCGACCCGGGGATGCCCAACCGCCTGCGCCGCGCGCGCCACGAGCTCGCCCGTCACCCCTTCGATCGGCCGCTCGCGCGACGGGTAGACGTCGGTGACGATGACGTGGTCGGCCGCCGACAGCGCGCGCCCGAAGTCCTCCGCCAGGTCGCGGGTGCGCGAGAACAGGTGCGGCTGGAAGACGGCGTGCAACACGCGGCGCGGGAAGACCTGTCGCGCAGCGGCGAGCGTCGCCTGCACTTCGGTCGGATGATGGGCGTAGTCGTCGACGACCTCCGCGCCGCGGACCTGGCCGAGGCGCTCGAAGCGCCGGTGCACGCCGCCGAAGGCGGCGAGGGCGCGCGCCACGACCGGCATCGGGATGCCCAGCGCCAGCGCCACCCCGACCGCGCCCAGTGCGTTGCGCACGTTGTGCAGCCCGGCGAGCGGCAGCGTGAGGCGCGCGAGCTCCCCCTGTACGCGATGGCGAACCAGGAACGAGGTACCGTCCGGCGACATGTCGAGCGCCTCGGCGCGCAGCAGGCATTCCTCGCCGAGTCCGTAGGTCGTCACCCGCCGCTCCGCCAGCCGCGGCAGGAGCGCGGCGACGTTCGGATCGTCCGCGCAGACGATGACCTGGCCGAAGAAGGGGATCCGGCTGGCGAAGGCGACGAAGGCATCGCGGATCGCGTCCAGATCCTGGTAGGTGTCGAGGTGATCGCGATCGATGGAGGTGATGACGGCGAGGATCGGAAACAGCGACAGGAAGCTGCGGTCGAACTCGTCGGCTTCGACCACCATGTAATCGGAGTTCCCCAGCCGGGCGCCGGTTCCCGACACCCGCAAACGGCCGCCGACGATCACCGTCGGATCGAGGCCGGCCTCGGTCATGATGGCGCCGACGAGGGACGTCGTCGTGGTCTTGCCGTGCGTGCCGGCGACCGCGATGCCGTACTTGAGACGCATCAGCTCGGCGAGCATCTCGGCCCGCCGGACGACGGTAATGCCGCGCCGCCGCGCCTCGATCACCTCGGGGTTGGCGGCGGCGATCGCCGACGAGATGACCAGAAGGTCGACGCCGTCGAGATGATCGGCGGAGTGGCCGGTGGCGATCGCGACGCCGAGCGAGCGCAGGCGCTCCGTGGCCTCGCTCGCGCTCTGGTCGCAACCCGACACCGTGACCTCGTACTGCAGCAGGACCTCGGCGATGCCGCTCATGCCGGCGCCGCCGATGCCGACGAAGTGCGCGTGACGGAGGCCGGCGAAGCGATGGAACATCAGGCGGCCCTCCCGACCGGCGGCAACAGAGCCTCGATGCGATCGACGATCGCCGCCGCCGCCTGGGGATGCGCCAGGCGACGAGCGTTGTCGCCCATTCTGGCCAGCCGCGAGCGATCGCCCAGCAGCGTCGCGAGCTCGAGTCGCAGACGGTCGGCATCGAGGGCGAAGTCCTCGATCACGCTCGCCGCGTCGGCCTCGGCCAGCAACCGGGCGTTCGCCACCTGGTGGGCGCCGGCGGCCACGAGCGGCAAGAGCACCGCGGGGCGTCCGGCGGCGCAGATCTCGGCCAGGGTGATGGCTCCCGCTCGGGAGACCACCAGGTCGACCGCCGCCATCGCGGCCGGGACACTGTCGACGAAGGCCACGACCCGCAGACGCGGCGTCTCGAGTCCGGCGGCGCGATAGGCGGCCAGCGTCGCCTCGAGGTGAGCCTCGCCGCACTGATGAAGGACCGAAAGTTCCGGCATGGAGGCGAACAGCGGCGTCAGCACTTCCGGCATGAGCCGGTTGATGCGCAGCGAGCCCTGGCTGCCCCCGAGCACCAGCAGGCGGGGCTTGCCGTCCGCCCGCAGCGGCGCAATGTCGAAGAAGGCGGCGCGCACCGGCACTCCGGTGACCCAGGAGAGGCAGCGCAGCCTGGCGGCGGTCGACTCGTAGGCAACCGCCGCCGCATCGGCGAATCGCGACGCCCAGCGATTGGCGAGGCCGGCTTCGGCGTTCGGCTCGATGAGGATCGTGGGGCGACGCGCGAAGCGCCCGCCCAGAACCGCCGGCGCCGATGCGTAGCCGCCCGTGCCGACCACCAGGTCGAAGCCGCCGTCGCGGATCGCCCGCCGGGCGCTCAACGTCGAGAGCGCGAGCGTCGCGACCGCGGCGAGCTTCGCCCAGAGGCTCTTGCCCAGAAGCGGCCGCGCGCGCAGGGGCACGAACGGCAGGCCGCGCTCCGCCGCGAGGCGGGCCTCCATTCCGGCCGGCGAGCCGGCCATGCTGACGCTCCAGCCGCGCCGCGCGAGCTCGTCGCCGACCGCGAGCGCGGGGAAGACGTGCCCTCCCGAACCGCCGCCGGCGAGCAGAGCGCGGCGAGCCGCGGCACTCTTCGGAACCGAGGGGTCAGCCATTCTGGGACACGTTGAGCAGCACTCCGCAGATGGCCATGGTGACCACCAGAGAGGAGCCGCCGTAGGAGAGGAACGGGAGCGGAATGCCCTTGGTGGGCAGGAGGGCGATGGCGACCGAGATGTTGATCAGCGCCTGCATCACCAGCATCGACGAGAATCCCCAGGCGAGATAGCGGCCGAAGGGGTCGGGCGAGCGCCAGCCAGCGCGCAGTCCCCGCCACAGCACGACGCCGAAGAGCGCCACGACCGCGAGCGCGCCGATCATGCCCAGCTCCTCGGCGACGATGGCGTAGATGAAGTCCGACTCCGGGTGGGGCAGAAAGTAGAGCTTCTGCAGGCTGTTGCCCGGCCCGAGGCCGAAGATCCCCCCCGAACCGACGGCGATGAGCGACTGCATCGCCTGGAAGCCGGCGCCCAGAGGATCACGCTCGGGCTCGAGGAAGGTGAAGAGCCGCGCGCGCCGGTACGGCACCGAGATGACGAGCAGGTAGAGCACGGGAAGGGCGGTCGCTGCGGCGGTGACCACGAAGCTCCAGGACAGCCCGGCGAGGAAGAGCATCGTCCCGGCGGTAAGTGCCAGCAGGACCGCGGTTCCGAGGTCGGGTTGCAGGAGGATGAGGCCGGCGAAGAGGCCGGTCACGACCGCCGCCGGCAGAAGGACGTCGCGGCTGTTCACGGCGTCTTTGCGGCGGTCGATGAAGTAGGCCAGAAAGGGCACCAGCGCGAGCTTCGAGAGCTCCGACGGCTGCACCGAGACGCCGGCGATGAAGAACCAGCGGCGCGTGGCGTTGAGCTGCGGCGAGAACAGCACCGCGATCAGCAGGAAGAGCACTCCGCCGACCAGCGCGTAGACGACACGCCGGTCGCGAAGCCGGCGGTAGTCGACGTGCATCACGGCGGCCATGATCAGGAACCCGAGGGCCGCGGCAGCCGCCTGCCGCACCAGGAAGGGATTGAGCACCGCTCCGCGCCCGTGGGCGACCGCGGCGCTCGCCGAGTAGACCATCACCAGTCCGAGACCGACGAGCAGCATGACGGTGGTGAAGAGAACCCGGTCGTACGCCAGCTTCTTCGCCATCAGTGCTTCGCCTCGGGAATCGCCGGCGCCGGTGCGGATGCGAGCCCGCGCGCCAGTGCCGCGAACTGGCGGCCGCGGTCGACGTAGTCACGGAACTGGTCGAAGCTCGCGCAAGCCGGCGACAGCAGCACGGTCTCGCCCGGGCGGGCGACGGCCGCCGCTCCGGCGACGGCGGCCTCGAGGGTCCCCGCACGCTCGCAGGCGACGGCGCCGGCCAGCGCGCGCTCGAGATCGCCGGCCGACTCGCCGATCAGGTAAGCGGCGCGCGCCTTGCGCGCGACGATGTCGCGGAGGAAGCGGAAATCGGCGCCCTTGTTGCGGCCGCCCAGGATGACGTGGACGCTTGCATCGGCGAATCCTTCGAGCGACCGTGCGGTGGCCGCGACGTTCGTCCCCTTCGAGTCGTCGACGAACGCGACGCCGGCGCGCTCCGCCACCCGCTCGACCCGGTGCGGCAGGCCGCGAAAGGCGGCGAGCGCCGGAGCGATCGCCGCCGCCGGCACTCCGACCGCGCGCGCCAGGAGGGCGGCGGCCATGGCGTTCTCCACGTTGTGCAGCCCCGGCAGGGCGAGATCGCGGCGGGAGAAGAGCACGTCGCCGTCGCGGCCGCCGGAGCTCTCGACCACCACGTCGCCCACCAGCCGGCAGCCCGCTCCGGGAAGCTCGGTCTCGCCACCGGAGAAGAACCTGCGCCCGGCCGCCGTCGGAGTGGCGGCGACCTCGGGCTCGCCGGCGTTCAGCACCGCGACGTCGTCGGGTCCCTGGTTGAGGAAGATCCGCTGCTTCGCGGCCAGGTAACCGGCGAGGTCGCCGTGGCGATCGAGGTGATCGGGAGAGATGTTGAGCAGCGCCGCGGCCCGCGGGCGGAAGGTGACGATGGTCTCGAGCTGGAAGCTCGACAGCTCGACGACGAAGGCCCTGCCCGGCGGTCCATCCACCACCGCCGCGAGCGGCCGGCCGATGTTGCCGCAGACCTCGACGGCGAAGCCGGCGCCGGCCAGCAGCGCGCCGGTCATCGCGGTGGTGGTCGACTTGCCGTTGCTGCCGGTGATGCCGACGACCGTGGCGTCCATCTCGCGAAGGAACGACCAGGCGAGCTCGACCTCGGCGACGACCGGAACCCCGGCCTCCGCCGCCCGCCGCAGGAGCGGGTGGTCGAGGCTCACCCCCGGGCTGGTCACCAGGGCGTCGATGCCGGCGGGGAGCTCCGCGGAGCGGTCACCGAGCCGGAGCTCGACGCCGGGATCGCTCGCCAGACCGGAGGCGTCGATCTCCGCGGCGGAGCGGCGGTCGCTCGCCACCACGCCCACGCCGCGCGCGCGCAGCAGGCGTGTGGCCGCCGAGCCCGACAGGCCGAGGCCGAGGACGAAGACGCGCTCGAGGCGGGCGGGATCGAAGGTACGGGTCGTCATCGCAGTTTCAGCGTCGAGAGAGCGACCAGGGCGAAGAGTGCAGCGACGATCCAGAAGCGCACGATGATCTTCGGCTCGGCCCACCCGCCGAGCTCGAAGTGATGGTGGATCGGCGCCATGCGGAAGATCCGCTTGCCGCGCAGCTTGAACGAGGCGACCTGGAGGATGACCGAGAGCGCCTCGATGACGAAGAGCCCGCCGACGACGACGAGCAGCAGCTCCTGCTTGGCCAGCACCGCGACGGTGCCGATCGCGCCGCCCAGCGCGAGCGAGCCGACGTCGCCCATGAAGACCTCGGCCGGATAGGCGTTCCACCACAGGAACCCGGCCGACGCTCCGACCAGCGCGCCGCAGAACACCGTGACCTCGCCGACGCCGGGGACATAGGCCACCTGCAGGTACTGCGCGACCACGCGGTTGCCCGCGACGTAGGTGAAGATGGCGTAAGTGGCCGCGGCGAACAGCGTGGCGCCGATCGCCAGCCCGTCGAGCCCGTCGGTCAGGTTCACGGCGTTCGACGCGCCGACCAGCACGAAGACGACGAACGGAACGTAGAGAATGCCGAGGTTGATCACCAGTTCCTTGAAGAAGGGAAAGGTGAGAGTGGGCGCGAACGTCCCCTCGATCGGCATGACCCGCAGCAGAGACCCCGCGAGCGTCGCGACGCCCACCTGAAGCAGGAACTTGGCGCGTGCCGAGAGACCCAGGTTGCGGCGCCGCCTGACCTTCAGGAAGTCGTCGACGAAGCCGATCGCGCCGAATCCGAGGGTGACGCCGATCGCGATCCAGACGTAGAGATTGGCGAGATTCGCCCACAGCAGCGTCGGCACGACCAGGGTGAAGAGAATCAGCAGCCCACCCATGGTGGGCGTTCCCGCCTTGACCTGATGGCTCTGCGGCCCCACTTCGCGGATGTTCTGCCCCACCGACATCCTGCGCAGGGTGGCGATGAATCGGGGGCCGAGGAGAAGCGCGAGCAGGATCGCCGTCACGATCGCCCCCGCGGTGCGGAAGGTGATGTAGCGGAAGACGTTGAACAGCGCGAACTGCTCGTGCAGGGGATAGAGGAGGTGGTAGAGCATTCAGGCCCGAGCCTCCATGCCGCGCTGTTCGACGATCGCGCGCTCGAGCTCGCTGCGGTCGGAGAACGGCAGGCGCTGGTTGCCGACGATCTGTTCGTTCTCGTGCCCCTTGCCCGCGACCAGAACCGACCAGCCGCCGCCCATCGCCACCGTCACGGCCCGGCGGATCGCCTCCCGGCGGTCGGGAACGATGCGGTAATTGCGGTTGGTGCTCGCCTTGAGTCCTTCCTCGACTGCGGAGAGGATCGCCAGCGGATCCTCGCTGCGTGGATTGTCGGAGGTGGCGATCGGCAGATCGGCGAGGTCGCCGGCGATTCGCCCCATCATCGGGCGCTTGCCCGGATCGCGATCGCCACCGCACCCGAAGACCACGACCACCTTGGTGCCGGTGAGCTCGCGCAGCGAGCGGATCGCCGCTCCCAGGGCGGCGTCGGTGTGCGCGTAGTCGACGACGGCGAGAAACGGCTGACCGGCGCGCACGGCGTCCATCCGCCCGGCGAGCGGGCGGGTCCGCTCGATGCCGGCGGCGATGGCCTCGAGCGGCAGCTCGAGCGCTTCGCCCGCGGCCGCTGCGGCGAGGAGATTCGACAGGTTGTAGCGCCCGAGCAGCGGCGAGCGGAACCGCACCTGCCCGCGCGGCGTGGCGAGCGCGCCGCGCATCCCTTCGCCGTCGAGGTCGACCCCGGCCGGCCGCACCGCGGCGCCCGAGCCCGAGGACCCGAATGTGTGGACCAGGCCGAGCTCGCCGGCGAGGCGACGGCCGGAGGAGTCGTCGAGATTCGCCACGCCGCGGCCCCCGGGCTTCAGCACATCGAACAGCCGGCGCTTGGCGGAATAGTAGGTCTCGAGGTCGCCGTGGAAGTCGAGATGATCGCGGGTCAGGTTCGTGAACAGACCGACGTCGAAGCGGGCACCGCGGACGCGGCCCTGCACCAGGGCGTGCGACGAGACCTCCATCGCTGCGGCGCGCGCGCCGCGGTCGCGCATCGCGGCGAGCAGGCGGAAGAGATCCGATGCTTCCGGCGTCGTGCGCTCGGCGGGCCTGCCGGCCGCGAGATCGTCGCCAGCGAAGGTGTAGCCCAGCGTTCCGATCCTCCCGCAGGGCAGCCCGGCTGCCTCGAGGATGTTGGCGCAGAGCTCGACGACGGTCGACTTGCCGTTCGTGCCGGTGACTCCGACCAGGGTCAGGGCGCGATCCGGGTGGCCGTAGAGCGGCG
Source organism: uncultured Thermoanaerobaculia bacterium (assembly GCA_964595975.1). Classification (GTDB taxonomy): domain Bacteria; phylum Acidobacteriota; class Thermoanaerobaculia; order Multivoradales; family JAGPDF01; genus JAGPDF01. The sequence continues at coordinate 2,361 of CAZQTL010000012.1, read as the reverse complement.
CCGCGAGGTCGCCCAGCAGGCCGCGCGGATCGGCGGACTCGAGCCAGGGAATCCCGCCCGGCGTCTCGGCCGGCCGCGGCCGGTCGGCGAGAATCGCCACCGCGCCGCGCTCGATCGCCTGCCCCGCGAACAGCCGCCCGTCGAACTTCGCACCGCTCCAGGTGACGAAGAGCTCTCCCGGTTCGACCGTTCGCGAGTCGTGACGAACGCCGAAGACCTCGGGGTCGGACCCGAGGTCTCCGGTCACGGCGACATCCCTGACGAGCGCCGAGAGCTTCATCCGCCGGCTCCGCTGGCGAGATAGAGCTCGACTCGCCCCCCGGGCGGCGGCATCGGCGAGCCCGGCGGCGGCTCCTGCCGCTGCACCACCCCGGCTCCGCGCAGGACCGGATAGAGACGCAGGTCGGCCGTCGCCGCGAGCGCCTCGCGCGCGGTCATCCCGGCGAGATCCGGCAGCGAGCCGGCGGGCGGCGGAGCGGTCGGCGCATCCTCCGCTTCGAGTGCGGCGGTGACGATTCCCGATTCCGGGTCGGGCTGCGACAGCGGATTCTCCGGCTTCCCGGGCGTCTCGGAGCCGGGCGGCTCGGGCTCCCCCGGCCAGCGCTCCGGACGATCCCGCTCGGGCCGGACGTTGAGATAGAGCAGCGCCTGCTGCGCGATCGCCGCGAAGACCGGCGCCGCGACGTCGCCGCCGTGATACCCGCCGTGCGGATCGTCGATCACCACGACGGCGACGAGCGCCGGGTGCGCCGCCGGCGCGTAGCCGGCGAAGCTGGCAATGAACTCGTTGGCGAGGTAGCCCTTGCCGGGTTCGGCCTTCTGCGCCGTGCCGGTCTTGCCCGCCACCGGATAGCCGCTGACGATCGCCGCCCGTCCTGTGCCGCCCTCCGCGGTCACTCCCTGGAGCAGCTCGGCGACGATCGCCAGCGTCCGCGGCGAGATCGGGCGGCCGCGTTCCACCGGCTGCGGATGGAGCACCTGCGCCGCCGTCCCGCTGCCCGTCTGGCGAACCAGGTAGGGCTCGAGCAACCGGCCGCCGTTGGCGATCGTGCCGAAGGCCAGCGCTAGCTGCAGCGGAGTGATCGAGATTCCCTGGCCGAAGGAGATGTACGCCTTGGCGAGCGCCGGCCAGCGGCTCACCGGCATCAGCAGGCCGGGGCTCTCGCCGGGCAGGTCGATCCCCGACGTCCGGCCGAAACCGAAGGCGCGGATCATGGCGTAGAAGCTGGCGTTCGACAGGCGCAACGAAGTCTTGATCGTGCCGACGTTGGAGGACTTGGCGATGACGTCGCGGAAGGTCAGCATCCCGAACGGCTTGTGGTCGGCGATACGCACGCCGGCCAGGGTGATGCCGCCCATCTCGCAGTCGAGGACCTCGTCGGGATCGATCAGGCCTTCCTCGAGCGCCGCCGCGGCGGTGACCATCTTGAAGGTCGACCCGGGCTCGTAGGCGTCGCTCACCGGACGATTGCGGCGAACCTCGTCGGTGGCCGCCGTGAACCGGTTGGAGTCGAAGGTCGGCCAGGAGGCGAGCGCCAGCACCGCGCCCGTCGCGGGCTCGAGCACGACGACGCTGCCGCTCTGCGGCGAGTAGCGCTCGGCCGCCTTCGCCAGCTCACGCTCGGCGATCTGCTGCAAGGCGGCGTCCATCGTCAGGTAGAGGTCGCTTCCGGGCACCGGTGCCGCGGACGGCAGATTCGCCGGCACGGCCATCCCTTGCCGGGCGTCGCGCAGCACCGTGCGCCGGCCTGGCTTGCCCGCCACGACCTTGTCGTACATCGCCTCGAGACCGGCGAGGCCGTGGTTGTCCGTGCCGACGTAGCCCAGCGCGTGCGCGCCGACTTCCCGCAGCGGGTAGTAGCGCTTCGACTCCTCGAGGAAGTAGACCCCCGGCAGGCGGAGCTCTTTGACGCGGCGCGCCTGAGGCGGGTCGAGCTTGCGCGCCACCCAGACGAACTCGCGATCGGCGTCGAGCAGGCGCTCGAGCTTGCCGGGATCGATCTCGAGGACGCGCGCCAGGGACTTGGCCGCGGCCCGTGGGTCTCCGACCTCGCGCGGCACCGCGAACGCCGACTCGACCTCCACCGAGACCGCAAGCTCGCGCCCGCGCGCGTCGTAGATCGTGCCGCGCGGCGGGTCGAGCTCGATGACCCGCTGCTGCTGGCGCTCCGCCCGGCGCGCGAATTCGTCGTGGCGATTCACCTGCAGGTGGTAGAGGCGCGCCGCGATCGCTCCGATCCAGAGCGCGAGCAGGGCGAGCACCCAGTAGAGGCGGGGCTTCACTCCATCTCCTCGCGGAAGATCACCTGTTCGAGGCGCGGCGCCTCGAGTCCGAGCTCGTCCTTGGCGCGCGTCGCGAGG